>JAGASP010000058.1 GCA_017621695.1 Clostridia bacterium
ATGGACAGATACTTCTTGAAATTCTTCTTCATAGGGTAATTCCTCCTTTGATTAACAGTTAGATTTGGTTTTGTGGTGCTTTGCGTACTTGTCGGAACGGTAGCGGTTCACAACGCCTTTCTTAAAGCCCTGCGCTGCTGCCGATCTCGCACTGTAACGCTTGGGGATGTTGTACGCTTCATCCCAGCCGTGCTTGAAGCCAATGTCATAAGCGGTATCCTTATCGCTCTTGACCTGCTTCTGATACGCCTTGACCTGGGCGGTTTTCTTGCCCACGAAGGCTTTTGTTTTCGCGCCCGCTTTCTTGACGGTACGCTTGAAGCCGGACTCGGGCTTTGTAGTTTTGGTTGCTTCCATGTAGAAGACCTCCTTGTGTGAGATAAAAACTGCGGCTCGGGTGGGCTTGTCCGCATCCAAGCCGCAGAAACAGTTATTTTTTGATTTTCCCCCTGTCACTTCATGGTGGACAGTTCCTTAGGGCTATGACCAACTATGAAAGGTGAACTTTTGGGGGCGGCAACTTGCCGCGCTTACTTCAGCAGCATATTGAGCAGAGCCTTGTCGGATGCGCGGAAGGGCTTGATGGCGCACTCATACTCCACGCCGTACTCATCATAGGACTTCACCGCGTAGGTGTTGCCGCTGATGACCTTACCGGTGGCGTCGTCCTTGATCTCGAAGGGCTTGACCACCAGCTCGGCGGCCATGGCACTTCCGAAGACGATATCCAGTACGGTGTAACCGCCCTTATCGGGGGGAATGATGGCCACGCGGACGTCCTTGCCTCTGACGTTGCCACGGATGAAGTAAGAGAAGTAAGACTTGCCGTCCTTCTCAAATACCTCGCGCTCCACGAAAATGTTCTTTTCTGCGTTCATGTTTCTTTACCTCCTGTTGCAGTTTTTTTATTGAATTTTGGTTACTTGTGCGATCCTATAACGGGGATCAGCCGCCCTTGCGCTGGGAGATCTCGCGGGCTTCCTTCTTGGACTTGCCCTCAGCCAGAGCCTTCTTGTACTTGAAGATGCCGCTGTGATCGGATTGTGCCTGAAGGTATCCGGAACGAATGCCTGCCTCGTAATCGGTAAGGGGCTTTCCTTCCTTGGGACCCTTGGTGTGTACCTTAGCCTTACGCTCCTCGGCATAGCCCTTGGCTCGCTTGGACGGGATCGCCCATCTGCGCTTGTTGTACTTTTCGTTTGCCATGTGCAAACCTCCTTGGAATGAATTTGATTGGTGCCCGTAGGCTATTCAGTTGTAGCGCGTGATACGGCAGGATGATGTGAAACTGTGTTTCGTGCGATTGTGTGTCGGAAGGTGGCCACCTTTACTTTGCAAAAACCGCACCGATGATCGAGTTCTTGACTGTGCCGATCACGCTTTCATTATAAGGGTTTTGCTCGGGAAATACCAGAAAGCCCGTCCCAAGAGTTTCCGAAAAGCCCCTGGTAGTTTCCGTATTCCCCAAAACATTACCCCAACAATGGCATGGAGTAAGCGTGCCTTTAACGCTTACGGCTTGTACTCACGGACGGTAACGTTGGTACGGATGCGTTTACCGTCGATCTTGATCCGCTTCTTGAATCGGATCTCATATTCGGCATCCCTTTCCGGTGTCCGTGCGTAGTAGGTATCACGGCTGATCAGCTCATTGGACTCCTCATCATTGAAGAGAAGTCCGAGCCGCTGCCTGACAATAAAGTGAGGCGTTCGGTATACGTTGCTTGCACTCATCATAAAATCCGGTCTCTGTTTCATCCCTCGTCCTCCTCGCCTTGCTTTTCTTCAAATTTGGCTTGCAAGAACAGAAGCATCTTCTTATGCTGCATCTGCACGTACTCGGGTGTGAAGCCCAGCTCCGCAGATAGTGCCTCCTGGGTATAGCCCATGGTATACAGGCAGACGTAGAGATCAAACAATCTTGGGGGAGCCGAAAGGATCGCCTGATTGTATATCTCTACCTTATCCAATATCTTAATGAGCCCCACGTTACTTTTGACTGTGTCAAAAATGTGCTTACGAGCGTAGTAGTACCGGATGTCCTTCAAATCTTCTCTGATCTTTTCCAGCGAAATCATACTTTGCCTCCTTAGTTTTGGTATTTTGAAGTGCGCCCTTCACTATAAAGCCACGGGAGAAGGGCAAATCGTAGGGTCATTTCAAAATTTTTTCAAGTTTTTGAAAAATTGTATGTAAACGGCTTCGGATCGCGCCTTCTGTTACACCAAGAGTACAGGCAACCTCTACACGGGAACGACCGAGAAAAAAGATCTGTCGGATCAGCCATTGTTGCTCTTGGGATAGTCGGGACAATGCTTGCTCCAGATCCATTCTTGCGCAAAAGTCTTCCGGATCAAGTTCCGTATCATCTTGAATCGCATACCCGCTTTCAGACAGCTTTTCTAAGGACTGTACGTGT
Organism: Clostridia bacterium; assembly: GCA_017621695.1. Taxonomy (GTDB): domain Bacteria; phylum Bacillota; class Clostridia; order Oscillospirales; family CAG-272; genus CAMEON01. The sequence continues at coordinate 2,420 of JAGASP010000058.1, forward strand.
CGTGTCTCTTTACGTTCTACGCACCGAGCCTTATACTCATACAGGATAAAATCCCGATACACTTCTTTCGGCTGTGTGATCAGCCAATCTGCCAGTTCGTTTTCCAGTTCAACCGTAATGACACGCACGGTACCGTTCTTTTCCGTTATTGTTGTGGACAGCTTTTTCATTGTCCTCCCTCCTTTGAAATTTGCTTTTTGAATCGCAAATCTCAAAAGGGGAGGAGCGCGGATAGGATAGAAGAAAGCAAAAACGCACGTACCGTACGGCATAAGTAGCCGCATGATACATGCGTATTTTCTATATTGTTCAGTATTTACCTGTACTGCCAGTTCATCATCAAGGCCGCAGATAGCCTTGAACCGAGGGGACAATTTTTCAAGCGATTCTACAGTGCTTTGTCCGCCTCGGAATACATATCATAGTCGCCGCTTCTGATAAGCAGCGGAGCGTAGGAGCTTGTCCAGCGCATAAAAAAATCCCTCCTTCTCAAAAACGGGAAGGCGGGATCATATGCACGGGAAAGCGACCCCGCCCAAACTCGTTTTTTTATAAGGCGGGGTTATAAGTTCATAATATCGCGAACTGACGGTTCACCAGAATTGGATTCTCATGCCATTTTCAACATGACCTTGTAATGGTAAAATATACAGGGAGGTGAACTGATGGTACATACTTACACTGAAACGCCGGGTGACGTAATCAAAAAAGCGCGTCAAAAATCCGGTTTGACTATGGAAGAGCTGGCTGCCCGCGTCGAAATCACCACACGGTACCTGTACCGCATCGAAAACGAGGGTAAAAAGCCCAGCTACGATGTGCTGTTCAAGCTCATCCGCGAACTTTCCATATCGCCGGACTTGATCTTCTATCCCGAACGCTCTGACAAAGATTCCGAGATAGAAAATCTCATCCGACGGCTCTACAGCTGCGATGAACGCTCTATTGAAGTCATCAAGGCAACTGCAATCGCTTTGATTGACACCGCACAACGCAAGGATTCCTGAAAAGTAGCCGCGAGGCTACTTTTTTTAATTGATTTCCTCCAGATCTACGCCCATATCATACGCCTGACCCGTATAGAGATCCACGAAGCAGAATCGAATACTCCGCTCCCACTCGGGAATGCTTGGGTTGTAGCTGTTCTGGTAGTCCTTATAGGTCTGGTAGGTGAAAAGGACATAGTGTCCGTCCAACAAGAGGAACTGGGTAAACTGATCAGGGATGCCGTCGGTAGCTAGGCGGAACAGGTGGATGGGCTTGCCGTCCTCGGAGCAGAGGTAGAAATCGCCGCCGAGGTAGTTGGATGACTCTTGGTAATAGGCGTAGTGCGGATCCTCTGCGAAGGATTCCTGCCTATGATCCAGAACTGCGAAGGCGTTACCGTCATATAGATACGATACATTCGTTTCTTTGAGGACCTTTTGCGCCATATCGTAGACCATATAGTTTGTAAAGTTCTGCACGTCTTGGCGGCTCACGTACAAGAGATCACCTTCCTTACCCAGATAAGAGAAATGAAGATGCCCCTCCTCGGGATTCAGATACTCGGCAGATAGAACGCAAGTGTCCTCTCCCGTTGCAAGACTGTAGCGGTGGAGGGAGCCGTCCCGTCCCGAGGTGTACCACAGATCCTCCCCCACAAGGGTGAGCCCGGCAATCGCCCGCTCGTCATCCCAAAGCCTTTGCGTAGTATCCGATTCCAAATCGGCTACGTAGACGGTGGAAACATTCATCCCGCCTTGTTGAACCCTCGTACTGTAGTAGACCTTTCCTTCATGATAGAAAGCGGTATCTGCACCGAGAAATTCATTGGCCCAAACGAACTCCTCCCGGGGGTTATCCATGAGCAGATCGAAGGAATACAGCACGGTACACATGCCGTTGTTTGTCCTTGCCAGCCATATGTAAATACGGTCTCCCGAGACTTGCACGTCCCCCGCCGAAGCGGTATAGGTACCGAAAATACAATCGGTATGCTGACACAGGGGATCCTTGCAGATGGTCATGACCTGTCCTGTGAGCTTGCTGTACATTTTTCCGCCCTTGCGCGCGTCCAGAAGGATGTAATACGGCGTATTATGGGCGTTGAGCATGAGACCGTTCACCACCGAGCGCTGTCGATCCTGCTCGAAGGAGGCGTACAGCTCCTCGGCGGTCATACCCTCGTAAGGGTTGGCTATGGTCTTGACCGCCTCGAAGATGCCGTCATTAGGGTTGGGAACGTGGATGGAGTCGGAGGGGGAGGTTTCGTCGGGGGTGGTGGGCTCGGCATCCTTGTCCGTTGTATCACCGCCCGTTGGTTGGGATTCAATCGGATCACTCACATCGGGCTGCCCCGCAACCGTGGTATGCTCCCCTGTGGGCGTATCGGTCTCGGGCGGGCGGAACTGGTCGCGGCGGGAGCAGGAGGCGAGGGAGGAGGCCAGCAGAAGGGCGGCCAGAACGGTAGTTAATGTTCGATTGGTTTTCATGTAAAACTCCTTCTTAATATACACCTTACTGTTTGTGCACAGATTGTGTTGAAAGATCAACCCCTAATTCATACGCTACCCCTGTTTCCAGTTCGACAACAACATAGCGTCTACTTTTTGCCCATCCGGGAAGTGTGGGGCTGTAGCAATTATTGAAATCCTTATAGGTTTGATATTGGATCATCAAAAAATGACCGTCCATGAACAGACGACTTTTCATAGCATCGGGGATTCCGTCGGTACAAAGCCGGACTAAAGCCTTCAACTCTCCCGTATTCGTTTCTTTTTGATAGATTTTTCCGCCATCTCTCGTAGAAAAACTATCATGAGCATAGTACTCATAGTGCGGATCGTTTTTGTTTTCCTCAACGTAATGATTGATGCTTATGTATACACGATCATCGTATAAAATGAAATTGCCAAATCCCGTATCCAGCATTTCGCCGGTGCTCATGTCATATTTCAAAATGTTGGAGAAATCTTGATTCGCCAAACGTTTCTGTACGTAAACCATTTGATTCGATTCCGCCCAAAAAATAAACTCCGTTTCACCTGCTTCGCGATCCAAATGGCTTGCCGTAAGGATCACCTCATCCACGCCTGTATCCAAATTATACCGCCGCAGAGAGCCGTCCTCCCAAGCCGTGTACCACTCGTAGGCTCCTTCATACACGATCATGCTACAACGAACGGGATCGTTGTGCAAAGGTGCCGTTGTTTTCTTGTTTATATCGTACACCATTGTCACGTTACTGTATTGGCCGTCATCAAACTTAATATCTGCGTCGTAGTAAATCTTACCCTGATACACATATATGGTATCGGGACAATCCATTTCTTCCCATTCACAAACCAACTGCGGATCATTCATAAGCAAATCGAAAGAATACAAGCTACACGTATATACATCCCCCTTGTACCCTTCCACCGCCAAATAACAGCGATCATTCACAACTTGACAAGCTCTCATCCGTGTCGTTAGATGACTGAATATGCATCTATTATGGTCACAGATAGGGTCTTTACAGATCTGCACCACCTGCCCCGTGAGCTTGCTGAACATGGAACCGCCGTACTGGACATCAAGAATCACATAATACGGAGTGTTACCAAATCCATAGTCTTGGTTGTTGAAAACCGACCGCTCCTGATCCTCCATAAAGGACGCATACAGCTCCTCCGCCGTCCAGCCCTCGTAGGGGTTGCCGGTGATCTTGGGCGTCTCGGAGCCGTCGCCCACGGGGGGCTTGGGGGTGTTGGGATCAGTAGGGGTAGTTTCGGGCAGAGTGGTGGACTCGGTTACGTCCCCGCCACTTTGGTTGGTTTCATGGGGATTGGTTTCGACAGGGTTGCTTTCAAAGGGATCATTTCCATCGGGCTGTCCCACCAGCGTGGTCTGCTCTCCCGTAGGCGCGTCGGTCTCGGGCGGACGGAATTGGTCGCGGCGGGAGCAGGAGGCGAGGGAGGAGGCCAGCAAAAGGGCGCCCAGAACGGTAGTTAATGTTCGATTGGTTTTCATGTAAAACTCCTTCTTAATATACACCTTACTGTTTGTGCACAGATTGAGTTGAAAGATCAACCCCTAATTCATACGCTATCCCTGTTTCCAGATTCACAACAACATATCGTTTACTCTCGCCCCATTCGGGAATTGATGGGCTGTAATAGTTTGTGAAATCCTTATAAGTTTGATATTCAATGATCATGAATTTTTCATCAAGGCAGAGGAAACCCTTTATACAATCAGGAATTTGATCGGTAAGAAGATTGACAATTGCGTGCTGTTCCTCCGTTCTCTCATTTCGCAAGAAGATTTTTCCTCCAAGAGCAGTGCCAGCGTAAATATTATTGAAATAATATTTATAGTGTGGATCATCTTTGTAAGTATCAACATTATGACTTACTCCAAAGTAAATGTTATCGTCGTATATGAGCACAGACTTAGCCCCCATATCTTCCATTTGGCCTGTCTCCACATCATATCGTAAACAGTTGGTAAGTCCTCCACCTGCTCTCCATTTCTTGACATATACCGCTTGATCTGATGCACCCAAAAAACAGAATCCTGTTTCACCTTCTTCACGGTTCAAGAGACTTCCAGCAAGAATCACTTCATCCTCTCCCGTATCCAAATTATACCGTCGGAGCGAGCCATCCTCCCTAGGCGTATACCATACATATGTTCCTTCGTGCCAACTCGCTATGCATGGGATGGTTTTCTCACGAAGGGGAGATGTGTTTTTTTCTTTCATATCATACACCATTGTATCATAACCGTATTGACCGTTATCCATCTTCAGTTCCGTTATATAGTAAACCTTGTCTTTATATATGTATATGTTTTGCGGTGAATCTGTCCATTCGCATACCAACTTTGGATCATCCATGAGCAGATCAAAAGAATACATGTAATTAATGTTTCCGCCCTCTTTCACCCCATCCACAACAATATAAATACGATCATCCACGACCTGACACGAAAGCAACTGGGTTGTATGATTGCCAAAAATACAGTCCTCATGGTCGCAAATGGGGTCTTTGCAGATCTGCATTACCTGCCCAGTGAGTTTGCTAAACATATAACCGCCATACTGCACATCAAGAATCACATAGTAGGGCGTGTTATCAAAATGATATAATGCTTTGTTATAAACTGCCCGCTCCTCCTCCTTCAAGAAAGAAGCATATAGTTCTTCCTTCGTCCAGCCCTCGTATGGGTTGCCGGTTATCTTGCCGTTTTCGGCGTCACCCGTGGAGGGGTCTCCAATGGGAATGTCGGGGGGGGTGGTGGTCGTTACGTCTCCGCTATCTTGGCTGGTGTCGGCGGGGTTGGTATCGTTGGGATCATTTCCATCGGTCTGTCCCGCTACCGTGGTCTGCTCTCCTGTGGGGGCATCGGTGTCGGTGGGACGGAATTGTTCACGGCGGGAGCAGGAGGCAAATACCGCCGTGACGGTTAGAATGGCTAATAGAATCGCTATAATCCGTTTCATATGCTTGTATCCTTTCATTCTTCTTTCAACTGCGGCGTGCCGTTCTCGTCATACTCCCAAGCATCCCCGTAGTGAAACTCCGCCCCTGCCGACTTACAGGCACCCGCCCAGTAGGCGATGTAGGAAAGGGCGTCCTCGCGGGTATCGGTGAGGTAGATGTGCTTGACCGCCGTGTTCGGGAAGGGGTTACTGCCCGCGTGGGTGGAGCCCTGCAAGACGAGGTAGGCCAGCTTTTCGCAGTCCTTGAAGGCGTTGTCGCCAATAGAGGCCACTGAGGCGGGGACGGTCACGGAAGTGACGTTGCGGAGCCCCGCCAGCGTAAAGCTGCCAATGGCGGTGATGCCCTCGGGGAGGATAATATCTCCCTCAATCAATGCGCCCTCCACGTAGAAATTCTCCGCAAGCATGGTGGGGCTGGCATCCTGAAAGTCGATCCGCACGCCACACCATTGGGCGAGGGTACCGCTATAGTGAACATCCGTCAAGGATCCGCAATCCTTGAAGGTGGTTCCGCTGAGGGTGGTGAGGGTTGTGGGGAGGTACAGGGTAGTCAGATCGCGGCAACCCTCAAAGGCACCGTTGCCGATCTCGGTTACGCCCTCGGGGATGGTGATCTCGGTGAGGCGCAGGCACTTTTTGAAGGCCCATCCGTGGAGATTCGTGACGGTGGAGGGGATGGTGATGCTTTTCAGCGAGGAACAGCCCGAGAACAAGGAATCGGGGATAGACGTGATGCCCTCGGGAAGGTTGATGCTCGTGAGGCGAAAGCACCCCTCGAACAGGGCGCGGTTGAGGGTCTGGACGGTGGTGGGAAGCTCCACCGAAACCAAGCGGTTGCAACGGCTGAATGCGGAGTCTCCGATCATAGTCATGCCCTCGGGGATGACTACGTGGGTCAGGGTCTCGTCCCCCGTAAACGCCCCGATGGCGACACCCATGACGGTGTTCCCCTCGTGGGTCGTGGGGAGATAGATCTGGGTGTCGGTGCATTCCCCGCGCCCCAGCACGAGGTACTGACCGCTGTAAGTGTCAATGCCAATCTCCAGGCCCTCGGAAACTTGGTACTCCCAGCCGCAAGCGGTACAAACCTCATTCTCCAAGGTGTGGACGAGGCAATCGCCGGTTTCGATGGAATGGGGATTGACAAAGGCGGGCTTGGTCTCGCCCTCTGTGGGCATACCCGTTTGGCAAGCGGTGAGGGTGAGCATAGCAAGCATGGTGAACAAAACCGTAAGGATAGCGACAAGTTTCATGTAGTGTTTCATATCAGTGCATCCTCCTTTCCTTTCCGGGTACTCTTCGGCGGAATCCCACCCATTGTCCCAAGCTGACCGCAAACAGCGCGGCGCAGACCGCGAGGACGGCGGCGGTGAACAGAACGAAATAGAGAGCCGAGCCCGACGATTGGGTGAGGTATTCGTGACCCGACAGGAGGGTGGTGAAATCGAAGTAGCGGGCGAAGTCCAGCCCGAAGCGGCGGAACACGAAGGGGACAATCGTCACAAGGGCCACGGTAGCCATGGTGTTGACCGATTTCTTGGAGGGGACGGACACCGCCACGGTGATGAAGCCCAGTAGCACCACACCCACCACGCGGAGGGTCTCAAAGAGCATAAGATACTGTTGGATGGTCATGTCCCAACCAATTCCGCCAAGAATGGGTAGGCTCTGGACGGGAGACGTGGCAGAGGCGAAGGTGTACAGCTCGGTGAGCTTGGTGTGGTCGAGGTAGCCGCAGACAATGGCCATGAGGGCACATGCCACCACGACGATGACATATTTGGTGGCGAACAGCTCCCCCCGTCCCCGCTTGGTGGCGCGAAGGATACCCGACACACCCGCGCTGTACTCGGTGGTAAAGAGCATAGCGCCGAACACCAAGGCGAAAATGTAGAGCAGGTAGTCAAATCCCCGCCCGAACATCCGGTTCCAGCCCGTGGAGTAGACGAAATGGGCATCGTGCCCCGCCTCGATCTGTTCCAGCAGGTAATCTCTGCGAGCCTCCACGACCTTGAACACGTCGTCTCTGGCCTTGGCATCTTCTAACTGCCCTTGGTACTCCACGTACTCATCGTAGGTAATGAGGCCGTCACGGTAGTTGGCCTCCATCTCCTTCTCCATGCCTCGGATGGTGTCGATCTCAGCGCGCTCGTCGGTGATGAAGTCCAGCTTTTCCTGGGTGACCTCACCCTCCAGCATGGTCATGTACTCCTTGTAGAGGGTATCCGAGAAGGAGTAATTGACGGGATCGGTGGTGTGGATCTGGTAGCCCTTGACCAGCAGAATGACGGCAATGAGTAGGATATACTTACCCGCGAACAGGACTTTATGAAGCTCAAAGCCCGCAAAGCCGGGGATGAAGCAAGGCAGAGACACGTTGGGGATCTTGAAGAGCTTTTTCCCCTTCCGCAGAGAGCGTCCACCCGCCGAGCGGCAGTAGAGCAGGGTCGCCCAGACACCGAAGATCACCGCGATCAGCCCCATGAACAGGAAAATGGCGGTGAGGTAGGGGAGACAACGGCCAAACACGTTGATGGCGTAGTAGCGGGAGAAGCAGACCTCGGCGTCCATAATAGTGAAGATATTGAGCAGGCGCAGGGGGCTGTTGATATCCAGATAGTCGGTGAAGTAAACGAAAAAGTTCACGCCGCCGATGACAAGCCCCGTGAGGTAGGTCAGGGCGTAGTTGCGGAGCAGGAAGGAAGCGGTGAGAATGACGGTACCCAAGCTGAACAGGGTCAGAATCTTGATGATGAGGGACAGACCCAGATACTCGCCCACCGTGACGATGTAGGGGCAGAACAGGTAATCGTCAAAGATCTGGATGTAATTGGTGAGGGACGAGAAGCCAAACTCTGCACCGAACAGGATCAGGGTGGTGGCCGAGAAGGTGATGACCGCGATCACGATTACTGACAGCATGGCAGCAAGCTTGGCCAGCATGGTGGTCAGCCGTCCCCGCTTGGTAGCGCGGATGATGGGGTAGGTGCCGTTCTTTTTCTCGTCCAGCAAAAGTCCCGGGACGAGAACCAGCAGGAACAGGATGAGGCAAATATTGCCATCGGCGTAGGCGAAATAGTAATTCCAACCAATGTCCCGCTCGATTTCCAAGGGGACGTATTTGCCTACGGTGTAAATGTCAATCACGTCATCCTGATAGCGGTAGTCGTAGCTGTTCTCGCTCATGCCGAAGGCCACGTACTCGATCTTGGCGGCCTCGGCGCGGGCGATGACCTCGTCATACTTTTCGATGCGGGTCACGTCTATGTAGTTCTTGACGTTGCGGAAATAGCGGTAGGTGCCGTTGTATTCCTGGATCTTCTCCCAGATTTCGTCGTTGTACTCGGGCCAGTAGTCCTGAATGGACAGGGTGGACAGATCCACCCCGTTCATCATGGCATCCATGGTCATCTGCACCTGCACCTCGGTGAGCCTTTGGGAGTAGGCGTACAGGGTGTCCATTTCGGTGAGGAATGCCTCGGGATCCTCCTCGTAGCGGGCAAAGATCTCCTCAATGGCGGCCAGCTCCTCGGCGGACAGGTCTGTCTCGGGGGAGGCCGGAATGCTCATGACCGAGACCGCCGACAGGATGGCGTTGACAGCGAACATGAGGAGGAAGAAGAATACGACGAAGCGGTTGCCGAGGATCTTTTTGATTTCGTATTTTAACATAGCTGCATCCCCCGAGATCAGAGGATATCACCAAAGACATGGAGGTAGTAATCCTCTAAAGAAGGCACCACCGTCACCGAATCTTCTGTGGGCTTCACGTCGGACAGAATGCGCAGAATCACACCCTGCTCACCGTTCTGGATGTTGACCACGCGGAATTTCTCCTGCATGGCTTGTACTTCCTCGGCGGCTACCACCGTCTGCCACACCTGCCCCTCGATCTTTTGTGTCAGCTCATAGGGAGAACCGCTGTCGGAGATCACGCCCTTTTTGAGCATGATGGCTTCACGGGCGATAAACTCCACATCGGAAACCACGTGAGTGGCGATGATGACCGTCTTATTGAGCGCAACGCTGGCGATGTAGTTACGGATAGCAATGCGCTGCTTGGGGTCAAGACCGGCGGTGGGTTCGTCTAAAATGACGATCTCGGGATCGCCCAAAAGAGATTGCGCGAGGGCAAGACGCTGCTTCATACCGCCCGAGAAAGAACCGATACGGTGGGTTCTCACGTCGTGAAGCTCCACGGCGTGCAAAAGCTCGTCGATTTGCTCGTCGGCTTTCTTCTTATTCAGTCCCTTCAGAACGGCCATGTAACGGAGGAAATCCAGAGCCGAGAAGGAGGGGTACATACCGGGGTACTGAGGCATGAACCCCAGCTTTTCGCGGTAGGACGCGCCCAGCTTGCCAATGGGGGTATCGTCCAACAGAATTTCACCGTTGTCGGATTTGAGGTTTTGGGTGACGATGTTCATCAGCGTAGATTTACCCGAGCCGTTGGGGCCCAGCAAGGCAAAATGCCGTGGTCGAAGCTGTAGGTGAATTGGTTCAGGGCGAGATTGGAGCCGTAGGATTTGGAAAGATTGTTGATGGTCAGCATGGTATTTTCCTTCTTTCTTAATGGTGTTTACGGCCCACCCACATCTGTTTGGCAAGCCATGTGAGGATCGTGATAGCAGTGGCGAGAACCACAACCGTGAGCGTCAGATAGAGTCCGGAGCCTGCCGCTGTGGTGAGGAAGCTCGTACCCTCCAGCAGATAGGTAAAGTCGAAATACTGCGCCACGGCCAGGCCGAATCGGCGGAGCAGGAAGGGCATGAGGGTGGCGGTGGCAACGATGGCCATAGTGTTCAGCACCTTGCCCGACAGGAGGGAGATCCCCGTGAGAGCGGTAACCAGCAGAACGACGGCCAGCCACTTGACGGCGATCCAAAGGGCGACGAACTGTGCCACGGTCATGCTCGGCTGACTTCCGAACATGGTAAGACTCTGGATAGGCGCGTCCCACGCGGGGAACTCAAAGGACTTCATGGCGGCGGTGAGGTCGATTGCCGTAAATGCGGCGAACAGGATGGTGGCGAGGGTTAGAACCGCCGCGTATTTAGCGAGGAACAGACGCCATCTACCCTTGCCCGTGGCTTTCAAGATATTGTGGATGCCGCTGCGGATCTCGTTGGCGAACACGCCCGCGAACAGGAGCAGAACGAGACCGTAAAGCAAGTAGTCAAAGCCTTGGGAGAACAGGGTGTTCCAGCCCGTGTCGTAGACAAAGTAGGCGTCCTTTCCCGCGGCTTGCACCGACAGGATGTAATCGCGGCGGTTTTCGATGCGGGCAAAATGGCTATCACGATCCTTAGCGTAGTCGTATTCGTCCACAAAGGCGAGGTATTCCTGCTGGGTGATCTTGCCCTGGTGGTAATCGGCCACGGCTTGATTGAAGCCGTTCTTGGCGGTGTCGATGCGGTTGCGTTCTTCCTCCATGTAGGCTAACTTTTCCTCGGTCATCTCGCCCGAGAGGGTGGTCATGTACTCTTTGTACACGCTGTCCGTGAAGGATTCGGTATAAGTAAAGGTCTCGGCGGCGATAAAGCCCTTGGCCAGCAGAACGACAGTCACGATGATGATGAACTTATTCGCCAGCAGGAGCTTGCCCATCTCCGCGCCGAACAGGGTGCGGCAAGGCATGGGGATAGCGCGTGCGGGGAGCTTGATGGGCTTCTTGGTTTTGATCTTCACCGCGCCTTGGATGCGGCAGAAGGCGAAAGCAGACAGGGTAGCAAAGGCCAGAGCGAGGACGGCGAACAGGCCGATGGACAGCGGAATATAGGGCACGGACTCCTCGAACACGTTGAGGGAGTAGTACCGTGTATAGGCGGTCTTGGTGTCCATGACTGTGAACAGGTTGAGCATATCGAAGGAGCCCGTCTGCTCCAAGGAGATGAAAAAGTACAGCACGAAGTTGATTGCCACAGCACCCAAGGAGGCCACGAAGGTCAGGGCGTACTTCTTGATGAACACCGAGACCAACATAATGAGGGTTCCCAGCGCGAACAGCACCAAAATCTTGGTCAGCACCGAAACGGCCAGCAGCTCGCCCACGGTGATGATCTCGGGGCAGAACTTGAAGTCCTCGAACACTTGGACAAAGTTACCGAGGGAGGAGAATCCGTAGCTCGTGCCGTAAAAGACCATCGTGGTAGCGGTGAACAGCACCACGGCGAGGGTGGTGAACAAAGCCAGCGCGCCCAGCTTGCAGAGGAAGGTGTGCAGTCTGCCCTTCTTGGTGGCGTAAAGGATGGGGTACATGCCCGAGGAGAATTCCTCGATGCACAGGCCGGGGGCGAGAACGAGCATGAGCATGACCAGGAGGACGTTGCCGCTGGTGTAGGCGTGGTATTCGTCCCAGCCCACGGCGTACTCGTAGTCGATAGGAATGAGGAAGTTGATCTCGTAGATGCGCTCGATATCGGACTGATATTTGTATTCGTAGTCGTTCTCGGTGACATCCGAGGCAAGGTAGTCCTCTTTCGCGATGACGGCGGCCTTGACCACACGCTTCAGGTCCTTGGGGTAGGAGTCTAACTCAGCCATATATCGCTGAGCGGTGAAGTAATCCCAGTACTTTTGAGAATGCTCGTCATTCTCAAACATAAAGCCTTGAGCTCCAGGATTCTTCTCGAAGAATTCCTGCCTGGCCTGCTCCATTTCGGGCAGGAACACCTCGTTGTAGTAGGTGGTCAGGCGGTCATACTCGGCTTTCCACGCCTCGGGATCCTCGTTGTAGGCCTCCAGAGCCGCCAATACGTCCTCGGACAGGTCGGTTGCGGGGTCGTGCTTGGCCTCGGAGTAGGACAAAAGGGCATTCAGGAGGAACAGAAGGATGAACAGACCGAGGATGAATTTGTTGCTGATGAGTTTTTTACACTCGTATCTAATCATACCTTATTCCTCTTCCGAAAAATCGAGCAACGTGACCGTCCCGTTTTGGAGATCGGCTATGGCGTAATGTACGAAGTCACTGTTGTTCCCCGTTTCCTTCATCCATTCCAGCTTATCGAAATCCTGATTATAATAGTTTAGAAACTCGGTGTGATTAAGAAACTCAAAATATACAACATCACCCACGATCTCAAATTCTGTTATTACCACAGGTATATCCTGATAGGATAATTGCAGAATACAGCCTGCCTCGCTACCGTCTAGCTTCATACGAGCAATCCCACAATGAATGTTGGGATAGTAATTGGCCCCTCCCGTCCACGTATAATATGCGCCAAGTGAGCCGCTTTTTTCTTCTTCGGATACCATGTATTGATAATACAGATAGTCACCCACCAAAATATAGCCAGTACCGTAAGGTATCTCTTGACGCTCGCCTGTTCCAACGTGATAAACAAAGGATATCTGATCGGTTAAGAAGCCTGCTTCATCAAAAATCTTCTGTGCAATGACTATGTATTCATCGGTTGTGTCACATATCCGTGCATGATCCAAAAAATCCCTTGTGTCAGAAAAGGACAGATCCGTTACGCACATCATGTCCTCTTCCATATCACGGTTACTGTCTTTGAAATACACCTGATCTGCGACGATAGCGCAGATCTCCACGTCCATATTACCCGAAATGGTTTGGATGGAGCCCGTTTTGGCATCCAGCGCTTTCAATGCGGTCTTACTCCGCCCGTTTTCCCCATAATCACGGCCGGTGAAATAAATTACGTCATCTTTCACGTACCAGATGTCCAAAAGATCATAGAACATCATATCGTTTCCAGCATACGTGATCATCTCATAAAGCATTTCAATGTTATTTCGCTGGAAATCACAGCGGTAGAGCTTTGGAACACCATTTCCGTATGACGAAATGAAGTAAATGTGCTCATCGCTGACAAACAGAAAATCCACGGTATCCGCATTGTTCCATATGCAGGATTTTCCATCGCACAAGATATCACTGCACCATTCACTGATATTGCCTGTCAAGCAGTTATAAAATTTGTTTTTGTACCGTCTACCCATGGGTATGGTCTGGTTGATTCGAAACCGGGAATTTTCTCCACTTCCTTTTTGACCGTATATAGCCGCCAGCTCCTCCGGCGTTTTGCCTTCAAAGAAGCCCTTTTCGGAGATAGGTGAGGGGATGGCGGTCACAGAATATCCGTCTGCGTCCTCTCCAATGACACCATTTATGGCGGTCTGTTCTTCCTTTTCGGTATCCTTCATGCTGTCCAGTTGATCCTCGTATTGCCCTCTACGAGAGCAGGAGGCGAAGGAGGTGAGCAGGATCGTGGCGGTAAGGGCGCATAATAGTATCTTTTTCATGGTATTTTCCTTTCTCATTGTGATGCGGTCATGCGGTTTCGGTCTCCGCGGGCGGCAGGAGGGTCACGGGTTGGTCTGCATGGCGTAGATCTACCTGCACCACGGTACCGTCCTCCAGATACAGGCGGCCTGCGATCATGCCGCCGTATTCGTTTGTCAGCTCTGTCTCCCTGCTCGTGATCCGCCCGTAGGTACCCTCGTAGAGGAACAGAAGATACTCGTGGTCGGCAGGGTCGAGGGAATTGGCAAAGCTCATGATCAGATATTTGGTCTCGTTTTGATATTTCCCGATGGAGGTCAGCCCCCAGCCCCCCGTCTCCCCGATGACCCAGGCGTAGTCCGCCAACGCCTCCCGCACCGACACCCTCAGAAGCTCGCCGCTGACGTCGGCAAACATGGACTCTCGCCGTTCGGAAGCAAGGGCGTGTAGCTCCTTTAGGCGTTGAGCTTGGATTTTCTCGTCCCCTCCGCCCTCGTTGGTATAGCGGTAGGCACCCAGCACCACAGGGCGATAGATGGCGTTGGTGAAGCAAAAGTTCTTGAAGGAGCCTCCGGAATCGCCGTACAGGCTCTCGCCATAGTATGTCTTGTTCCCGCTCATGGAGGTCAGATCCAAGCCGCCGATATAGATGCTACCGCCACCCGTGACGTTCCCCTCGTCATCCACCACCGTGAAGTCCACGAAGTTGTCCTCCACGCAGGCGAGGGCAAGGTCGGCGTACTGCCACAGGATCACGTCGCCATTCCGGGCTGTCACCGAGCGGCCGAAGGCTTCCTTGAAGCGGCTGTAAGACAGCTCTTCAGAGGGGGATGCTTGCTCGTCCAGCTCTCCATCCGTAAACCGCCAGTAGGAGCGGGTGATGCCGCTCGCTTCCGCCGTGTACAGGTACACCGGATTCAGCGCACTGCGCCACGAGCTTGGTTCCACCATAACATGCTCGTCCTCGCGGCAGGAAAAATGGATCAGAATGAGCTGACTTGCGAAATACTGGGTCTGGGACTCCACCGAGACCAGGTTGCCATCCTCCGTGACATCCGTGTCCGCCACGGCCTCTGGAGCGCTGAGCCGTTCTACCCTCACCAGCGTCGGATCGGAAACCCAATTCACGACGGGTTCAGGTGTTTCAACCGCAGGCTCTGAGGTCAAGGGGGGAATGGGTGACGGAGCAGGATATTCACGGAGCATGGCGGGCAAAAGCAACAGGATGGCGGCGGTGGCCAACAGGGTCATACAGGCGGCGATGAGCCATACACGCTTCATCACGTGTCCCACTCTGCGCCGCATCGGCACATTCGCCAGTTCAGCTTCCAGAATCATATCATCATCCAGCTCGCTGATGAGCAGACAAGCCTGATATCTTGTTTTTTTCATACGCTGATACCCCTTTCATTCAAATATTTTTTAAGTTTTGTCCTTGTTCGGCGCAAGCGGATCTCCACCGCGCCCTCGGTCAAACCATAAGATGCAGACAACCTTGAAATACTGTAGCTGTGCCAGTAGCGTCCCACGAACAGCTTTCGGTTGAGGGCATCCTGCTTTCGGAGAAAGGCTTGCAGATACTCCTTGATTTCCCCCGACAATTCATTTGTCATGTCATCATCCGAGGGGAAGCAATCCCCCAGCTCATCCATAAGCTCTTCCAGTGAAACGTCCATATAGCAGTTGTGTCCTTGGCGGTGTGTACTTTTGTGCCGATTGATGGATATGTTGCGAACGATTCGGCCGAGGAAGGTTCGCAGAACTTGCGGGCGGTGAGGCGGAATGCTGTTCCACAAAGACAAATAGGCATCGTTGACACACTCCTCGGCATCCAGCTCGTTATGCAGGATACTCATGGAAACCGTTGAGCAGTAACGCCCATATTTCTTGTCTGTCTCTTTGATAGCTGTTTCGTCCCGCTTCCAGAACAGATCAATGATCTTTTCGTCATTCATAGCTCACCCCCCTTTCGCAAGTGTCAAAGGCCTTTCACTTATACACACAAAATTTTTCTTGAAATCCGACATGTTTTCCAAAAACATTTTTTCATTTTAATTGTAGCAAAATACAAGAATCAATAAAATATCCCATTGGCACGATTTCACCGGGAGCGTAAAAAAAGAACAGCCAATTTTTGACTATTCTTCCATATTCAATTACTATTTCACCGCATAGCACCCGGGATCACCCGCAGCGACCATAGCCAGCCTCGCAAAGGCATCCTTACGCCCTTTCACGGTACTCTTTCGGAAATCCGCAGGGGCCTCGCATGTTTCTCGCTTGAAAAAGCGGTAAAAATGCTGTTCGGTGCTGAACCCGAGACGGAAAGCGATCTCGGAGAGTTTCAAGCCCGTGAAGGCCAGATAGCTTTGAGCGCGTTCTACGCGGGCCTGCTTGATGAAATCGTGGTAGGAAAGTCCGCTGTATCGACGGAAAATGACTTGGAGCTTGTTCTTGTTGACCCCGAAGATGCGGCAAACGTCCTCGATGCGTCCTGGGTGCATGAGATCACCGTGGATGAGGATGACGATATTGCGGTAGGTCGCGAAGGTCAGAGAATTGTCCCGCCGACTCTCGATCTTGTGAGTGTACTGTGCTTCCAGTCCCGTGAGAATATCCATGAGGCCCGCACGGATGCGGCAGGACCAGCACTTATCGGGGTCTTCTTCCTCCATGGCGGCTACAGTGGCATCACAGATGCGGAAATAAGCGTCCATCTGTTCCTCGGTCATGTCAATGCACTTTAGCTCCGTATGGGTCTCCATGAAGGGGGCAAGGCGGAACAGGTGGTAGGTCTCTGCCAGCACCTCGTAGACACCCTGCTCCATGACAGCAGGCTGCATATTCACGTTGATGAAGGTGGGGGAGAACACCATATTATACACGTCCCACGGCTCATCGTCTGTTGCTGTACAAGTCAAGGCATCGCCGTTCCGCAGACAGATTGCCATGGGCGCGGATACAGGAAATGAATCTGTCTCGCCGCTCTTGCATTGGAGGGTTATGATCCCTTTGCCGCTTTTGATCAGAATGAGGGAGAAGTAACCCGAATCTATAGGTGGGACAAAGGGAGATTCTCGTCGTTCGGCATTGAACAGGATGGTGCGTTTGAGCTTATCCGAGGTGCGTGTCAGTTGCATGGGAGACCTCCTTGGTGGGGTGTGCAATCATTGTAGCATATTTCGTGGCGATTTACAATACCTTTTTGGCACATCTTTTGAATAATAGAACATATGTTTCATAGATACTGAGATTTTCCCGTAGTTGTTTCTTCCGGTTTCAGTTCCATCCACTCGGCTATCTCGGCCTCTAACGTATTGATCACAGTCTTGCCGATCTCTTTGGGAACTTGCGTCAGATCGGGTACACCGTTAATAAATACGCGCAATCCCGTATCATTTCCGTTTACTTTTATCTCTTTCATAAAAACCTCCGTTTTTTCTTTCATTATATCAGTTTCCATTCCCAAATGTAAGGAACTTTCCCCCAAGAGTTTCATAAAAATGTAAAACCAAAACGAATCCGCTATGACGAACCAAAACTTTGTCCGAAGATGTTGGGGTGGATTGTATCAGAAAAAGCCGCCTCCGTCAAGGGGGAAAAAGTATCGCTGAAAATTCATAGAGCCGACTGAATGACAGAATGATCTGTTTTCAGTCGGCTCTTTTATCATGATCGAACTGCAATACTTTTTCCTTTTTCCCTTGACGGCTTCGGCTTTTCCTGATGTGGGGAAGGTGAGAAAGGAGAAAAAAGAAAAAGACAGAGCTTCGGTAGAATTGAGAGAAACTTTTGCCTCATGCAACCCGGTTGTAAAAGTTTCGGAAACTATATAGGCTGAGTTTCTTACAATTCATCGGAAAATATGGTACGCTATAAAAAACAAAGGAGGAAAAAGCACATGAAAACAGCAGTTGCGTATTTACGGTATTCCAGCGATAGCCAAACCGAGCAATCCATCGAAGGTCAGCTTCGGGTATGTCAGGACTATGCGGCACGAAATGACATCGTGATCGTAGATACCTACATTGACCGAGCCATGACCGGTACCAATGACAATCGCCGTGACTTTCAGCGTATGCTACGAGATAGTGCCAAGCGAGCGTGGGACTACGTTCTGGTCTACAAGCTCGACCGCTTCTCCCGCAACAAGTACGAGATGGCCATGCACAAAAGAACCTTGCGCGATAACGGCGTAAAGATCCTGTCGGCTATGGAGAACATTCCCGATACGCCGGAGGGTATCATTTTGGAGTCGCTTTTGGAGGGCATGGCAGAATATTATTCTGCGGAACTGTCACAGAAGGTACGGCGTGGCATGAACGAGAGCCGACAAAAGGGCAATTTTACGGGCGGTTACGTTCTTTACGGTTACAAGATCGTAGACAAGAAGGTTGTGATCGACGAGGAAAAGGCGGAGGTCGTGCGATACATATATGAGCAGTACGCCCACGGTGTCATCGTGACCGACATTATCGACCAGTTGACGGCCCGCGGCATTCTGAACCGTGGGAAACCCTTTGCCAGAAACACGGTACATCTGATGCTCAAAAACGAGAAGTATGGCGGTATCTACCGACACAAAGGGGAGGTCTTTACCGACACCTATCCTCGGATCGTCCCGGAACCTATATTTCGGATCGTTCGGCAAAAGATCGAGGACAACAAATACGGCAAACGGAGTGCGGACGTGGTGTATCTCCTACGCGACAAGATGGTATGCGGCTATTGCGGTCAGCCCATCAGTGCGGAGACAGGAACGTCCAAGTCCGGTGCTGTAAAACGGTACTACAAATGCCTCGGTCGAAAGCACGGGAACAAATGCACCAAATCAGTTGTACGAAAGGATGTGATTGAAAATCTTGTAGTGGAGACCACCCACCAGCTTCTGGACACCTCAGCCGCGCTTTACATGGTTGCGGATCGGATCATTGAAGCCAATCAGAAAAGGCTTCGGGATCAATCTATCTTGAATGCCCTGAATAAGGAGCTGGCTACGGTAGAGAAATCCATTTCTAACTTGTTGACGGCACTTGAACAGGGCGTGGTAACACCCTCCACCAAAAAGAGGCTTGAAGAATTGGAAGCCCGACAGGAGGATATCAATGCGAGGATATTAGTAGAGCGAGTCAGGCTGACGGTACAGCTCTCCAAGGACGAGATCGTAAAATATCTCAAAACCGCCATCAAAAAGGAGCCCAAGCAAATGATTGATCTTTTGGTCAAGCAAGTGGTGCTATATGATGATAAGGTAGAGATCACTTATAATTACACCGATAACAAAGAAGGTCCCGACGACGATCGCCGGGACTTTTTATTATGCGAAACGACTTTTGAAACGCCATTGTATGAGATCAAAACGGCAAGGATGTTTACACAGACCATGCAGGTGTTTATTTATTTCTAAAAAGCAAAAAAGGCGCAAAAAAAGAGCGAGTCGGACACTTTTTAGGTGTTCAACTCGCTCTGACTTGGCGGAGATGGAGAGATTTGAACTCTCGCGACGGTTACCCGCCCTACACCCTTAGCAGGGGCGCCTCTTCGGCCTCTTGAGTACATCTCCGTACACCCTCGCTGATGCGAGCATTGTAAGCGGCCGCTTGCAGGACTTACAACGCTCTATATTATACATCATATTGTTTCATTTGTCAAGTGCTTTTTCAAAATAATTCTAAAGAACAAAGAAAAATCGCAAGTTGCAGATATTTTCCGATCCGCAACTTGCGATTTGTTTTTTAAGGAGTCATAGCGGCTCGCGCCACGTGTGCAGCTTCCTCCGAAACCGAACACGACAAGGCGTACAGGGGAACCTTCGTAACAAGGGAATTCAAAAGCTGCATCTGCGCTCTTGCCATGTCGGGAGATTTCGACAGCAAAATCTGATGCATCAACCCGAGAACCGCGTCCGTCGGAGACAGATCGGTGATTCTGTTCTCCTCGCCGCGGGACAAAAGGCAAATCGCCGTCAAAGGCATTCCGATATTGGTCTGCCAACCCTCTTTGCCGCACCACGGCGTGCCGTATACCCACCAGACCCCATCCATCAGCCGCAGGATAGGCTTGTCCCCGTTGATAACAAAAATGTCTTCCCCGAAGGCTTGACGCCAAAGGCGGATGTGGGTACTCTTCCCCGTTCCGCTGGGAGCGGTAAAAGCATACGCATATTGTCCGTCGCTGATCACGGCGGCGTGCATGAGCATGGCATCCTTTTCGGGAAGTCGGGTACACAACGCACGGTAAAGGCAAATGCTTTCGGCATAGCCTTCTGAAACGCGAAGCCCGTCTTTTTCCCCCACGGATATTTCTTTGGCGACCTCCTTCGGGGACGCGGACACGTAAAAATCTGCGTCCTCCAAAGGAAATTCTTTAAGATACGGAGCGCATTGATGCCTCACGTAATCATAATTGGCTTCCATTACGATTCGAAAGCCAGCCATTTGAATGAAAAGCTTAGTCATACGATTCCTCGGTCCTTGAAGATGATAAGAATATCACACATCTGCTTCGGTAAAGTCTACACGGCCACCCACGGTACCCGTACCGCCCTGACCGTAGGTATTATCGCCCAGGACACGGATGCTGCCGTCATCGCAGAAATATGCCGTAAATCCGTAACCGGCGGCCACGTCCACGACACCGGAATAGATCTTCTTGGTGAAGCCGCCCGTGACAGCCGAAGAACCGATGCCGCCCTCCTGATTGAAGCCGTATACATAAGCGTCGCCGTTTTCGCTCAGAATGACAAGGTTGGCAAAGTAAATATCCGCCTTCTCCACACCGCTCATGACCTTGCGGAGGGTAGGATTGTTGCCGCCACCCTGGTTGAAGGAGTTAAACTCACGCCAGCCGGCATAGTACAAGTCTCCGTTTTCGGTCACGGCCAGCATCTGGTGCTCACCCGAATCCACGTACACTACGTTTTCCAGCATGAGCACAGGGGTCGTCACGATGTCACCGTAATTTTGCGACAGCTTCTTCCAGCGGTTATCGCCCAGACCGTAAAGCTTGTCGTTTTCGTCCACGAATACCGTAGAACGGCGGCCTGCCGAGATCATGGCAACATTCTCCGCGACCTTTTGGAAGGTCTGGGTCGTACCGCCCTGATTCTTCGCACCCAACTGTCCGTTGGAATTAGAGCCGATACCCCACATGACACCCTTATCGTCAATGATGAGCATATGGTCATAGCCCACGCTCACGTCTGTAATCTTGCCGTTGAAGGGTACGACATCCAGTCTCATATCGTCGGTTTTTCCGTTACGGCCAAGCTGACCGCAGGAGTTGCAGCCGACGGTGTAGAGCTTGCCGTCCTTGGTAAGAATGGCTGTCATCCAGACCAGGTCACCGTTCTCGTAAGCCGCGCCCTGCGTGGTCGAGACCTTGGCAACGTTGTTCATCACGAAGGTGGGCGTAGCGATCGTGCCGCCGCTACTGTTCAGAGCAAGCACACCTTGGCGATTATCGCCCCATGCGTAAAGCTCACCTGAGCCTGTCAGATAGAACATATAGGTAGGTCCTGCGATGAGCTGCCCCTGCGTGTCAACATCCCCCGTTCTGTCACGCTTGGCGTAGATCGAGATGGTGCCCGAAGAGGAGATCTTAAAGGTTGCGGAGGTTTTCTCCTCCTCTTTTTGCGTCGCGCCGTTGTTGGCCGTCCAGACAATACCGCTGAGCGTGTATCCTGTTTTGACCGTCACGCTGACGTCAAATTCCCGTTCTTTATCCTCAAAGCGGAACTGGGTGCCGCTCGAAACCTTTTCTCCGTTGACGTAGACATCCACGCGGTCGGGGTTGAAGGAGAGCGTTACGCGACGATAAGAAAGGTTTTCAATATCACTTTCAGAGATAGCGAAGAAGGAATACATATGGTTCAATGCGATCTGCTGGCGGTTCTGAATAAAGCTGCGGATGCGGCTCACCGCGTTGTTCCATGCGCCAAGGCTGAACTCGGAGTCATTCCAACGCTTATCCTGCAGGGGCATGAGGGGATTACGCTCGGCCACCAGAGCTTCAAATTCCGCGGAGAGATAATCCGCCGTCAGATGGTCATTGATGATCTCATAATAGCGAAGGATGAACTGTTCCTTGAAGTCGGGATTCTTCAGAAGATCCCGCATCATCTGTCCGCAGACAGAGCCGCTGTTTGTGATCGCCCAGAAGAAGTTTTCATGCTCGGTCGTGAAATCGTAGAAGGAAAGACCCATATCCATGTCCAAGAGGGTAAAATACCACTTGGTATCAAAGCCGGAGGGATCCTCGGGGTTTCTGTTGCGCCAGACCTTGATATTGTTCTCAGGCCAGTCACGGGCAACGAAGAACAGACGGGTGACCCACATATCAATGAAGGAGTCAATGTCCATCTGGGAGCAAACGTAGGCATAGGCTTCGGGATCGGCGAGATTATGGCTTCTCATATAAGCGGTCATAGCGTTGAAGGAATCCGCGTCGCCCTCAATACCTGAGGATACCACGTAATCTGCCATGTGGTTGGTATGCACCTGAGAGTAGTCGCTCTCAATGACGGCTACGTTCTCTTTGTCCACACCGTAGTGGCTTTCCACGTACTCGGGGGAATAACGCTCACGGATGTTATACACACCCCAGAAATCACCGTTGATGAAGACCAGCGTAGATGCGGAGGCCATGGTGTCCACGTTGAGACCGGCACACACTCTCTGCATATAAGCGTCACGAATGTAGGATACGCCGCAGTCGTTACCCGAATTGCGGAGCAGGAGGCGGTCAAAGGTGGTGACGGCCTGCCCATGCTGATCCTTGGCGCGGCCTTCGAAGAGGTCGTAGTCGAGATTGCCTTCTCTGCCGCCCTCCTCATTCAGATGACCCTTGTAATAAACGCGCAGAGACTTCATGGCAAAGCCCGAGGAGCCGTTGCCGCTGACAGCCAGCTCTACGGTGGAGTTGCCCACGCGGTCGCCATCGGTATCAAAGACCTCCATGATCGCCGTACCTCTGCGGCGGCCACCGGTAACCGAGCCGTTCAGGAAAGGATCGTTATAGAAGCCGCCATTTCCAAGCATCTCATCGAGAGGGATCGAGATAGACATGACGGTCACGCCATAATCGCAAAGCTCGGGAATGACAAAATATGTATTGGTGTAAACAGCGGTGGCTTCGATTCCGTTGGTCGCATAGGCCTTGATCACGTAACCGCCGGGGAGCGTAGAGGCGGAGGGTCTGCCGTTGCCGTTCATGCTCGCCCATTTTTTGAGGGTAGGACCCCAAGCCATAGCCGAGGAATCCTTGAGTTGGATGGCGCCCGTATACAGCGTACCGCTGACCTTGGGATCGCTGCCGTCGGTGGTGTAGTAAATGCGGTAGCCGCTCTTCGCCTTGAGGATCAGCGCAAAGGCCTCGTCGTACACGCCGGCAGGTCTTGAAAAGGAGACCTCGTTGATGCGGGGTGCAATCACGGGATTGACACGGTTGCCCGAAGCGGCGGGTGATGCCTTTTGCAGCTCGCCCGTGGCTCGCTCGGCTAAGTTGACGGTGTGATAGCCGCTGTACTCCTTGAGGGCAGTCCGCACGGCGATCTTGTTTTTGGACATACCGTCCACGGCATACACCGATTCGTTATAGCTTTCGGTGGCTACAAACACCGAAATGGCATCATCAAAGAGGAGAATATCCTCGTCGCGGCCGACCGTCCAGCCCGTGGGAGCAAGCAAGAGGCGGATCTCGTGGTTATCAAAGGTCACGTCCCATTCCGCGTCATAATACTCCATGACGATCACGGCCATGGTGCTGTCGTAATCCTTGACAGACTCGCACTTGACAAGGTAATAACCGCCGGGAGCGATGGCAGCATCCTCGGGGAACACGAATTGCTTGAAGGGAGCCGCGTCATCAGACGCATAGTACAGGGACGCGCCCTTCAAGGACACGGTGTACATACTGCGGTTGTAAAGCTGAACAAAACCCGATTCCATCGCGGCATCGGTATTTTTCTTGCCCGTACCGTAAACAGAAGAGATCATGACACCGTCGTAATCCGACGCGTTACCGGGATGAAGCGAGGGATCATACGGCAGGGTTTCTTCGGGCTCTTCCGGCTCGCTTACGTCAGGCTCCAAGGGAGGGAGCGTCACAATAGGAGGACGGGTGATGATCCCGTCATCGCTGTCTGTCGGAAGCGTTTCTCCGTCCGACGAGGTGTCGGAAGGATCAGAAGGATCTGCAGGGCCGCTCTCCGCAGAGGAGTCACCGGGATCGGTGGGATCGGACTCGGTCTCCCCCGGGGCAAGCGTAGGCTCTTCGACCGTCTCCCCTTCCGAGGTAGCCACAGGCTCGCTGTCGGAGGAGGCAGGATCGGTGACAGATTCAGCCAACGTATCCTCAGGGTCAGAGGTGCTTGCCTTGCAGGCAGACAAGCCCAGTGTCAAAATGATCGCCAGACCCAAAAGCAACAAAAGCCAAAGTATGTGCTTGGATTGCTTGATATGTTTCATAATGTTACCTTCACTTTCCGCCACGAAGGCGTTTTTCGTGTGTGCGTCAACATCTTAAATAGCACAAAATCATTCATTATATTTTATCATATCAAGACCGTTTTG
The DNA here is from genome assembly GCA_017621695.1 of Clostridia bacterium. Taxonomy (GTDB): domain Bacteria; phylum Bacillota; class Clostridia; order Oscillospirales; family CAG-272; genus CAMEON01. Next base: position 26,712 of record JAGASP010000058.1, read on the forward strand.
TCAATAAGTCATCTTCCTTTTTGGCGTGTTGCACAATTCATCATAGCGCAGATTGGAACATCAAACAAAGCCCGTCGGAGATACCGACGGGCTTTGCATATCATATATCAATCATTCCAGAGAGGTATTGACGAAGCTGTACTTCTCGGTGAAGTACCCGCCCGAATAGCCGTTCCAGATGCAGGGCTCCTTGTAGAAGTGAGGAGGCGCGACCGCCAAGAGCTCACCGCCCACGTGGTGGTGGGGACCCAGGAGGTTGCGGAGGTTGTTGACCAGGGTCAGCTTGATCCGGTTGTCGCCTGCCTTAAGGTAAGGAGTCAGATCCACCGAGTAGGGCGCCCACATGACGGTGGCCACGTCCTGTCCGTTGACGTTGACGCGGATGGCGTTGAGGCCCGACTTCTCAAAGACCAGCGCGCGGGCGGTGTCGCCCTCGCTGAGGGTCAGGGTCTTCTCCACGCAGAGCTCGCCCGAGAAGAAGAGGTAGCCCTGACGCTCGATGTTCTTGAGAGTGATCTCATGAGCGGGCTTGACCAGGGTGAAGGAGCCGTCGAAGAAGGAAGCCTTGTTGGGGATCTCCTCGAAGGTGCCGTTTCCGACCACGCCGAAGTCGCCCACCAGGTACATGGCTTCGATCTCCATATCGTAGGTCAGCTTGTTCTTCTCGCTCTCGAACTGCTTGCCCTTCTCCATGTTCTCGTAGACCACGTCGGACTGGGTGAACAGCACGTGGGTCTCGATGGTATTCTCGCCCACCTGCATCAGGCCCGAGATATCCAGCTTCTTGAAGGAGTGGTCGCAGAAGAAGCCGCAATCCTTGGAGGTGTCAACTGCCTTGCCGTTGACGGTGATGTCGAAGATCTCGGGAGTCTCGCAGGCCAGATACAGGGTCTCGGGGATGTAGTCGGCGTTGACCTTGAAGGCGCAGCGGATATCCACGGGACGCTTCAGCTCCAGAGCGCGGGAGCCTACGTTGAGGATGTAGCCGTTCTCCTCCTCCAGCTTGCCGTCGAACCAGTAGTCGCAGGTGTCCAGGGTGAGGGCGTTCTCGGTGGCGGAGGTGACCTTCCAGCTACCGCTCAGGTCGATGGCGGGGATAGCGGGTTTCTCGACGGGTGCGCTTGCAGGGGTGCCGTCGTCAATGATCACAAGGCTACCCCACTTGGGGAACACGTGGGTGCCGTCGAAGGGCAGAAGATCGCCGGTAGCGGGATCCATGATCTTGCCGCCGCAGGTGAAGGTAGCGGCCTGCTCCTCGTCGGTGGAGTTGACGAAGTAGCGCATGGTGAAGCCCTCGGCGGGGAACTCGCGGAAGATGTAGGTGACGGCGGGGTTGTCGATGATGGGATCGGCCTCGATCTCCTCGGCGGTGACGATCAGGCCGCCGTTGGCCTTATACTCCTCCAGCAGCTTGTTGGTGTTGGGCAGGAAGACGATGTGGGGAGGAATGACGATCTTGTTGTAGCGCATCTCACCAATGACCAGCTCCTTACCCTCCACGCGGCCGTGACGCTCCATGAGGATCTCGTCGCCCAGGTGGTAGAGCACGTGCTTGGCGTCCAGAGCGGACATGACCTTCAGCAGCTCCTCGTTGTAGTAGTTCAGGTTCTCGTTTGCCTTGTCGTCGTAGCAGATCCAGGCGGAGGTCTGGGTGTGCATGACCAGGGTGTTGACCTTGATCTCGCCCTCGGCCAGGAGCATACCGATGCGGCTCATGGCGTAGTTAAAGACCTTATAGTCGGCCCACCAAGGCTGCTGGCAGTACATAGCCGGAGGATAGTCGCGCTTACGGATGCCGCGGAGGGAGTAGCCCTCCAGGTGCTGGCACATGAGGTTGACGCCGCGGACCATCATCCACTCGTAGTTGCGCTTCAGCTCGTCGTGGCCCACGTTGTGGCCGCAGAGAGCGAAGGTCTCGGAGAGCACCTGCTTCTTGCCGGTCTGGGCGGCGGCGGAGCAAAGCTGAGCCATGGTGAGGCAATGGAAGATGGGACGGCAGAGCCAGTCCATGCCGGGGATGGTGAGGTACTCGTAGTGGGGCATACAAGCGCCGTTGGAGGTCAGCTGGGCGTGGAAGGACTCCTCCAGCACCATGTGGCCGGTAAAGCCCAGGTCGTGAGCTACGCACCAGTCGTATATCTGCTTCATGAAATTCTTGGAGAAGAGCTCGGTGACCAGCTTCCAGAAGCGCATACGGGTGGTCTGATAGTCCCCGCGTGCCACGAACAGCTCGATGAGGTGGTCGTAGATGGGCTCGCCGTAGGCCTTTTCATACTCGGCGGGGAGGATGAAGCTCCACGGAATACCGTTACGGGAGATCTGGGGCTCGTCGGTGAAGAAGCCGTCGAAATTGGAGCCGTATTTTGCGTAGTAGGGCTCGTAGATCTCACGGATGAAGTCGGCAATGACCTCGCCGTCCAGGGTGTCCACGTAGAAGGGGTTGACGTCGTAGTAGAAGCAGTAGTTCTCAAAGCAACAGATGATGTTGTCGCCGCGAGGATCCTCCAGGTCGGGGGTGAAGGTGCGGACACGGAGGTACTTCTGCTGATACTTGAGACCCTTGCCGTTGACCACGCCGCCGCCAAATCCCGAAGGCCAGCCGTTTTCGTCATAGGCCCAGGCGTGCATACCGCGCTTTTCGGCATCCTCCACGCAGGCGGTGACGTTCTCAAACCACTCATCCCCCATGTACTCGGTCTGCAGACCGCCGCGGGCGTGCATGAAGAAGCCGCCGATGCCGGCGTCGTCCATCAGCCCCACCTGACGCAGGGTCTCGGGGACATTCAGCTTCTCGTTCCATGACCAGAAGGGCACGGGACGGTACTTTTTGTCGATGTTTTTAAAATCAAAGTTCATATGTATTCTCCTTTCGGTATTAGAGACTCAAAAAATATGATTGTAGGGCGGGGGCTTGCTCCCGCCGCATAACAAATGGGAACCTCTAAAAACTCTATTGGCGAGAGAGCCGTGAGGAAGTTTTTCGTCAGATGAAACAATTTTTCGCGCGCGTAGTGGAGCTACGCGAAGAAAAATATGTGAAATATGACGGAAAAGTTACCACGGATTCTCCGTCAAGAGAGTTTTTAGAGGTGACCAAATATCAAATATGAAGGCGACGAGAAAATTAACCAATAATCTTCTCCCCACCCTCCCAGATCACTCGAACTCGGACGGGGCTATCGCACTTAACGGTCACCACAGGCTCGGCGGCGGCATCCTCTCTGGCCTCACAGCAGAGATCGACAAATTTCCCACCAAAGGGGTACTTCTCGATCCCGTGCTGTTCTGTGAGGTTGACTCTCCACACGATCTCGTCACTCTTGGCATCGGCCTGAATCCCAAACACATACTCGATCAGCACCGCGATGGGGATGAGTCCCGTCCAGCCTACGAAATCAAATTTGGCAGGGATGCCCGGCTTTGTATGTTCGGGAGAATAGTTCTCCCAGACGGTATTCGTTTCATTGAACACCTTCACCACATTGTCCAAGGTATTGCAGGCGATCTCATGGGCGAGGGCGTGATAGCTCACGCGGTCGAGACCCTTGAGCAGCATATAGTTGGTGGGTGCCCAAACGCTTCCCTTCCAGTAATGACCGTCCTCGTGGTAATCGGGATGGTCGGCCGACAGGGTGGGAACTCTGTGGGGGCGTTTAAATTCCTTGGGGTTTTCAAGGTGGGCGATGAATCGGGGAAGTCTCTCGGCGGGGACGATGTCCGCCAGCAGCGACCAGTACGCACCGATGGACTTCACCCCCGACAGGCCGCTTCGCCACATATCGAAGTAGAAGGCGTCGTCCTCGCTCCACAGCTTGTCGTTGATGAGGGCCGTCAGCATTTCCACTTCCTCGATAAGCCACACCGTATCTTCCTCGTGGCCGAGGATCTTGCCCATCTCGATCAGCACCTTGCCACTGATGACCATTTGGATGCAAGCATCGATCCAGATGCCGTGACCGTGGGAGGCGTGCTCGCAGTAGCCTACGTCCACGCGGGGCTGGTTGTCCATACCGCAGGCCAAACCGCAAGACCAATAGCTGCCGTCCCGCCAGGTGCGGTTCAATTGAAGCCATTTGTGGTAAGCCAGCAGAGGGTAGAACACCTTTTCCAGACGGTCTTTATCCCCCGTCAGCTGATAATATTCCCACTCGCACCAAGGCATGATGTTGGGACCCGTGGAGGCGGGATCGTCGCGCTGGAACTGCTCGCCCGGCTCATCCTCGCAGATCTCGCGGCAGATGAAGCCGTCCCTGTGCTGATGGGAATAGAAATTGTCCAGCGTTTTTTGAAAGTTGAACACGTGGGCACCGTACCGTCCGAACATGACAATGAAGGAGGAATCCCACATGAACAGGTAGCCGTTGAAGGCGGTGTCGATGAAGTTGGACACAAAACCTCCTGCGGCATTGGGCTTTTTGAGATTACGGAAGGCGATCTCCCAGACCTTGTCGTAGCAGGCGATAGCGTCCTCGTGCCCCGACCAGATGGGTCTCGGCAGTTGATCCTTGACTTCCGCATATGTAGGCAGAGGATTGTCTTCCACCGCCACGGTCAAAAAAGGATTTTTCGCCACGTAGGGGTTGTCGGCGTAAAAGAGGGAGTCGTTGACGAGATAATGCTTGCCCATACAAGATTCCTTTCGTATGTAAGTTTGGAGAAGATATAAGATACTGAGATACAAGATACAAGATATGGAAACGGGCGTGCCTATCTTGTATCTTGTATCTGCCGAGCTTGCTCGGCGTATATCTTGTATCTCAAAAAAGGCTTGCGATCCAATAGATCACCCCATACACCGCCCCTGCCAACGTTCCGTAAAGCAGGACAGGCCCTGCGATGGTGAAGATCTTAGCGCCCACACCCAGCACCCAGCCTTCGCTTTTGGCATCAATGGCGGGGGAGGCCACGGCGTTGGCAAATCCCGTGATGGGTACGAGCGTCCCTGCTCCCGCGAACTTGGCGATGCGATCAAACACGCCCAATCCCGTCAGAATCACGGCGATCAGCACAAGCGTCACCGCGGTCACGGTGCCCGCATCGTCCGTATCCATGCCGCAAAGCTTGGTGTATACATTGCGCAAGCCTTGTCCAAGGGTACAGATCAACCCGCCCACCAAAAAGGCGCGGACACAGTTTTTCAGGATGGGCGACCGAGGCGCACGGGCTTCGGCGTATTTTTTGTAGGTCTCTTTGTTCATGCGGCGGCACACTCCTTGTGTTTTGGGATTAGTGTGCCACGCCGCAAAGCGGCCTATACCTATGCCGCAGGGACTGCTTCGAGTATTTTTGAGGCTTCTTCCGTTTGGATTGTTTCGGTCGTTTCGGTTGCGTGAGCGGCTTCGGCGTATGCCATATGCAGGCAAGGCTTGGTCATTGACTCATCATGCTCACCGAGAAAGATCGTCGCCATTCCCGCGCCCTCTCCGTACACACGGAGAAGATCGCCCTCCCAGAAAAGGTCACCCTCTTCCACAAGGCAATGGCGAACAAAGATAGAAACCTCCTCGTTCGCAGGATCAACGCAAACGTAATAAACAGCCGCGCCGTCCTCATCCCAGGAATCCAGCAGTACGCTTTTCACAAGGACGGTCATTTCTACGTAATCGTCCTCCCTGCCCGATTGATAATAGAAGGACTTCACATCCGAGGGCTCACACTTTTCCACGTAGGCCTCACGGGATATATCAGCATTGACCAGATCCTCCGAGAAAATCATATCAAGCAGCATCCAGCCAACACCCAGATAGACAAAGACAAAGTACACAAGGCCGCCGATCACACCCGCGATCTTCCAGCCCTTGGAATAGGGGCTCGTGAAAAACAGAATGACTCCCACCACGGGCATCACAAACATCATGACGAGAATGAACCACCACGAATAGTACCATGGGATAAACTGCACCCGCCCCGAGGAATTTTTATGCTTTTTCTTCTTCACGGGCGCACGGTTCCCTGCCCTGAACGCTTCGGGGCAGACCTTGCCGCAGAGAGGACATTCCTCAGAGGCAAAATAGCACTCGCATTCGGGACATTTATTCAGTTCCGGGCGATCCAATTCTTCGGAATCGAAATATCCTAAACTACGGCCCATAGGCGTTTCCTCCTGTTTTTTCAATCCATTGGCTTTGCAAAGCAAAGCCTTCCTTCACTCGCAAGCCAAAGGCTTGCGAATTTCACTCGCCATAGGCGAATTTCACACGAACGAAGTGAGTATTTCACTTCTTCGGGCTTCCTTCCATGAAGTAAGCCGCCTCCATGTCCGCCACGCACAAGGCCCACGCCAAGGGGAACATTTCCAGCGCTTTTCCCACGTTGCCGGGATCCTCGGGACCCGAAAATCCCATGTGGTAGCGGATGGCGAAGGCCTCGTCGCGGGTCAGGCGCATATAGCCCGACACGATATAGACCGACTTCTCGCCGTGACCGTAGGGCAGGTTATCCTCGATGGTATAGAAAGGCACGGCCTCCCATCTTCCCTGCTCGTTTTTGACGTTTCGGGTAGACATCTTGTAAAAATTCACCTTGCAAAGATCGTGCAAAAGCGCCGCAATGGCCACGCTCTCATCGGAATAGCTGATACCGTACAGCTCTTTCACACGAGGACGCGCCAAAATATCCACGAGCGCGTCGTAGACGTTGAGAGAATGCTCGCAAAGACCACCCTCATAGTTGCCGTGATAACGGGTGGAGGCGGGGGCAGAGAAGAAATCACAGCCGTCGGAGGTCAGAAAAGCCAGCAGCTTTTCGCTTCCCTCACGGGTGATCTTGGACTTAAAAATATCAATGAATCTCTGACGGTTTTCCGCCGCACGGGCGGTATAGTTGATTTCGGACATGGATGGTCTTCCTTTCTTTGGCGGTTATACGGTTTGAAGCTGCGCCTCTCGCTGCTTGCGCATCAGGCGGCGGTAGAAATAGAAACACAGGAAATAATGTACGCCACCCGTCACGATCCAGGAGATAGGGTAGCTGATATAGAGCACCATGATCTGCCCCGGGAACCATTCGCACACGGTCTTGACCCAAAGGATTCGGAACGCGCAGGAGCCAAGAAGAGAGACGATCATGGGTTGGATGGCTCTGCCCATACCGCGCAGGATACCGCAGCCCACGTCCATCAGACCGCAAAGCACGTAGGAGACCGCGATCACGCGGAGTCTGGCCATACCTGCCGCGATCACGGCAGATGCGTTTTCACCCGACGCATACAGGAGGAGCAGTCGGTCTCCGAAAAAGGTCAGTCCCAGTCCCAGCGTAAGACCGATCACCGACACCATGCCCACACAAAGCAGGGAGATGCGCTTGATACGGTGGTATTTTCCCGCGCCTACGTTCTGGCCGATGAAGGTCAGGGCAGTCTGGTAGACGGAATTCATGGCGGTATAGACAAAGCCTTCCAGATTGCCTGCCGCCGTGTTGCCTGCGACAATGGGGGTCGCGTATGTATTGACGTTGGACTGAATGAGCACGTTGGAAAGCGAGAACATACAGCCCTGGAGTCCTGCGGGGAGGCCAATGGTGATCATGCGGAGCAGTCGTCCCTTATCCACGGCAAAGCCCGTGATGCGGCAATAGCCCTCCATGCGCGCCATGTAAATGAGGATCAGCGCGGCCGAAATATACTGTGACACGGCGGTAGCGATGCCTACGCCGACAGCGCCCATATGGAAAACACAGACCATGAGCAGATTCAAACCCACGTTGGCAACGCCCGCGGCCGTCAGAAAATACAGAGGGCGTTTGGTGTCGCCCGTAGAACGGAGGACCGCCGCCATATAGTTATAGATCAAGCATCCGGGAATGCCGCAGAAGTAAGCGCGCATATACGGGACAGCCTCGGGAAGCACGTCCTCCCGCGTATCCATGAGCACGAGCAAGGGCTCTGCCAGGAAAAATCCCAATATACCGACAGCAATGCCGCCCACAATGGATGCGGTGAGCGCCGTGGAGACCAGACGCTTGACACCCTCGTAGCGCTTCGCGCCAATGTCCTGCGCGGCCATGACGCCGACACCGACGGCAAGACCGATGAACAAATTGATGATAAGATTGATGAGCGCGCCACAGCATCCCACGGCGGCCATCGCGGCATCTCCCGCAAATTTTCCTACCACCATCACGTCGGCAGCGTTGAATAAAAGCTGGAGCATACCCGAAGCCATCACAGGGAGGGTAAAGAGAATCATTTTCCCGAGGAGCGGCCCCTCGGTCATGTTCATTTCAAGTCTTCGCGACGCTACTGTCCTTGACACAACGGCATACCTTCTTTCTATATGTAAAGACAGAATGAATACAACTTATTATACCTTGTTTTAATTATAAAGTCAAGGTCATTTGCAAAGATTGAAGGAATAAAAATTCACCGTCGAACACTTCCCAATTTACAACGAAATCTTGACAAGTAAAAAAAATCGGTGTATAATAATATTATATTTTGCTGATCAAGATCTTTCCCCGAGCATTTCGGGGCATTCTGAAAGGAGGCTCCCATGGAAGCTACCAAGCTGACCGAACTTCAAAAAATTGCCGTTAAAATCCGTATGGGCGTCATCGAGGGCGTTCACGCCGCAGGCGCAGGACATCCCGGCGGATCCCTGTCCATCGCAGATATCATCTCCTATCTCTATTTTTCTGAGATGAAGGTGGATCCGAAAAATCCCAAAGACCCCGACCGTGACCGCATGGTGCTCTCCAAGGGTCACGCCGCCCCCGTTTTGTACGCCGCACTGGCCGAAAAGGGCTATTTCCCCGTTGAGGATCTGAAAACCCTCCGTCAGGCCGATTCCCATCTGCAGGGTCATCCCGACATGAAAAAGACCCCCGGTGTGGATATGACCTCCGGCTCTTTGGGGCAAGGCATTTCTGCCGCTTGCGGTATGGCGCTCTGCGCAAAGCTCGACAAGAAGGATTACCGTGTCTATGCCATCGTCGGTGACGGCGAAAGCGAAGAGGGTCAGGTCTGGGAGGCGCTCATGTTTGCCGCCCACAACAAGCTGGACAACCTCTGCGTCATCATTGATAACAACGGACTGCAGATCGACGGAGCCATCCACGAGATCGTCAGCCCCGCGCCTTACGAGGAAAAGATCAAAGCCTTCGGCTGTCACCTCGTCACCATGGACGCGCATGATTTTGACAGCATCGAGGCCGCTTTTGCCGAGGCAAAGGCCACAAAGGGTCAGCCCACGGTGATCGTTGCCAAGTCCGTCAAGGGCAAGGGTGTTTCGTATATGGAAAATCAAGTCAAGTGGCACGGCTCCGCGCCCAATGACGAGCAATACGCACAGGCTATGGCCGAGCTGAATGCCGCTCTGGCCGCGCTGTAAGAAAGGGGGACACACACATGAAACTCGGAGATAAGATCGCCACCCGTGAAGCTTACGGCAAAGCGCTTGCCGCGCTGGGTGAGACCCATGATTTCGTTGTACTGGACGCCGACCTTGCAGAGGCGACCAAGACGGTTTATTTCAAGAAAGCCTTCCCCGACCGCTTCTTTGACTGCGGTATTGCCGAAGGAAACATGATCGGTGTAGCCGCCGGACTGGCCGCCGCAGGAAAGCCCGTATTTGCATCCTCCTTTGCCATGTTCGCCGCAGGACGCGCCTTTGAACAGATCCGCAACAGCGTGGCATACCCCCACCTCAACGTCAAGATCGCCGCGACCCATGCGGGCATCACCGTCGGTGAAGACGGTGCGACCCACCAATGCAACGAGGATATTGCCCTCATGCGTACCCTGCCCGGGATGCTGGTCATCAACCCCTCCGATGCCGTGGAGGCACAGGCTGCCGTGAAGTTTGCGCTGGAGCATAACGGCCCCTGCTATCTGCGTTTCGGCCGTTTCGCCACTCCCGTTTTGCACGATCCCGACACCTATTCCTTCGAGCTCGGTAAGGGTGAGGTCTTGCGCGATGGCACCGACGTCACCATCGTGGCAACGGGACTGATGGTCTCCATGGCACTGGAGGCCGCCGAGATGCTCTCCGCTGAGGGTATCTCCGCCCGCGTCATCAACATGGCCACCATCAAGCCTCTGGACGGCGAGATTCTGGAAAAGGCCGCCGTTGAAACCGGTGCTGTCGTCACCGCAGAGGAGCACAGCGTGATCGGCGGATTGGGCTCCGCCGTAGCAGAAACCCTCTCCATGATCCATCCCGTGCCCGTTTATCGCGTGGGTGTCATGGATTCCTTCGGACGCTCCGGCAAGGTTCCTCCCCTGCTCAAGCTGTATGGCCTGACCCCCGAAAATATTGTGGCCAAAGCCAAGCTGGCGATCGCCGCCAAGAGATAAGCGCATACTCGCTTTCAACAGAAAAATCCTGCGTCACGCAGGATTTTTCTTATCTTTTTTCAATTCTTCATACCACGGTCACAATCTCGTGATATACTGTAGGATAAATGATTTCAGAAAGGAGCCCCGTCATGGCTTCAAACAACTATAAGGCATACAAAAAACAGGAATCCGCTTCCAAGAAGGGCAAGCTCAGCAAAAAGGCCAAGCGTATCATCGTGATCGTTTCGGTCTCGCTGATGGCATTGCTCCTGATCCTCGGCGTGCTCCTCGTCGTACTGTCGGGCAAGCGCGAGGATTACAGAATCCTCTCCAAGCAAAAGGAGGTCGTCGCCACCTGTAACGGCTTTGACATCTCCTATGACGAACTGTATTTCGTTACACAGCTTTACAAGGATACGCTGGAATTCTCCTACGGAGAAGGCATCTGGGACGACCCCGAAACGGCTGAAAAATATCGCGCCGAGCTGGAAGAGCTCGTGATGGAAAATCTTCATGAAAACGCACTCATCCTCACCGCCTGCAGGGATCTTTCCATTCCCATCGACTCCGATACACAGAAGGAGTACGTCAACACCCAGATGGACAAAATGATGAACGAGGACTACGGCGGCGACAGAGAGCGTATGCTGCAGGCTCTGGAGGACGACGGCATCAGCGAGCGCTATATGCGTTACCTCATCGGCGTGGAATACCTCCACTCTTCGATCTACTATACCCTGAGTGACATAGGCTACTACACTTATACCGAAAGCAATCTGAACGAATTCATGGACTACGTAGCCAACGACGAGCATTACGCCCGCACTCTGCACGCCTTTGTGGAAAACGATCCCGGCGAGGACGTGGAGGCCAACCGCCAAAAGGCGCAGAATATGTGCGATTACCTGAACGCCGAAACCGACGTTGCGGCACGAGAGGCCTTGATGCGGGAATACATCGGCTCTGCCAACAACGAAGATCTGCAGATCACCGAATACGGCTACTATTTCACCCACGGCGAGATGGACGAAGCTTATGAGGCAGCCACGTTTGACCTTCTGGTGGGAGAGATCAGCGAGGTAGTAGAAACCACCGACGGTTTTTACGTCATCATGCGTCTCACGCCCGATCCCGATTACATCCCTCGCATCGCCATGTCCCTGCTCAAAAATTACTGGGGCGTTGCCATGGGCGCTTTCATTGACAACCGCGTCGATCAGTGCACCGTCACCTTCAACGAGTACGGCAAGAGCCTCGATCTCGTGCATCTCGAGCAGTACCGCGTCACAGAGCCTTCCCCCGAGACCCAAGCGCCCGAAGCAAAGCAATAACCACCGATGGCACGGATGAAAAAGAATCCCGGGGCGCGTCTTGCAAGGCGTGCCACCCGTCGGACATCGCTTCACGGCCGCCGCCCGATCTTAAAAAAGCAGGTCTTTATCTGGGGTGCGGCGTGTCTTGTAACGGTGATCGCGGCGCTCGTGTGGGGTAATTATCTCAAGGCAGAATCCGAAGCGCTCCGCCATGCGGAATCGGCGGGAGAATGGTCGCTCGATACGGGGCTGGCAATTCCCCTTCCCGCTGACGCACCCGAATATCATGCGGGATTCGCCGCGCCCACGCAAAAAATGCAGACCACACAAAAGCTGGACTACGATGCCGCGACGTTTGATCTCGGCTCCTGTGTCTCTCCCCTGCCCTACGCCGTAGAGCTTCCGTCGGCATCGGGGATGACGGTGGCCGACGGTGCCCCCGCCCTTACCTCTGAAACAGGACGCTTCCACCGCGCCAATCTTTCGGTGGTCGGCGTTTTCACCGTTGTCTCGCTCGAAGCGGAAAGCAAGGCCGAAGAACAGCTGCTCCGCGGTATGGAAATGTCTCTTCTGACCCTGTACGCCGAGGCGGGAATCGACAGCTTTTTGCTTTTGGGTCTTTCGCAAAATGCGGCTGCTGCCCAAGCATATCTGACAGACGTCAAAGCCCTGCTTTCCTCGGTCGCACCTTCCGTCTCCGTCGGCGCAGCTCTCCCGCCCAACGCGTTTGAAGGAACGGCCGACACGTCCGATACACCTGCTTACGCGGGAAATCCTGTCCCCGGGCAGATCCTCGCCGCCTGTGACTATCTGGCGCTGGATCTGCGGAATTGTCAGGATCCCGACGCGATCCTCGCATACGTATCCTACGCCTATATGCGCTACAGTCTCCGTCTTCTCACACCGCTGGAGTCACCCGAGGTGGCCGCCGCCGCCATCGAGCACGGTTTCGGGCGGATCTGGGAATACAGATCAGCGCAATAAAAGCGCAGGATCCCCCCATTTTCTTCAAAGGGAGCGGCAGTTTGCCGCTCCCTTTTATATAACCCCCTCCAGCTCCTCGCGCAGCTTTTGGAGGATCTTTTTTTCCAGCCTTGATATATAAGATTGCGAGATCCCCAGAAGATCCGCAACCTCCTTTTGCGTCAGCTCCTGCCGCCCGCCGAGACCGAAACGGTACTCAATGATCATCCGCTCCCGCTCCGTCAGCGTCCCGACCGCACGGTACAAGGCACGCCGCTCCTCGGCCTCCTCAATGGCGCGGCTGACGGAATCCTCATCGCTCCCCAAAACGTCCGACAAAAGCAGCTCGTTGCCGTCCCAATCGGTATTCAGCGGTTCATCCAGCGACACCTCGTGCCGTCCGCTGATCTTCCGCAGATACATGAGGATTTCGTTTTCAATGCAACGCGAGGCGTAAGTTGCCAGCTTGATGTTCTTGTCCGAGCGGAAGGTGCTGATGGCCTTGACCAGCCCCAAGGTTCCGATGGAAATGAGATCCTCGATCCCCACCCCCGTGTTTTCAAACCGTCGCGCAATGAACGCTACCAGCCGCAGATTCCGTTCAATGAGCAAGGATCTTGCAGCCTCGGTATCACCGCCGCCTTCCAGCATCGCGATCGCCTCGGCCTCCTCCTCCCGCGAGAGGGGCTTGGGGAGCAGCTCGGGGCCGTTGATGTAGTAGATCCCACGGCGTTTCCCGAACCGCATTCTCAAAAAATGCATCAGCCGCCTGCATATATTGTGCTTGGCGTTTTTCATATGTATCCTCCGTTCAAGTAGAATCCTCTTTCAAAAGAGGGATGCGGGCACCACAGCCTCAGCCTCTGTCCCCGCCAAGGGAATCGGGGCGATCAGCGCACGGATGCGGCGTTTTTCCTTCTTCTTCCCGATGTAGATCGCATCGGGAAGGATCGCCACGAGCAGTCCGCTTCCTGTCGCCGTTTCGGTGGGGATCAGCCGCAGACGGGATGCTTCGGGTAACGAGAGCAAGGCTTCGGTGCGAAAAGGCGTTTCGCAAAGCGCGTTTTGCAGCTCAAGCGACAGCATTTCCGTCACAGACTCCCGTCTCACGGGGATCACGGGACTGCCGCCAATGGGATCGGTGAGCAGATTTCCGCTGTCGATCATCCCTCGAAGTACAGCCTCTCTACTTCCCAGACATACCGTGATGTCCACGTCCGTAGCACGCTTTGCCTCGGATCTTCGGAAGACCCTCCCCCAGATCAAGGTCAAAAGCCAACCAAGCCCTGCAAGCAAGCCAAGCACCCATACGCTTCCCTCGTCCTCTCCGTTTGGCAAGAGTGACGCAACACCCATGCGATTGAAGAAGCTGTAAAGCGCCGTCATAGCGCCTCCCATCACCGCAGACGAGAGAAAATATACGCCCGCAGTCAAAAGAAGCCGTGTTTTCCCCATGGAGATCCAGCACATCAGCACGCAAAGCGCAATATCCGCAAGCCAAGTCATCGGTGGTGCTACATCCAAAAACAACGCCGCTACCCCATATATGCCCCCCGATGCTGCCGCAAGCCACAAACGAAGCATGGGGATCTTGCGATGCAAGATCCGCGCAGTCAAGGTCAGGCACAGCGCGTCCATGCCCAGGTTGATGAGAAACAGCACGTCAACGTATACGTCGATTCCCTCCATACGCCACCTCCGTCCCTGAGAGATTAGCTTTATTATACTGCGCCCGACCCGCATTCTTTGTCGCTGTTTGCATGGCGACAAATAATTTTACGAAGGTGATCTCCGTACAAGCTATGCGTTTTTGCGTGCTTTTATGAAGCAATTTACAAAATTATTACATATTTTACGCAAACCGTTCAAGGTATAATGATAAAATAAATAGTTGAGTTATACATAAACCATATAGCTTTTCCGCACCGTACATATTTATCAAAGAAAGGTGTGATTGTATGCCTCCAGGACCTCCTCCCGGTATGAGACAGTTTCAGTATACGCAAATCCAGCCCCCCAAAGGACTCACCGATCTTCCCCGTTATCTGAAAGCTCTGCTCGGCGGATTCTTCTCCCGTATGGGCTACATCTTCGCGCTGGTATGGAAAACGGGACCTTGGATCCTGTTTGCCATGATGTTCATCGCCATCTTCCAAGGCGTCATGCCCGTCGTGGGCTCTAAAATATCGCAATATGTCCTCAACGCCATGCAGACCTCCTCGGGAGGCTTTTCGGGAGATATTTCGGCGTTCCTTGGGCACACGGTATTCTATCTCCTGGTCTTTCTGTTCTCCTATAATATCCTCAACAGCATCGTCAACACCCTCAAGAACACAGTCACGCGAATCGCAGGCGAGCTTGTGGTGCGCACCGTCAAGCTGGAGATCATGCACAAGGCCAAGACCCTCGACATCTGCGCCTTTGACCTGCCCGCCTTTTACGAAAAACTGGAGAACGCCAACCGCGAAGCGGGTATGCGCCCCATCCAGATCCTGTCCGCCACCTTCTCGGTGTTCAGCACGGTCATCACGCTGATCTCCTTTGTGGTCATTCTGGCCACCAAGCTCTGGTGGGCGGCACTTGTCATGGTAGCGGTATCCGTCCCCTCGGCGATCATCAATTTCTATTATCGCCGCAAGAATTTCCAATATATGCGCCGCCGTTCCAAGGATCGTCGGCAGATGAACTATTACGCAGACCTCATGGTCAACAAGGACATGGCCAAGGAAGTGCGTATGTTCGGGCTTTCCGACACCTTCATCGGTCGCTACCGCGAAACCTTTGACAAGTATTTTGCGGGCATCCGCGCCCTTATCCTCCGAGAAAACGCATGGCACGTTGCCATCACGATCATCTCCTCGGTGGTCAACTGCGCATTTTACACGTGGTTTGCCTATCTTGTGGTCACGGGTAAGGATCTCATCGGTGACTACTCCCTGTACACGGGTGCGCTGACCTCGATCGCGGGTCACGTTGCGACCCTGATCTCGGTTTCCGCCACCATTTATGAGGGCACGCTGTTCATCGACAACCTGACCTCCTTCCTCAAGGAAGAGCCCACCGTGGTCGCCATGCCCGAAACAGCCGATGACACCGCCGCCGAGCCCGCGCCTTTGCAGGTCAAGCACGGCACACCCCACACCATCACGTTTGAGCACGTCAGCTTTATCTATCCCGGCACCGAGCGAAAGGTGCTGGACGACGTGAGCTTTACCATCCGCCCCGGCGAGACGCTGGTGCTGGTCGGTCTCAACGGTGCCGGCAAAACAACGCTTCTTAAACTGCTCACCCGCCTGTACGATCCTACCGAGGGTCGCATCCTTCTCGACGGGCATGACATCCGCGCATACGACGTGGAAGCCCTGTACCGCATTTTCGGTATCATTTTCCAGGATTTTGGCAAATATGCCATGACCGTTTCCGAAAACGTACAATTTGGCGACATCCACAAGGAGCCCGACACCGAGGCTGTCATGCGCGCCGCCAAGGAGGCCGATGCCGACGACTATATCTCCCGTCTGCCCGACGGCTACAACACCCCCCTCATGCGCATCTTTGAAGAAAACGGCATTGAACTTTCCATCGGTCAATGGCAAAAGCTGGCCATCGCCCGCGCTTTCTACAGCGATTCCGACATTTTGATTCTGGACGAGCCCACCGCCTCCCTCGACCCCATGGCCGAGCAGGAGATCTTCAATCAGTTTGACAGACTGCGCGCCGACAAGACCACCATCTTCGTCTCCCACCGTCTCTCCAGCGCCACCGTTGCATCCAAGATTCTGGTCCTGGAATACGGTAAGCTCATTGAAGAGGGAGACCACAAGACCCTGATGGCCAAGCAAGGCCGCTATTACGAGCTCTTCTCCACGCAAGCCAAGCGCTACATTACCGACGGCGAAAGCGTGTTGGGGGACACACCTGAGCCTCCGCCACCCCACGGCAGACCGCCGATGATGGAAAGGCGAGGCAAAATATAAAAGATGGTTAGCCGCAATGCGGCGGCCATGGCTCGCGTGACTATATTCGTATCGGTAGTATATCACCCGACGGACAGTTCAACATATAAATTGTTGTTTACGGGCTGAAAGCCCGTAGCGCCCACGCAAGTGGGCATATCGATCCGATGCGGGCATCGCCCGCTCGGAATATCGAGTGCGGAGGGAATCGACGCACATATCGAACGCCGAAGGCGTATATCGAC
>JAGASP010000059.1 GCA_017621695.1 Clostridia bacterium
AGGCCCTGTGTGGCCTCCCGCCAAAAAGATTGTTGACCCACAAGGGTTTTGTCGATGTCGGGACGACGGGCGACCACATAGGGTCGCCCCTACGGCATAAAATGATTAACCGCTAAAAATAATTTACGAGGGTTATTGTCCTTCTGTAGGGGCGGATTCCATATCCGCCCGATATAAAAACCATTGATAAGCATGGATTTTTAGATGGACCGGGCGGATATGGAATCCGCCCCTACAAGTTCCGTTAATCTCCCGTAAACAACAATTTACCGTTGTATCTCCCTCAGGCACCTCTCCAACACCAAGCGTGTCTCACAACATCTCTTGCATTTAAAAATTTACCGCACAGCCAAGGCTGTGCGGTATCACTTTTATCTTTTTATCTGACTCTCTCGCCCAACTTGGTATCGGGATGCAGGAACACAACTCTCACATCCTCCTCGCCCGAAGCCAGGATCATACCGTTGGATTCCACGCCGCAGAGCTTGGCGGGAGCAAGGTTGGCCACGAGGATGATCTTCTTGCCGATGAGATCCTCGGGCTTGTACCACTTGGCGATACCCGAAACCACCTGTCTCTGCTCGTAGCCCAGATCCACCTGCAGCTTCAGCAGCTTTTTGGCCTTGGGCACGGGCTCGCAAGCCAGCACCTGCGCGGTGCGGAGCTCTACCTTCATGAAGTCATCAATGCCGATCTGCGCCACGCCCTCGGGCTTCTCCACAGGAGCATTGGCCTTCTCTGCCGCGGCAATCTTGGCCTGACGGATGGCTTCCAGCTCTTCGAGCTTTTTCTGCTCGTCGATACGGGCGAACAGCACACAAGAGTCACCCACTTCCCTGCCCGCGATCATGGCGCCGAACTTGCCGCTACCCTTGCCGCCGATGGTGGTGTAGTCCACAGCGTCGGTGTTCAGCATAGCGAGGATCTTCTCGGCGGTGGCGGGGATGAAGGGCTTGAGCATGACGGCACCCCAACGGATGGTTTCCAGCAGGTTGTAAAGGACGGTGCCGAGACGGTCGGTCTTGGTCTCGTCCTTGGCAAGGCTCCAGGGGGTGGTCTCGTCGATATACTTGTTTGCGCGGCGGAGCATATTGAAGATGCACTCCACGCCGTCGGCCACACGGTAGCCGTCCATGTTCTCCACCAAGGCCTCGTATGCAGCCTCGCAGGTAGCGATCAGATCGGCATCCAGGGCGTTCTCCTCGTCGGTGCCCGCCACGGGGGTAGCAACGACCTTGTTGAAATACTTCTTCTGCATATCCAGGGTGCGCTTGACCAAATTGCCGAGGTTGTTGACCAGGTCGGTGTTGAAACGGTTGATGACGGTCTCGTAGGTGATGGAGCCGTCGGAGTTATAGGGCATCTCGGACAGGGCGTAGTGACGGACGCCGTCCACGGTGAAATGCTCGGCCAGCTCGTCGGCGTAGATCACGTTGCCGCGGGACTTGGACATCTTGTCCGCGCCGAAATTAAACCAAGGATGGGCAAAGACCTTCTTGGGAAGGGGCATATCCATGGCCATGAGGAAGATGGGCCAGTAGATGGTATGGAAGCGGATGATGTCCTTACCGATGATATGCACGTCAGCAGGCCACCACTTCTTGAAGCTCTCGCTCTGCTCCTCATAGGACTTGTCAGGGTCAAAGCCGATGGCGGTGATATAGTTGGTCAGCGCGTCCAGCCAGACGTAGGTCACGTGCTTCTGATCGAAGGGCACCTGAATTCCCCAGGTGAAGGAAGTACGGGACACGCAAAGATTCTGCAAACCTGCTTTCAGGAAGTTGTTGACGATCTCCTTTTTGCGAGACTCGGGCTGAATGAAATCAGGGTGCTTGTCGATATAGGTCATCAGCTTGTCAGCGTATTTCTGCATATTGAAATAATAGGCTTCTTCGCTGGCTCTCTGCACAGGGCGCCCGCAATCGGGACACTTGCACTCGGTGGTAGCTTGAGTATCGGTGATAAAAGTTTCGCAAGGTACGCAGTACCAGCCCTCATAGCGATCCAAATAGATATCGCCCTGATCGTAGAAGCGCTTGAACATCTTCTGCACAGCAGCCTCGTGGTAGTCGTCGGTGGTGCGGATGAAGTAGTCATACTTCACGTCCATCTTGTCCCAGAGCCCCTTGATCTCGCCTGCCACGTTGTCCACATATGCCTTGGGAGTGATGCCGGATTCCTTGGCCAGGTCCTCGATCTTCTGGCCGTGCTCATCGGTGCCTGTGCAGAAGTAAACGTCATAGCCCATCTCGCGCTTGTAGCGGGCGTAGGCGTCGGTCATGATGGCTTCGTAGGTGTTGCCGAAATGAGGCTTCTTGGAGGCGTAGGCAATCGCCGTTGTGATATAAAACTTAGGCTTTTCTTGATTCATTTTCTTCATTCCTTTCTTCATGAATCCTCACAGACTCAAATGGGAGCCGTGAGTTGAAATTCCACGGGGAGAGGGCATCCATGCGGACACCCTCTCCCACTATGTTGTCGATTTTGGAAATAATATCTACGCTCGGGATTTATTCAGCCTCGGGATTGGGATTTTCCTTGGTCATCTCGATGGACAGAATGGTCACGGTCGCGCCCTTGTCCTGAGACTTGGGGAAATAGATGCCCAACTGGTTGATGTAATTTTCCCAAGCACGGGTACCCTCGACCTTTAGGGTCACGGTATGGAGCTCGCCATCGTTCACCAGCTCCAGTTCCTTCGCGCGGGTAGCGGTAGAAGAGGGCACCTTTTCACCGGAGCCCAAGCCAAGGCGAAGGGTCGTCAGATCAGTCGTCTTGTAGGTGATGGTAATATAGCCCACATGATCTGCTAACAATCTGGGATTGCTGAGGGTGTAATCCAGAATCAGCTGTGCGTCGCTTCCTGCCTGGGTATTGGTCAGGGTCATACCGTCCTCACCGAAGGAAACGTCAAAGCCCTGTGCCTTCTTACCCACCAAAGACTCGGTCAGAATTGCCTGATTTTCGGCATCGGTCATATCCAGAACCTCCCAACCCAGCACAGTATCGGTGTCGGTGTGGGGCTCGGAGCCGTCGGTGGTGTAGCAGAAGTTAAAGCGGCCGATGGGCGCGACGTCACCGTTGGAATACCACTGCATGATATCGCCTGCCTCGTCCTCGTTGGCATTGTCCACCCACTTGAAGTCGAAGGAGAAGTGGTAGGTATCTGCGGCAATGCCCAGCATGGTCTTGGGGATGCAGACCATCATCACGTTGCCCTTAACAGAGTAAGAAACAGTACCCACGACCTCGGTCTCATACTTGGAGCCGGTAAATTTCTCAAGGGTTGCTTCGGTGGCGGTGGGGGACGTCTTGTTGAGGACGAAATCATAGCCCTCCCAGCCCTTGTACTCGTCGTCTACGTTGATGTAGAGGCGCATCCAGTCTGCATCGGTATAGGGGGTGAGGTCATCCACGGTGCGCACCATGAAATAGATGTTCTCATAGTCACGGGCGACCTTAGCGTCGTAAATATCGTTTCGTCCCGTGTCATTGTAGTAGTGAAGAGGCTTATTGGTCACAGGATCCTTGTAACCGTCGAAATCACGGACAGTCATGCCGAAATAGTCGTTATAGGCAGGGCCTACGTCAGCCCATTGACCATAACCGCCATTGATGTCGATGAGCTTTTCCCACGTTGCCTTTTCAATGGGATTTGTGCCCTTGTACTGGCGGATGTAGGAGATCAACTGATAGTAGTAATGATCCTTCAAAATACCGGTGGAGGGCTCGGTGTCGCGGCTGCGGAGCGCGTCGTACTGGTCAACGAAGCAGTTGTAGTAGTCGCCCGTCCAGTGCTGGAGCTTCATAGCGACCCACTCGTTCCATGCGGTCACGAAAACGATCTCGGGGTCAACAGAAAGCGCGTTCTTCCACTGTTCCTCGAAGCAAGCACCGTAGAGAATGGCATTCTCGCGGGTGTCGTAGCCCTTGTCCGTCCAGGTACGGTCAATGATATTTTTGCCGTTCATGGGAGCGATCACGCTATCCACGTAGTTGTGGTTGATCGCTACACCGACGGTCATCTGCTCGATGACACCCTTATCGTTGTGGAAGAAGGACTGGGGATAACGGGACAGCCAGCCCCACTGGTTAGCGGTGGTTTCCTTGTCCTGATAGCCGCCCAGGTTGGAACGGAAGGTGAAGAACTTCTTGATGGTAGAAGCAATTTCGGGATCCTTGCTGTTCAAGCTTCCGGGCCAACCCATGATCATGGGCTTGCCGTCCAGCATATACCAAACGTCCTGATACAGGCCCTTGGCATAAATGTCGTTATACAGCTCGATCATCTGGGTTCCTGCGTGATCCACAGGGCCGAAGGGGAACATGAAGGACACGTCGGGTGCGTCCACGCCCTGTGCACGAGCCTCGGAGAAGACCTTCATGACCTTCATCGCGGTCTGCTTCCAGGTAAACGTACCGTTGGTGTTGTCAAAGAACACCACATCCACACCGGCTGCCGCCAACATTTCTGCGTGCTTGCGGATGACCCACTCATCGTCACCGTCATAGTAACCGAACACAGGCTCGTCCCAGAAGTGATACTTGGAGGCAGAGGCATCGGCAGTATAAATACCCAGCTTTCTCAACTCGAAAGCCTTTTTGCTGAAATATTCCTCCTCGGCCATGCCCAAGGATGCCATGATATCCAGGTTCTTCTGGTTGTTGTATGCATACTGGTTATTGGCAAAATCACCGTGCCATGTCCAGTAGAAAATGGCAACTGTCTTGTCGCGCATATCGCCCGTCTCCGTGTGGATGGGGAGAACACGACCCAAGCCGTCGATGGCGACCCACTGGGTTGCGTCCACAATGTGCTCGGCCTTGGTGTCCACCTTGCTGTCATCCAAAGCTGGATCATAGGTTTCCCAAGTCAGATCACGAAGGGTGGTGACCTCCTCGGTGGTCACTTCTTCGGTAGGTGCTTCGGTCACTTCGTCGGTAGGCTCTTCAGCGCTCACTGCTTCGGTAACAACGGTATCCGCATCCGCCTCGGTGTCGCTGAGCTGTTCATCGGTGGTGACAAGCGTTTCGTCGGTGTTCGTTCCGCCCTGCGTCTCATCCTGAACCTTACCGTCGGTGCAGGCAATGACACCGACCAAAAGGAAGGCCGCAAGAAGAAGCACGGACAACAATCGAAGTTTCGATGATTTCATAGAGATGTTCTCCTTTGAATTTGATATTGACTGTCTAACTTACAAAGATAGTATGGGATATTATACCATATTTGTGTGCAATGTTCAATCGCCTCATGGGTAATTTAACAAAAAGGTCACATATTTTGAGCATTTTGGCCAAGCAGTTACACGAGTTCAGCGGCATAGCGCACAACGTCGGTTCCGTTATGATTGGTGAGAATGGAAAACGTATGTCCTTCAATTACCTGCGGCAGCGTATGCTGTCCGTCAGCGATCATGGCAACGTAATGGTTTCCGAAGGGCTTCCCTTCTCTTTCTACCCGCACGGGGGCACTCCAAGCGGTCAGGGTTTCTCCTTCACAGAGCATCATCACGTCCTCCACCACCCCTGCAAAGGTATCGGGGCGGATCACCGAAGCAGACAAAAGATACGTATCGAAATCCGAAAAAAATGAAACTCTGGGGTGCCATGCGTTCAATAGGATTGGGGTCTCGCGGCCAAGATTCCCGGCTTCACAAAAAGCACCGTCATAAAATTTGACAAAATCTCCCATGATACCGTCTGTGCGTTTGTGGGTTCGGGCTACGTACACGTCACAGCCATCCCACACTGCTTTGTCCATATCCACGCGGATGATGTTATAAAAAATGTAGAGATAATCGCTTTTGGGGTCGTCAAACAGCGAAAAATCTCCGCTGCCCAAGAAGATCTTACCAACAGCCTGCCCTTTGGCAATTCCCGCATCGGGACTATAACATTCCGTAAAGCAAGGCTTTTCAGCGGTCAGCACCCAGCGGTCAAAGACCCAACTTCTCCCCTCATCATCTGAGTGCATAAGTCCCACGTGTCGGAAATCGGAATCAAAATGCGGAGTTTCGCAAGGGCCGAAAGCATCATAGGCACTTCCCTTGCCGTTCCACCCCGTTTCGTTATGAAAGAAGCAGAAAAAGCGATGGGTCACAGGGCAGATATAGAGTCCGAACGGCCATAGGCTGCCGCGCGGCTTGACCCCTTCGGGGTAACGGATGCCCGCAAAAGCATACTCGGCGTGTCCCACGCAAAAATGGGTGTGGATGGGATAGACCTCTTTCATATCGTCCAGAGACATACCGCAAAACATCCCGATATGTCCCGCGTGGGAATGTCCGCTCATGCCCCATAGGCGGCCATCGGTGTCACGGCACAAAGGAGTCGTACCGTCCTGATAAATATCGTTTGCGTTGACAAACGGCGTGTTTTTCTCATGCCCTATGGAAACACGATAATTTTGCAGAAGCTTTGTCATATCACAGCGCCTCCAGTCTTGAGATCAGATCGGCAATACAACCCTCCGCGTGATGGCAAAGCTGCCACTTTGCGACAGCCTTGACAGAATCCAAAGCGTTGGCGGGGCAAGCCGAAATATCCCCCTCCCTGAGCATGGGAAGATCGTTTTCCTGATCTCCCACCGTGACCGTCGTAATGGGGTGGGCGTACTTCTTTTGCAAAAGCTCGGCCACAAACGCCACGCCCGTGGCCTTGGTACAGCCCTTGGCTTCCATTTCAAACAGCGTAGGCGAGGACGAAGAAAACTCAAAAAGGTCGCACCACATGGGGTACAGCCTATCCCGAATCTCGCATAGCTCCTCGTGCGATCCGCGCAAGACCACCTTGTACCAATGGGCGTGCTCCGTATCCCAATCCTTGGCGGGAACAAGCTCGCCGATAAAATGCGGAGAGGCCAATTCTTTTTCGATCATGGGTGTGATGCGGCTCTGATTGACAAGAAAGCCCATATCTGTGGAAACGCGCATACCAATGTTGGGGTTCAATTCCTCCACCTTGAGGATGAGCGCCTTGAGTGCCGCCGCGTCCAGCTCGGTCTTATGGATGACCGTCTCGGTGGAAAGATCGTAAATATACGCGCCGTTAGAGGTGATCAGCGGCGCGTTGAAGAGCTCAGCGGCTTGCGGGATCGCGCGCAGAGCATTGGGCAAAACGCGCCCTGTAGACATGGTAAAGTGCCCGCCGTGGGCTTTAAAATAGTCTGCCGCGCGGAGGTTGTTTTCCGGGAGAGACGCGTGAGGGCCGAAAAACGTACCGTCCAGATCGGTAGCAATCAAAAAACGGGAAAAATCAGGCAAGGTCGGTCTCCTTTCTGAGCTTGTCCAAAAGGGTTGCAAAATCATGGGGCAAGGAACAGGTAAACTGCACTTCCCCACCCGTGCGGGGATGGATAAATTTCAATTCCTTCGCGTGGAGGCATTGGCCGTGGATCAGCGCAGGGTGATGCTTTCCGAACGCGGTATTGTCTCCGCCGTATACGGGATCTCCGAGCAACGGGTGCCCTTCGGCCGCCATATGCACACGGATCTGGTGGGTACGTCCCGTTTCCAACTCGCACTTGACAAGGGTAAAGGACTGCCCCCATTTTCTCCCTACGGGAAAGCGCTCCAGCACGGTATAATGCGTGATGGCCTCACGGATCGCGGCCGTTCCCGTCTTGCCCTCGGATACAGAACCGCGGGGAAAAACAGCCATTTTCTTGCGATCACTCGGATTTCTGCCGATGGGCAGATCCACCGTGCCGCCATCCTCCTTGAAGCTTCCGAGGCAGAGGGCGTAATACACGCGGCTGACGGTGTGGGTCTTGAGCTGTGCCGAGAGCGCGTTGTGGGCAGCATCATGCTTGGCTACCACCAAAAGTCCCGAGGTGTCTTTGTCAATGCGGTGCACGATCCCGGGACGGCGTACACCGCCCACCCCCGACAGTCGGTCGCCGCAATGATACAAAAGAGCGTTGACAAGCGTGCCGGTATAGTTACCCGGCGCAGGGTGCACCACCATACCCGCAGGCTTGTTGATGACCAGCACGTCATCGTCTTCATAAACAATGTCGAGCGGAAGATTCTCGGGCAGTGCTTCGCTGTCCTCGGGTTCGGGAAAGAGGACCGTCACTCGGCTGTGCGCGGACAGCTTGAGATTCTTCCCTGCGGCCACAGGCTTCCAGAGATCCCCCTGCAAAGCCTCCACCGTCACGTAGCCCTCCTCAATGAGGCGGGCTGCGGCGGATCGTGTCAGATCGGAAGATACGTCGGACAAAAACTTATCCAGCCGTGTCCCCGCCGTTTCGGTCGTCGTTTCAAACGTCTCCCGTCGGGACTCGTCCTCCAAAAAGTCGGTCAGCATTTCCATATCATGCATGGGTCTCTTCCTCGTCGGGATTTTCTACAGTGGAGGTTTCCTCGGAAGGATTTTCCTCAGTAGATACATTTTCGGAAGGTACTTCTTCGGAGGGCAACCCTTCTGCGGACACATCCACGGCAATCGCCTCTTCGGAAATCATTTCCTCGGCAGGCATATCTTCAGCGATTCCCTCCTCGTCAGACGTCTCCTCGTCATCGTCCCACTTGGACAGTCGGAGCTTCCTCGCTTTTTCTTCCTTATATTCCTGCACACCGCTCAAAATGATATACAGCATGAGCAGTCCCGCGCCCACGCAAACAAAGGAATCCGCCACGTTGAACACGGCAAAATCAATGAGCCGAAAATCGATCATATCCACAACGTAACCGAGAATGACACGGTCGATCATATTGCCGATACCGCCGCCCACAATGAATGCGATAGCCAAATTTTCCATCCAATGCTGCGTTTTTTTCTTGAAAAGATAGATCAGAAGTGCTACGATGGCCACACTGGAGACCACCATAAACAGCCAACGCTGATCCTTCATCATACCGAAGGCCGCCCCCGGATTCTCCACATAGGTGAGATGAATCACATCCTCAATGATGGGTAAGGTGTCAATGGGCTTCAGGCATAGTACGGTCAAATATTTGGTAAGCTGGTCGAGGAAAACGGCCAACACCATGATAGCGATCCAAAGAAACATAGATATTTCCTTTCAAACTCAAAAAAGCGGGCATGGGGCATTTCCCCATACCCACTTTTCATTATTTCCGTATTTCGATCAACCGAATACGACCTTATGGCAACGGCCGCACAGGCAACCGCGCTCCTCACCCGCGCTATCAGCGCTACCGTCATAGATGGGGGCAGTAGTATACATCCAGCAACGGTCGCACTTCTCGCCGTCGGCGTTCTCCACCAGCACGGCGATGCCTGAAACGGTCTCGGCGAAGGCGCCCTCGGGAGCCTCACCCTTGACCACGGTAGCCTGGGAGGTGATGAACACCAGAGCCAGCTTGTCGGCAAAGCTGTTCAGCACGGCGTACTGGGCGTCGTCGGTGGTGTAGACCGTGACCTTGGCGTCCAGAGACTTACCGATCATCTTGGCGGCGCGAGCCAGCTCCAGAGCCTTCATGACGTCGTCACGGAGCACGAAGAGCTCGTCCAGCTTGGAGGCCTCGGGGAAGGCCAGCGCCTCGTCATACGCGGGCATGGCGTTGAGGAACACACTGCGGCTGTCCTCGGCAGCGGCGTGGGGCATAGCCTTCCAGATCTCCTCGGCGGTGAAGCAGAGGATGGGAGCCACCAGACGGGTCAAAGCCGACAGGACGGTGTACATAGCGGTCTGACCGGCGCGGCGGGAGGCCGAGGTCTTGCCGTCGGTGTACAGGCGGTCCTTGGTGATGTCCACGTAGAGCTTGGACAGATCGTTGGTGCAGAAGGTATTGATGGCGTTGTAAGCCATGTGGAACTCGTAGCCGTTGTAGGCGTCGCGGCAGACCTTGGTCAGCTCGTTGGCGCGGGCAATGATCCACTTGTCGATCTCGTGGAGATCGGCGGTATCCACCATATCGGTATCGGGGTTGAAGTCACCGATGTTGGCCAGCAGGATGCGGGCGGTGTTGCGGATCTTGCGGTAGACCTCGGAGAGCTGACGGAAGATGGCATCCGAGCAGCGGACGTCCACGTGGTAGTCGCAGGAGGCGGCCCACAGACGGAGGATATCCGAGCCGTACTTCTTGATAATCTCGTCGGGATCCACGCCGTTGCCCAGAGACTTGTGCATGGCGCGGCCCTCGCCGTCCACCACCCAGCCGTGGGTCAGCACCTGCTTGAAGGGTGCGCCGCGATCCAAAGCGCCCACGGAGGTGAGCAGAGAGGACTGGAACCAACCGCGGTACTGATCCGCGCCTTCCAGATAGACGTCGGCGGGCCAGAGATCGGGAGTGCGGTACATGAGGCAGGCGTAGTGGGTGGAGCCGGAGTCGAACCAGCAGTCCAGGGTGTCCTTCTCCTTGGTGAAGGTCTTGCCGCCGCAGTGAGGACAGGTCAGACCCTCGGGGATCAGCTCCATGGCCTCCTTCTCGAACCAGATATTGGAGCCGAACTCGTCGAACAGCTTCGAGATCTTCTCGATGGAGGCGGGGGTGGAAACGGGCTTCTCGCACTCGGTGCAGTAGAACACGGGAATGGGCAGACCCCAACGGCGCTGACGGGAGATACACCAATCAGAACGCTCGCGGATCATGGACTCCATGCGGTCGCCGCCCCATGCGGGGAACCACTCCACGTTCTCAATGGCCTTGACGGCCTGATCCTTGAAGGACTCCACCGAGCAGAACCACTGGGGGGTCGCGCGGAAAATGACGGGCTTCTTACAGCGGTCGTGGTGAGGATAGGAGTGCATGATCTCCTCGGAGGCGAAGAGCATACCGCTCTCCATCATGTCGGCCTTGATGACGGGGTTGGATTCCTCGGTCTTCATGCCGGCGTACTTCCCTGCGTAGTCGGTGTGGCGGCCGTAATCGTCCACGGGAACAACCAGCTCCATGCCGTAGCGCATACAGGTCTGGTAGTCGTCGGCACCGAAGCCGGGGGCGGTATGGACACAGCCCGTACCCGAATCCATGGTGACGTACTCGGCGTTGACCAGGCGGGAGGTCTTATCCAGGAAGGGGTGCTTTGCCAGCATATTCTCAAAGAACTGACCGGGATAGGTAGCCAGAACCTCATAATTCTCAAAACCGCCCATCTTCATGGTCTTCTCCATGAGGGCCTCGGCCATGATGTAGGTCTCGCCGTTCTCGGCCTTGACCAGGACGTAGCTGTCTCTGGGGTGCAGACAGATGGCCATGTTTCCGGGCAGAGTCCAGATGGTGGTGGTCCAGATCACGAAGAACATCTTGGACTTGTCGAAGCCCTCCAGCTTGCCCAGATCGTCGTGCATGGGGAATTTGACGTAGACAGAGGTACAGGGATCGTCCTTGTACTCGATGTCGGCCTCAGCCACGGCGGTAGCGCAGAAGGGACACCAGGTCACGGGCTTCAGACCCTTGTAGATGTAGCCCTTGTCATACATCGCGCCGAAGATCTTGACCTCCTGGCCCTCAAAGTGGCGGTCCATGGTGCGATAAGGGTGCTCCCAGTCGCCCACGACGCCCAGACGCTTAAATCCTGCCATCTGCTTCTGGATGAAGTCCTCTGCGAAGTCCTCACAGGCCTTGCGGAACTCGGGGACGGTCATATCCTTGTTCAGCTTCTTCTTGGAGTTCTCGATGGCACGCTCAATGGGCAGACCGTGGTTGTCCCAGCCGGGGATATAGGGGGTGTAGTGACCCATCATGGCCTGAGAACGGACGATGAAATCCTTCAGGGTCTTGTTCAGAGCGTGACCCATGTGGATGAAGCCGTTGGAGAAGGGGGGGCCGTCGTGGAGGATGAAGGGGGTCTTATCCTTATTCTTCTCCAGCATGGCGCTGTAGAGATCAATGCTCTCCCAATACTTGAGGGTATCGGGCTCACGCTGAGGCAGACCGGCCTTCATGGGGAAGGAGGTCTGAGGCAGATTCAAAGTGCTGTTGTAATCCTTGGACATTGGTTTTCAAAGCTCCTTATGTTAAGTTAATAGTTACTGTTTATGAATATCGGCACGTCCGTGGTGGAGGCCGCTATTTTCAATTTTTGAGATGCCCTTTCGTTTAAGGCCACCGGTAGGCATCGGTGCGGAAGATAAACTTCGGGACATTGGGTCTCCGATCGAAGACCACGATGAGGTATTCATCCCCCTCATTGGCACGCTCAACGGTCTTTCTGCCCACAATAAATTTCTCCATACCGTCAAAGTATAGTACGTCACGCAATTCGGGGCGACGGTACAGCCTGCCGTTGATGTAATGCCAGCGCATACCTTGGTACTCGTCGCGGGAGATGGTATGCAGCTCCTTCTTCACAATGTGATATTTCCCGCCGTATGCGGCGCGATACTTCAAATAGTCCCATACGTGGTAGGAAATGAAGCCGGCCGCAACAAGCCAGATCATAACGAGAACCAGCCAAGCGATCACAGGGTAATTCCCGGCCAGCGTATGATTCTTCAAATAGAACCCGAGACCCGTCAAAAGCGACACGGCAAGCAATGCGCAAACCAGCATCATGATCATCGTAGTCAAGCCTAAACGAAGGCTTTCGTTCACCTTTTTTCGGATGACTTCATCCGTCAGCCGCGGGATCTCGTTGTCCGAGCTGTATTTATCGTAGGGGTTCATAAGATCTCCTTTTAGACATACTTCTCCGCCGAAAGCCTCATCCGTCCCTTTTTGGTCTCGCCGTCGAAGGACAGCACCGAAAACTTACCCACGCCGCGTACCGACAGCACGCAGGGGGGCTCCACGGTGGTATCACAGGCCTCCACAGTTTCGTAGTTGAGATCCACGAGCCCACTTCGCACGGCCATTTGCGCTTTTTCGCGGGAGAAGTTGGTGAGTGCCGCCACCACGCAGTCCAGCCGCTCGGAGGCCACGGTGTCGCGGATGGCCAGCCGCTTTCTTTCCACAGGGGGAACAAAGCCGACGGGCAGGAGAGACACACGAACGGTATCGGCAGAAACGTTTGTCAGGTTGGAGACGAGAAAATCCGCCAAATCCCCCTTGCAGGCAAGGTAGGCAGAAAACTCGTCCGCAACAAAGATATCCCCGATCACGGAGCGTTCCAGACCCAAGCCCAGCACCGAACCGAGATAGTCTCGGTGAGACAGCTTCCGAAATCCCGAGCCCTTGATCTGCAGGATGCGGACAGAATCCGCAACACATCCCGAAAGATCGTCAAGTCCTGCCGCCGACAGCGCCGCTACGGGATCCTGCGCCAAAGCATCGGGGGAAACAAACCCCACCGCATACTCCGGCAAAAACAGCATCCGCCGCCGCTCGGGAGGGGTATCTCCGTCCGACAGGGGAAAACCTCCCCACAGAAAAGCGCCTCCTTCGCGTATGCGCGCCTCGCAAAAGGAGGCCGCATACAGGCATTCTCTCGGGGTAAGGAAGGATGTCGCGGTGATTTCCCCGCGCTCGGACAGGCCGAGCAGATCATTTAATCTGGCATACAGCGAAAGAATTTCGGGATCATTTGTGTACTTCATAGGCATCCCGACTACACAGGGGAAAGTCCCGTCAAAAGTACGTTGATGAGGGACAGGATCATCGTTGTGATGAAAAACGACATATCCAGCGGTACACCCCGAAACCAGCCGAAGCGGTCACAGAGCATACGCACGGGAACGATCAAGGGTTCGGTGACCACATACAATAGATTCATGATCGGAGACGTTCCGTCTCCCATCATAAACCAGGACAAAATCGCTCTTGCCAGCATGGCAATCAGAATGATATCCAGAAAAATGACCACAAACCGAACCAGAACATATATACCGGCTGTCATGAATTTCTCCTTTCAGGGTATGCGCTTAGAGAAACCACGCTCACCCGTACTTATTCTTCGTCGTACTCCTCGTCGTCGTAAATTTCTTCGTATTCTTCTTCGTATTCTTCCTCGTACTCTTCTTCGTCCTCTTCGGATTCATCAGGGAGAAGAATATCGTCCTCGTCAAGCTCTACGTCCTTGGGAACAAGAACGAGGTTATTGCCGCCCATACGGCGCAGGGATGCACCCAACACCTGCACAGCACCCATCACGTAGTCGATCAGGCGAACCACCTCAGGGGTGTCCACAAGATTGCGGATATTGATGACAACGACGTGGCTGTCGGCCAGTGCCGTTACGATCTCTACGCGCACGTCACGGTAGCTTTCGGGGGTATAGTACAGTGTACCCTTGTTTTCGGGCTTGGAAACAACCTTTTCGGGCTTGCGGCGCAGATCAGCATCCTCATACATACGCTCGCGATAGCTACGGGGCTCTTCCTCCTCGTAAACGTCGTCGCGGCTCACGCGTTCGGGCGCGCGACGGGTATCGTAAAAGTCCTCCTCGTCGGCAGGATTGCTTCTGCGGGCATAGTCATTGCTTCTTTCCTCGTAGCGCTCGTCCTCGGAATTGCGCGTATCTCTGCGAGGCTCTCTGACGGTGTAGTAAGGATTCTCGTAACCGCTGTCGAGATCCTCAGGCTCACTGCGCTGACCGAATTTCTTAGAAAAAATGCTCATGTGCTTTACCTCTTTCCTTGTATTTATGCGTTGAATTTATAATCTTAATTGCTGTTTGCTTCGGGGTGCTCTATGGGTTTTTGAAACATTCCGCGCCCGACGCGAACCAATGTCGCGCCCTCTGCGGCAGCGGGTACATAGCTTTCCGACATTCCCATAGAAAGCTGCATGGGGGTGTCCCGCATGGGGAGCTCATCCCAGACAGACGCGCACAGCTTGCGGACGTTTCCGAAGATCACACGATATTCCTCCTCGGTAGACCTCGGTGCCATGGTCATAAAGCCGCGAAGTCGCAAATGGGGATAATCGCCGCTCGTAATACGGTGCGCAAAATCCCTCGTTTCCTCGGGCTCGACACCGCTTTTGCTGATCTCACTGCCCGAGTTGATCTCGATGAGCACGTCCATGATCCGATTGATTTTGGCGCACTGCTTTTCGATCTCTCGCGCCAGCTTTTCGGAATCCAAGGACTGAATGCAATCCACCTTGTCGGCAATATACTTGACTTTGTTTGTCTGGAGCGTACCGATGAAGTGGATGGACAGCCCTTCCCTCTCCAGCTTGTCATATCGCTCCAAAAGCTGCTGCACACGGTTTTCACCGATGTGGTTGATGCCGCACAGGGTGTGCAGCGCGTTGATCTCCTCCACGCTTCCGCTCTTGACCGCAGCCATGAGGGTTACGCGAGAAGGATCATAGCCGCTTTCCTCACAAGCCTTGGCAAGCTCCTGTCGGATACGGCTGACGTTATGTTCAAGATAGGTATAGTCCATATCGACCATTCCTTTCAAATTCAGCTGATCATTTTTCCTTCGTACAGCCCCGTACCTCGGGTAATGATCTTATCGTTCAATCTGAGATACGACCATCCGTCAGTGGGCTGTGTTTCTCCGCCTTCCGAGGACTGCGCCTCTTCCGCGGCCTTGATCTCCTCGTAGGTAGCCGCGATGACGTATCCCTTTCTTTCAGCAATGATGCTGAGCTTTCGGAATTCCACCACGTTTCCCGCGAGGATATATACACCCGTCACAGACTCACCCGCATCGGAGGTCAGGGTCACCAGCGCTTCTTCGGGCACACGGTATCCGTGCACACGCTCGACGACTGTTTCCACTCGCAGAAGACGGGGGAGAGAAAATCCTTCGGGCATGGTGTTGGCCGAGAATACAATTACGGTTCCCTCCTCGGAGGGTTCCATCCGCACGACGGTCATGGGGATTTCCGTCCCTACGCTGTCGTCGCAGATCATGATATAGCTGCCACCCACCTCAAAAGCAGACTGCTCTGCCTCGGCGAGGGGGAGACAGGTTGCGGCGTACCACGTGGATCCGTA
Source organism: Clostridia bacterium (assembly GCA_017621695.1). Taxonomy (GTDB): domain Bacteria; phylum Bacillota; class Clostridia; order Oscillospirales; family CAG-272; genus CAMEON01. The sequence goes on from JAGASP010000059.1 coordinate 15,799, forward strand.
AACCATCTTGCCAACCACACCGCCCGTGTAGGCCATGGCCTCCGCATTTCTGAGCCGTTCAAACGCTTCGGGGGTCATGGTCATGAGCATATCGGGGTCAAAAAGCTGCTCGTATCCGTCGGCTTCGTAATAGAAATACCCGCTCTTTTCGGCCTGTATCTCTCCCTGTGGGAGAGCTCCCGCCAAAAGCTCTGAAATGGCCGCCTTCAAGGCTGCCGGCTGATCTCCTTCGGGTACGTCCTTACCGACCAGTGCGGCATACCGTCCCAGCGCCGTTTTCATGCGGTCAGCGGCATCCGATGCCATGCCCGCATAGCCTTGGTCAGCCAAGGAAAGTAAATTCTGATACGCCAGATCCAGCTCTCGGGTAATCTCGTCCGCACGGTCGAGGCTGATGCTACCGTGTGCCTCGGCCAAAGTCAGCCGGTGAAGGTACAGATTCAGAAGCGCCTGCATCTCCTCGGCGTTCTCACTTCGGTAAGCACTTGCGATCAAGTCGTCCTTTCCGACGCGCTCACCGTCTGAAACGTGGTATCGGAACAGGTCGCCCGTGGAGGGCAAAACCTCCTCATTCCGGAAGATCAACAGCTCCAGATCCTCATACGAGGATTCCGTGATCTCCTGCGTTCTCAAAGTATCCAAGCCCACTGTCATGTGAGAGACAAGCTGATAGATCGCAAAAGCACACAGACCCAAGAGCAAAAGGATCACCCCCACGCGGAGCAAAAATCGGGAGGGGGTTCGAGGCGCTCCTTTGGGCTTTTTGGGCGATACGCCTGACAACAGCTTCACGGGGCACCTCCTTTGCTTTTCGGGAAATAAATCAATACTTTATTATATCACAAAAACCCATTTCGGAAAAGAGTTTTTGCGCATTGTTTACAATATCTTCAAAATCTTTTATGCCCTGCTCTCCGTCCATGTCGAGCCACGTAACGTACGGTTTGGCGGAAAACCACGTGATCTGCCGTTTGGCATAATGACGGGTGGCCAGCTTGAGGGTCGCAGTGACCTCCTCAAGGGTTGCCGTACCGTCCAGATACGGAAACAGCTCCTTGTATCCGATGGCCTGCGCCGCCGTGATGCAGGTCTCAAAAACCCCCATTTCACGGAGCTTTTTCGTCTCATCTACAAGTCCGTCGGAAAGCATGATATCCACGCGGCGATCGATGCGGTCATAAAGGATTTCTCGGTTTTGGTATCTCAGCCCCAGCACCAAGGCATTGTATGGAGATTCCACCTCTCGGGATTTGCGATCCAGCTCGCTTTTGGTACATCCCGTGGTGCGACAGATCTCAATGGCACGCACCACCCTTTTGATATTGTTGGGGTGGGTAGCTTCCGCCGCCTCGGGATCCAATTCACGGAGCAGGGCGTGAAGCGCTTGTGCCCCGTTTGTTTCCGCATATTCCGTCAGCTCGCGGCGCAATGCAAGGTCAACCTCGGTGCTCTCAAAGCTGCCGCCTCGCAGGAAGGCATCCAGATACAATCCCGTGCCGCCGCAAAAGACAGGCAGCCTTCCGCGGGACAGAATATCCTCCACGACTGCCTTGGCGTCCCTCGCGTAGTCCGCGCAGGAATATCCCTTAGGGTCGGTAGGGTCGAGGAAATCCATGAGATGATGGGGGATGCCCTGTTTTTCCTCCTCGGTGGGCTTGGCCGTACCGATATCCATGTAACGGTAGAGCTGCATGGAGTCGCAGGAGATGATCTCCCCGCCCAGCCGCTTAGCAAGCTCAACGGAAAGTCCCGTTTTGCCGCTTGCCGTGGGGCCGACGATGGCTAAAACGGGCAATTTCTTGTTATCAGATCGGCTCACAGGTCGATCACCTGGTTACCGTTCATGGTAACGTAATGCTCCTTGACTCCAATATCGGCCATCCAGCCCTGCACCTCGATGGTTTTCCAGCCGTGGGTGTTGTAGCCGAGGCCAGCGTCGTTGTCCCACAGCCACTTGGGGGTGTTCCACAAGCACCCCGTGGGGGCGATAGCCTCATAGACCCGCTTTTCCACGCCGTTCTGACCGTGATGAGCCATCTGGACGTAGTCGGCCTTCATCTTGTCGGTGCCCTCGTAGCAGGCAAGCATTCTGTCACCTTCCTCAACACCGGCGTCCCCCAGCCACATAACGGACTTGCCGCCCAGGGTCATCTTCAGCACCAGGGAGGCGTTGTTGGTCACGTTCATGTGAAGCTCGGGATTGGGGGAGTAGATGCACTCAAAGTGCGCATCCCCCACATCCAGGGTGTCGCCCTTGGAGACGACGAGGATCTTATCCGCAAAGCGGGGAAGATCCTTGTAAAAACGTGCCAGGCAGGGGTCAGCCCAGGGCTGATTTTGGGTGATGAACTGCAAGGAGGGGAAATTGTACCAGACCTGATCCACCTCCACGGCCTCGGGCATGGTCTCCATGATTTGGAGGAACGCGCTGATATGATCCATGTGAGGGTGGCTGAGGATCCAGGCATCCACGTGGGGTACGTCCCGACCCGTTACGTTCTTGAGATAATTTATGGTATTCTCCGCATCCTGATCGTAGCCGCCGTCAATGACGATGACCTTTCCGTCAGCGGTGGTGATGATGAAGCTGTTCATTTGGGTGCCGGTCACGCCTTCCAGCATATGAATGGTGTTGTTCATGGGTAGAGTCCTCTTTTCGTAGGGTTTGCGCGGTGGTCGCGATAAATTTCGGGAAATATACATTCCCTGTTTATTATACATCTTATGATAGAAACTGTCAAGCCAAAAGGCTAAAAAAGAAGGGCAAAAGGAGAAAATTTTTCCCGCTGTCAATTGCTATAAATTGTTGTTTGCCGCAGTGCGGCGGCCAACGCTCGCGTGACACTCTCCGTGTCTGTGTTCATCACCCGATGGGTAATACTGCGGTAAATTGTTATTTACTGGCTCTTAACCAACGTGGCCGTAGGGGAGGCCCTGTGTGGCCTCCCGCCAAAAAGATTGTTGACCCACAAGGGTTTTGTCGATGTCGGGACGACGGGCGACCACATAGGGTCGCCCCTACGGCATAAAATGATTAACCGCTAAAA
>JAGASP010000060.1 GCA_017621695.1 Clostridia bacterium
GAGTCGATATACGCCTTCGGCGTTCGATATGTGCGTCGATTCCCTCCGCACTCGATATTCCGAGCGGGCGATGCCCGCATCGGATCGATATGCCCACTTGCGTGGGCGCTACGGGCTTTCAGCCCGTAAACAACAATTTACGATTTCTATATTCACTTTATTATATATCAAATTCTCTTTTTTGTAAAGAACAATCTTGAAAAAAATCCCACCATATGCTATAATATAAAAAAATCCTCGGAGGTACGCCCCATGAGCGAAGCATATACTTTCCCCGAAGAACTCAGCCGCACCGCCCGCGTCATTGGCACAGACGGTGTACGTAGCTTGCAAAATGCCCACGTTGCCGTCTTCGGCATCGGCGGTGTCGGCGGTCATTGCGTCGAGGCGCTGGCGCGTGCAGGCGTGGGGCGGCTGACCATCATTGACGGTGACATCGTCTCCCTCTCCAACATCAACCGCCAGGTCGTGGCGCTCCACTCCACTGTCGGTCGCTCCAAGGTAGAGGTCATGGCGGAGCGCATACGAGATATCTCCCCCGATTGCAAGGTCACCCCTCTGCATCTGTTTTTCCTGCCGGGCTCGGCAGATACGGCAGGATTGGATTTTTCCCAATTCGATTACGTTGCCGATTGCGTGGACACGGTAGCCGCCAAGGTAGAATTGGCGATGGAATGCCACAAGCACAACGTTCCCATGATTGCGGCCATGGCGGCAGGCAACAAGCTCTATCCCGAGCGGTTTGTGGTGGCGGATCTTTTCAAGACCAACACAGATCCCTTGGCCAAGGTCATGCGGCGCGAGCTGAAATCCAGAGGCATCACCAAGCTGAAGGTGGTATACTCGGACGAAACCCCCGTCCCAATCGCAACCGACACGGACACAGATGCTCCCTCCGATGCCCCCAAGGGTCGCCCTGCCCCGGGCAGTCTTTCCTTTGTACCCTCGGTGATGGGACTGCTCATGGCAGGCGAGATCATACGCACGCTGTCGGGCATAGAAAACGCATAGGAACCTCCAAAAACTCTCTTGACGGAAAAGTTACCACGGATTCTCCGTCAAGAGAGTTTTTAGAGGTGACCACATAAAAAAACGGATACGGGTCTGATTCCCGTATCCGTTTTTTGTATCTTATGCCACCGACGAGGTGATGCCCATGAATATGGGAAGACCCGTGGTGCAATCCAAAATCATATAGATGAAGGGGCGGTCAAGGATGACATCCTTGCGAGGCGGAGGCTCCAGCGGCCCCTCTCCTTCCGCCATACCGATATCAGTCGCAGCACCCGCTTTGGTTCCCATCGCGTCCACTTCGATCATGGCCTTGTGGGTAATATGGCTGATGAAAATGGGGTTATCCGAGGTGGCAAGCCCCGTAAAATCCGCAAGCTCGGTCATAGGGTTTGTACAGCCCAAGCGACGATAGGTGTCCACCAGCTCGTAGCTCGTCTCCGCCTTGAATGCGGGCATTTTGGTATACAGCTCCACGTCCGTGGTATAGTTGAACAGCATGTTTCTGAGACCGTCACCGTTCAGGGTGGCAAGATACTCTACAGGCGTCATGCCCTCCTTCGGGAGAACAGCCACGAAGGCATAGGACTTTCCATCCGCACCGCGCTGATAGAGCTTATAAAAGCCCTGCGCGTTTTCGTCTTCCAGATAGTAAGTTTCTATGGAGGAGAGCATATTTGCCGTGGAGGTCGTACCGTCGGCGTTGCGGAACGTGCCGTCCTTCTGCTGATAATCCGCATAGGGCACACTCCATTCCGCATCAAAGGAAAGCGCGTTGACAAGAGAAAGGCGGGCGGAGGGATCAAAATCATCCACGATTTTGGGGATTCTGCCCTTGGTATGCTCCGAGACCCATTGGTTGAGGACATCGACGGTGGCGGGATCCTGCAGATCTCTGTGGAAAACGCCTGCGGCATAAGCCGATTGCAGCTTGGCAAAGGTGTCTTCATTGACCGTCAGACCCTCATAGGTATCCACCCACACCGAGTTGGCCGACAGGAGATTTTCAGACTGCGCGTCCCCCCAATAGAGACCGTAAGCCTTGACAAGATCTGCTTGGCCGATGCCCATGAGGGTCTCCAGCTCGGAGAGAGTCTGCCCCTTGGCACCCTCGGTGACCATGGCGGTCGCGGCAAACACGGAATAAGGGGAAAAGAGCACGTTCTCCGATCCGTCGGCGGCGATATCCTTGAACATAGCAAGGGAATAGTCCATGAGGTGATTACGCAGGGGAACCACATCGGATGTCAGATCGGTTTTGCCGGGCTTCATGACAAGCGGAGGAGCCGAGGTTTCTGTTTCGGCTTCAGTTTCGCTGTCGGCACTTTCCTCCGTGGAATGCGTTGCGGCTTCTTTTCCTTGCTCGGCGGTTTCGGTGCTTTCATCGGCATCTTCGTCTGGCTGGCCGCAAGCAAACACCAGCAGTGTGCACAGGATCAATAGCATGAGCATCAGAGCTTTGAGAGCGTTTTTCATGAGGTTCTCCTTTCTTTATATGGGTGGGCAAGCGGATAAAAAATCATGCTTGCATGAGCATCAGGGAACCTCTAAAAACTCTGTTGGCGAGAGAGCCGTGAGGAAGTTTTTCGTCAGATGATACAATTTTTCGCACGCGTAGTAGAGCTACGCGAAGGGAAAATCGCTTTCGCAAGCGAAAGCGTGAAATATGACGGAAAAGTTACCACGGATTCTCCGTCAA
>JAGASP010000061.1 GCA_017621695.1 Clostridia bacterium
GTTGGCGGGCGGCCACACAGGGCCGCCCCTACAAGCAAATTTTCTATATGTATCAGCGTCTTTCTGGGTTTGTATGTAGGGGCGACCCTGCGTGGTCGCCCGTAACCTAAAAATTCCCGATTTACTTCCGTCAAACAGCCCGATAAACCCAAATTTGCATTGCTGCCTCACGCATCTCCCTTATCCCGCTCCTTCTTCGGAAAAGGCAACAACCCCTTGATCTCTCCCCATTCCTCTGCTCCCACGGTTTTTGTCATGACAGCAAGCAGAATGTATAAAGCTACTGTCGCGGCGATCATCAGCACCAGTCCGGGCGTTGTGCCGGGGGAGGGCAAATGCAGAAGATATCCGATGATGCGGATGCCGCAGGTCGCCCCTATAACGCACAAAAGCGGGCCGAAAACCATACGCTTCAGATCCACCTTCATGCCACTCACCCGTAGCATCCGAGACAGCGATAGCGTAGTATTGAGAGTTTCGGTAACATAAATGGTCACGACGTATCCCTGCAAGCCCATGCGGGGCAGTAATAACCAGACCATGATGACAGAAGCCAGCGCATCCGCAATGTTGACGTTCATGGAATACACCTGTTCCCCCATGCCCTTGAGCACCCCATCCACCGAGCTGTCCACGTACATGATGGGAATCAGGGGCGCGAGCTGTCGAATGTAATCCCCCGCCTCCGCGCTGTTGTATAGCAGTAGACCCAACTCATGGGAAAAACAGCTCATGATCCCGGCAACGCCAAAAGAAAAGAACAGAGCAGGGCGAATGATTCTCTCGGAGATCCGCGCGACACGGGCTTCATTGCTTGCCGCGTGCGATTCCGCAATTTCGGGTACCAAAAGCCCTGAAAAGGAAGAAATAAAGGCCGACGGAAATAATACGACGGGCAGCACCATGCTGTGCAAGACCCCATAGGAGCTGAGCGCCTGACTCCAGTTGCTTCCCGATGCCTTGAGACCTCGGGGAATCAGAATGTGCTGTAGCGTGATAAGCCCCGAGCGAATGCACGCGCTGAAGGTGACGGGCAGGGTAATGCCCAAGAGCTTTTTGACGGGAGAGGCATCTGTTGCGGGGGATGTTTCTGCCATCGCGTTCTTGCGTGCGGCGATACGCCGCTGGCGGGACGTATCCCACAGATACGCGATCCACGTCATGAAAAATCCAGCAAATTCTGCCAGCGCACCGCCGACTACCAACGCCATACAAGTCGCTTCTATGCCGTTCCCCAACCACAGGGACAAAAGGTAGACACAGCACCCGATGCGAACGAGCTGCGATGCGATTCCCACGACTGCGCTGGGCGTGATATGCCTGCGCGCCGTGAAATATCCGCCAAGACAGGAGGATACCGCGATGGGCGGCAATGTCAGAGCCAGCACTCGCAGAGCCCCTACCGTGCGTCCGTCTCCCAACCAGCTTTCTCCAACGGTGGGCGCAAGAACGAAAAGAAGAATACAAGCGCCTGTCCCAAAGCCAATGCTGTAAACAAAGCATCTTCTGAGACAACGCTTGATCTCCTGCTCAAGCCTTGAAGGATCGGAGGCATATGCCCCCATGGCATCGGCCACCATACGCGTCGTTCCCAGATGAATGCCGCCACAGCCCAGCGTCATGGCAAAGGTATACACGCCTGAGAGCAGGGAATAGAGCCCCATGACCTCGCTTCCCGCGCGGTTGGATAAATAAACGTTAAAGGATACCCCCACCGTCCGCATCAGAAGATTGACGGCAATGAGCAGGAGTGCGTTGAAGGCAAATCGGCGTGCGGCGCTTTGGGACATGGTCATGATCCTTTCGTTTTATATGCAAACTGCGTGAGACTTTTACTTTTGAAACATCATATGAGCAGAATCGGCGCTTTATGTGTCCGACACGCTGATCGAAAGAAAGGAAAACCTTATGAAGCATACTGTTTTTTGCGGCATTGACCGCTTGGATGAACTGAAAAGTTATATCGCAGGCAAGCGCGTTGCGCTTCTGACGGCTGCGTCGGGGGTCAACAAGCAAGGTATCCCCACCTACGAGATCATCTCGCGCATGGCCAAGCTGGAGCTGATCTTCGCGCCCGAGCACGGCCTGACCTCTGCCATGCAAGACGGAAAGTTCGGAGAGAACGATGGCGATATTCACACGGCGAGCGGCGCACGTCTCTATAACCTGACATCCAAGGGACATCCGCAGCTGCCGTCGCTTCTTTCGGAGGTGGACGTGGCCGTGTATGACATACAGGACGTCGGAGCACGCTTCTATACCTATCTCTGCAATCTGACACAGCTCATGCGTGCCTGTAAAGCGGCCGATAAGCCCCTGCTCGTGTTGGATCGCCCCAACCCCATCGGCGGTATCAACTGTGAAGGTCTGATTTTGGACGAAACGCGGTATTCTTCCTTCGTCGGGGAATTCGCTATCCCTACACGCTACAGCCTTACCGTGGGCGAATACGCCGCTTACGTCAATGCCGAAAAGGGAATCGATTGTGACCTCTCGGTGCTTCCTTGCCTCGGCTGGACAAGGGATCTCTATATGGACGAGACGGACCTTCTCTTCGTCAATCCTTCCCCCAATATTCCCTCGGTGAACAGCGCTGTCAACTATATCGGCAGCTGCATCTATGAAGCCACCAACATCTCCGAAGGCCGCGGTACGACACGCCCCTTTGACTGTATCGGCGCGCCGTTTGTGGACGGTGATCGCCTGTATCGCGAGATGACCGCCCTTGAACTCCCCGGCGTGGTCTTCCGCCGTATCTTCTTCACGCCCATGTTCAATAAGCACGCGGGAGACGTGTGCCACGGTGTCGAGCTGCACATTACTGATCGGAGAATATACCGACCCTTCCTGACAAACCTGTATATGCTCCGCCACTTCAGCACCTACGAGGATTTTACCTGCCGCGCCGATGGGCTTGCACTCCGTATCGGCCAGGATATCCTCTCCGAGCTCTCCCAACCCGAAAAGATCGTATCGCGAAACGAAGGGGCGCTGGCCGCCTATTGCGAGACCGCAAGAAAATATTGGCTCTACCACGTTTGATGACATAAAAGGCCTCCACCCGGGTGGAGGCCCATGTTATTTTGGAAAAGCTGTTTGAGCGCGGGTATCAGTCCTTGCTGCACCCGCAACCGCCCTTGATGCGGTCAATGGGGGTCAGGGGCATGGGGGGAGGCGCAAACTCGGTCACGGGGAAGGCCATGGAGCGGAAGAGCTCGCAAGGATCACCCGGTGTTGCGGACACGCACTCCTTGTCGGGAATGATAAACTCGGTGGCATTGATGAGATACTGTGCAGGACGGATCAAACGAACAAGAGAGAAAAGACCGATGGAGACGACCAGCGTGCGATGATTGTTGTCATTGCCGTTTTCGTTGTTGCAAAGAGGCGCAGACAGACAGCCGCAGATGGATGCGGGAATGTCGCCTGCACAACAGCAACAGCAGCAGGGAACCTCACAGGCAGGCTCCAGAACACGAACCCCCAACGCGATTGGCTCTACGACCTCAACCACCGCCGTCGGTACGGTGCGCTCCTTGTAGCAAGGCTCAGGCTCGGCACAGAAAGCGGAACCGTCGCCGCTGCTGCGGAAGATGGAAACGTTGCTCTCACCGCCCCAAAGCACGACCTGCTTTTCAATGACGGCGATTCCGTCAAACTCCTGACTCCGCCCGGGACAGATACAGCCCTCAAGGATCAACCGGATGTAGTAACGAATCGTGACGGTATAAAAGCCGCGGTTGAACTGAACGGGGTCAATACCGATATAGGTCCAGGCGATGCAAGCATCCTTCACACGCACCTGGGTGGTGTGGTCAATGATCTCCTGACCGAGATCGGTCAGAAAAACCTTGACGTTTTCGTAGCAATCCCTGTCGCGGCAGGAATCCAAAATGCGGTTGGTCTCAATACAAAACGTATCGCGGGAGCCATCTTTCCCGCAACCGTGCGGAAGACAGGAAGAACCGCAGGGAAATTTGTTTTCACCCATATAAATATACCTCCTTACAGGATTGGCAGGAAACCCTGCTCACTTGCATGATATGCCATTCCTCGGTATTTGTTGACAGCATTTTCAATTTTCCGCCATGGAAGGGAGGTGTATTTTTTTTTTGATAACAGCGAAATAAAAATGCAAAAAGCTATTGACAATCTATATCTCTTGTGGTATAATACTGAAATGTACGGTACAAATACGACCCATTAGCTCAGTCGGTAGAGCACTTGACTTTTAATCAAGGGGTCCGGGATTCGAGTTCCCGATGGGTCACCAAAATCAGGAAAGCACTGCATTCGCAGTGCTTTTTTGATTTTGAAGATTGGTTTGGTGAAGCTGAGCCCCGCAAAGCCGTAAGGCTTTGCTCGCGTGCGCAAGATCGATTTTGAATACGTTTTTCTTGGGCGCACGCAGGGGTTCAGATTCCCGTACGGGTCACCATTACCTGCATATGTCGAACACCTCGGCATATGCAGGTATTTTTCTTTCAAAAATAAGTAGGCGCGCAGCTCGAGATGAGTTGCGCGCCGTTTCTTTTTCGAAACCATACATTTAGTTCGGGGCGGGAGCATCGTCAGACGCTTTGGACATCTCGGGCCTCCGGGTCTCAGAAACCTCGGGCTCCTTTTCGGGAATAGTGGTTACCGCCCTATTTTATAAAAAGGGGAAATGGCAGTCAGATCGCCCCAGATGCTGTTCTGACCCAGGATGAGGGAGGCCAGGTTGATGTCCTGGGTACGGAACCTTGCATCACGAGCTTCCGTCATTCAATTCCGTTCCTTACGCTTACGAGTCAGCAGAGCGACAGCCATGGGAAGGATCACCACAGAAATCCCTACGTTCAGAACCGAGCCACAGCCCTTCTTGCTTCCCTCCTCGGTTTCGCTCTCGGCGGGAGCCTCGGTGGACTCTTCGGGGGCCTCGGGCTTCTGGGTCTCGGTTTCGGGGTAGGTGATTTCGGATACGCCGGGGATATAGTTCTGGTAGATGTAGTTCATGCGTCCCAGAGGAGCAACATCACCGTCGATGTAGAAGTCCTCCATCTCGTCGTAGACGGTATCGCTGTCGGCCAGCTTGAACTCGACGTTGATCTCCTTGTAGCCCTCAATGCCCAGCATCTCCAGAGGCACGGCAATCATCATTTCTTTATTCTTGACACGATAGGAGACCTCGCCGCAGGACTCGAAACCATACGCTCCGTCGGTGCCGTTATACTTGGCAACGGTGGTGGTGAACTCGTCCTTTGCCTTGTGATTCAGGATAAAATCGTAGCCGTACCAGCCCGTGGTCTCACGATCGGTGTTCATGTAGATCTGCATCCACGAGGAGTCGGTATCGAACATGGTGATGTTGTAAGCGGTCTGCACGTAGACGTAGAGATTTTTCGTGTCCGAGGTGACCTTGGCGGTGATTATATCGTTACGACCCGAGGTGTTTACATAGTTGGTATGGCCAAATCCGATGGCATTGCGGTCTTGAATATCCCCCTCGGTATCCTTGTAGGTTACGGTCACGTCCTCCCACTGGTCGAATCCGCCCGTGACGTTGATGGGCTTGCGGCTGTCCTGGACAACCACAGGGGCGGTACCCTTGAGTCTTTGGACGTTGTAGGCAAGCTGGATGTAGTAATTGTCGAAGTAACCGCCCCGCATCATCTCGCAGTCGCGTGAGAACTCCATGGAGGCGCAGTCGGTAAAGACGAAGGGTACTCTGTAGTTGTGAGCGGCGGCATTGTTGCCCACGGTCCACTCGTTCCACCCCGTGACTAGGACGTACATGGCATCCGACTCTACAGCGTTGTCGAACTGCTTCTGGAAATTAATGCCTTGCATGGTCAGGCTCTGATCCGCCTGCCAGGCTTCATAGGAGTCGCGAAGAGTCTGGCGGTAGTCCTGCTTCATAGCGGACCAGCGATGACCGACGTTATTGGGATTGCTGTAGGAGCGGCCACGGTTGGTGAAGTCGCCATAAAGGGAAGAATCCGAAAAGACCACGGTACCGCTATGCTGGGCGACAGAGACGCTGATGGCAGAGCCATCTCCGTTATTTGCTTTAAAAATGCGCTGAGGCCAGTTGAAATCCATCCATGGCCAACCGTTGGTCACGGCGGCATCCGTGGGCCATTGCTTTTTCTTGACTGTAAAAAAGCCATTCGCGTCGTAGTTGGTGGGACCGATGATGACGGGCTTGCCGTTGATACGGAACCAAGTATCGGGGTACATCCCGGCTTCGTAAATGTCTCTGTACAGTTGGTCGATCACGCCCTCCGAATTTGCATTGGTGTAGAACACCACCTGGGGAGCATCAAAGCCCTGCTCGTTGAGCTCGTGGAGGATGCTCATGAGCGCGATGGCATTGTGGGTATAGGTAAAAGCATTGGTTACGTCGAAATACAGAAAGTCGATATTCGCCAGAGTCAGAAGCTCGGCGTGCTTGCGCATGACCCACGTATCGTTGCTGTAGTAGTAACCGTAGAGGGGTTCCCCCCACCAGCAAGAGCCGTTGTACCGATCGCAATCGGCGCTACCCGCCGCCACAGGCCCCAATTCGTCGAGGATCTTCTGCAGGTCAGAGACACCGTTATCGCCGTGTTCGCCCTGACAGAGGAAGTAGAACAGGCCAACATAGCGCTCCTTCTCTTCTCCGTAGCCGCCCACCTCGCTTGAATCGAACATGGAGCGCCCAAGGTCATCGGTAGCGCCGTAGCCGCCAAAGAGGTAGTTATCGTTGTTGGGCACCGTATGACTGATGGTATTACCGTTGACCGTGTAGGAAATGGTCACGGTAGTGCCGTCCTCGGATACGGTGTATTGGAGAGTTCCCTCGGCGGTATCCTCGGGGGTGGTCTCCATCTCTTTGTAGGTGGGATCGGGCCAGTTGACGTTCAAAGCTGCCTCCAGCTCCGCGATAGCGGCTTCAGTCTCGGTCAGCTTGCCATAGTTGGAGATATAAGCCTTGCCATCGGCGGACAGGCTGTCGTAGAGGGCGCGGGCGGTGATGACAGCCTCCTTAGCCTCATCCAGATTCGCCGGAGTGATCTGGGAGGGGAGCTCATCAATGGACAGCAAAGTTATCTGAAGATTGCCCAGCTTCACGCAGACATCGTCAACAGCCATATCATTGGCGCGGGTAGCCCAACCAAAGATTGCACCGTCACTACCCAACAGAGTATCGGTATACGCCCCCAACTCGTTGCCCTTAGCGTCGTACAAGGTGGCGGCGGCATAGCAACCGGCGGAGGAGGCGTGCTTCTCATAGGTCTTGCCCGGATCGGATACCGTGATACGGCACATCAGGGTGTCGTTGACGTAGATGCAGATCTCCTCGGCGGTGTCGGTGACCCGCAGGTTGTAGGGGTAAGCCGCACCTTCGGGCAGGTCGAACATATGGGTGTTATTTTGGACGTAGGCTTCGCATGCGGTCCAGCTCGGGTCGTAGGTCTTAATGTTCACACCCAGCTGATCCGCACGGGGATAGAGCAAAAGACCCGACTGACAGGTAGAGGTATCGGGGTGACCGTCCGCCTCATAGAAAGCAGGGGCGGTCTTGAGGGCGCGGACGAACACACCGCACTGAGGAACGCTTCCCCCCACCGCCAAAACGTCCAAGGAGAACTCGTAGGCACCCACGATGGGGGTCTCGTTGTAGACCTGGGTGAAGACATGGGACTGCAGGTGCTTGCCGCCGTCAGCGGTCTCCTGCACCTTGATATAGCCGTCTCCGATACCGTTGGCTTCATAGGCGAAAAAGCCCGACATAGCGGTAGCCGGAATGCCGGCATCCGTCTTGCAGGACTCAAAGTTCTCGTCCACAACCACGGTCAGCCCTCCGTCATCGATGCTCTTATCAGCAAATGCCACAAAGGGCACCGTGCTGAGGCTGATGGTCAGTGCGAGCAGGAAGACAAGTGTTTTTTTGAACATGGTAAATTCTCCTTTTTAAGAAAGAGTAAGGATCATACTTTCTGAATATCCGCGCCAAAGGATATTCCGCTTTCGTTGTATGCGTCCACGGTCACGTAGTAGGTCACGCCTTTAGTCAAACAGTGAACAGTGGCCTCGGTGTTCCCGATAACCTGCCAATGGGTATTCAGCTCGTCGGGATGAATGCCCCAGCGGATCATGTAGCCTTGGGCTCCCTCCACGGGGTCCCAGGTGACCGTCATATTCCGCGCATCCTCACAGCGGACAGCCTTGAAGTCGGGAGCCTTTGCGGGTGCTTCCCCGCCGCCATATCCAAACACACGCAGACCGCTGACGGCGAATTTGCCTTTACCGGGGGTCTCACCGTGGTTGGTAAGCTTGAGGTAGCGGAGCTTGGTCACCTTGTCCAGCTGGATGTAGTCGTGAGACAGATCGTCTGTGCTGTTCCGTCTATCCACTAGCATGAACCAGTTCTCACCATCCTCGGAGGCCTCCAGGGTGTACTTGTAGGCAAAGCCGTGTCCGCGTCCACCTACAGCCTCCACATCCTGATCGGCGAAGTTGATCTGGATGGCGCAAACCTCGTAGGCCTTGCCCAGATCCGTCCACAGCCATTCCCCCGCGTTCCCCGTCTTGGCACTCCACCAGGTGCGGAGGCTTTCGTCAAAGGCCTTGTCGTGGGTATGGCTTTCGTCCAGCGACGAGGAGGCCTTGGCGGTCTTATGTAGGGAGAGGAGGTGCCAGCCTGCATCGGCCATGGTGAAGGGATCCTCGATATCGTGAGGAAGAAGCATGGGGTAATCCCCCCGGTAGGCGTTGGTGTAGATCAGACCCTTTTCCACCTTGGCGGGGAACAGGCAGAGGCGGCGCTCAAAGATGTGGTTGACGCTGATGGATACGGTATCCATCTTCCAGTAGTTGCCCTTTTTGTCCGCGAACAGGCACCCGTGACCCGCGCCCCGCATGAATCCCGTAGCCTTGTAGACAACGGGGCTGTTCTCGCAGTAGGTGAAGGGGCCCATGGGGGAGTCCGAGACCGCACAGCCGTCGCAGTAGCCCGCGTATTCGGTGCCGGGGACGGCGTAGGTCAGGTAGTATTTCCCGTCGATCTTGTTCATCCACGGGCCTTCCAGATGGGTGCGACCGCCCTCCTTTTCGTTGATGTCTCCCACCCGCTCAAAGCCACGCACATCACGGTCGCTCTGAAAAATGTCGATGGGGCCTTCCAGCACCTTAGAGGGATCTTGGGGATCCAGCTTACAGACGTGGAGAGGATGGACGGGGCTCAGACCCTCGTAGCAGTACAGCGAGCCGTCATCGTCCACGAATAGAGCAGGGTCGTTCCAGTAGTAGGGTCTGCCCACGTTGATCCAGGAGTCGGGATCGCGGGGATTGTCGGAGTAGAGAATACTGCCACCCTGACAATGCGTAATATACATGCGGTCGCCCGCCACCACAGGCCCGGGGGCAAAAAGGTTGAATTCGGGCTGCTTATTCAGATCCACCTCGATGAACTCCCAGTTGGCCAGATCGGAGGACACCCAGTAGCCCGAGCCGTGGGAGGCGAAGAGGTAGTACTCGTCTTGATACAGCACCACGGCGGGGTCTGCGGACTCACGGGAGCGCATGGGGACTTGGTACTGGTAGTTGATATTGATGGGGTTACATATTGTCTTTACTTTCATGATGATCTCCTGCAATATGCTATACTGCCTTTTTATTATAGCACACAATTCTTCAATTTGAATAATAAAAATGGGACACGATTCTCAAACCGTGTCCGTTTTGTTGAATTTCCGGTATTTTGCGGGGGTCATATGGTGAATTCGTTTAAAATTCTCAATGAGGCAGGCAGCGGTAATGCTACACATGGCGCTGATCTCACCGACAGATCTATCGGTATTCACGAGGAGATACTCGGCATACTTGATGCGCGTTGCCATAAGCTTTTCGTGAAAGGTCACACCGTAATACTCCCGCAGAAGGCGGTTCAGATGTCGAGGGCTGATATGGAGCTGGGAGGACAGCTCGTCAATGGTCAGGTTGTGGCCTTCGTCTCCAAAGATGCGGTTGAAGAACAGATCAATGATCATGTAGGTGTTCTCCAGCTTGGCAACGCGGGAGAGCTTGACCGATTCCTCATGGATGAAGCTTCTCTGGAGATGGATGAGGAGGATGGAAAAAAGGTTCTTGCAGTAGCTCGTGTACTCGGGTCTTTGCTCTCCCGCCTCGGTGAGGATCCTTGCCATCCAATCTCCCAGTTCGGGATCATGCCCGCCCTTGTGGTACGGAAGATTCTCCAGAGAGGAAAAGAAGGACTTTTTCTCCACGTTTTTCAAGTTAAAGCTCAGAACGTATCCCGAGGCAGCCCGGGGATGGTCTCCTCGTGGTACACGTTTTTATTGATCAGAAGCCATTCGCCCGTGTGCAAAGTGATCTCCTCATGGAAATTCATGGTGTAGACTGCGGATCCCTCGGTGATATAGTGCAGCTCAAAATGGGAGTGGATATGATGAACCGTGTACTCCTTTTTAGGGAAATACGCCATTTGGTAGAGCTTGATATCCGCATTGGATACGTGTATGGTATATTCAGCGTTATAGATTTGGACTTCCATATACGACTCCTTTTTTCAAAACTGACACTTGTATTATATCATATAGATTCGAAAAAATCAATACTATCCCTTATAAGGAACTGACTGTTTTGTCGTTATATGCATGCCCAACCTCTCATTATAGGAGAACAAGGGAATTCGATTTAGTTTGAAGTTGGCTCACCAAAATCAAAAAGGAGCACAACTGTGCTCCTTTTTTGATTTTGCCGATATATGGCACAACTCAGAATCCCGCAAGGCCGACAGGCGTTGCTCGCGTGTGCTCAGTTTCCGGTGTGGAATATATCGTTTGGGCACACGCAGGGATTCAGAGTTCCCGATGGGTCACCATTACCAACCTAAATTGAACCGCTCAATTTAGGTTGGTTTTTTCTTTGCAAAAAATAAGTAGGTGCGCAGCTCAAAATGAGTTGCGCGCCTATCTGCTTTTAGTATTTTCTATTTGCCAAAGGCAATCTGGTACATCAATTTTTTATATTCAATCATTCTAGTACGTTTTCGTTGGTGATTCTTACTTGGTTTTGGGTTTTCATTTTCTATACCTCCCGATTTTTTGAACAGCTTCGCTGTTCGCGAGCCATTTCGGCAGGGTCGGGGGAGCATAGGTCGGGAGAGAATCAAGATCATTCCGAGTGAGGTGTGCAGATGTCAACGAGAGGTATTGCTCGCTTTCAGTACACGAAAAAATATTGCTTGTGGATAAAGAAAAAGCCAAGTATTGCTACTTGACTTTCTCGATAACTATTTCATTTTTCGGCGATAATTTTTCACGTTGACAGCTGCGAGAGCTATGCTACACTGGACACGGACGAAAGGCAAAAATCGGGGCGATCATCATGTCTCAATCATCTTACCATTTCCGGCTTCTTCCCCATCCGCCTACACTCCGTGGGTGTGATCCCGTAGCATTTTTTGAACATACGATAGAATGTAGAGTAATCCTTAAATCCACAGGATAGAGCCACCTCGCTCGCGTGAATTCCATTAACCAGCATATCGCAGGCGCGATCCAAACGGATGTGAAGAACGTATCGCCACAGAGACACGCCCAGACGGTTCTTGAACAGGCTGTTGACGTGAACCGTGCTGTAGTGAAAGACGTCAACCACAAAGGAAAGATCCTGTATGTTCGCGTAATTTTGAGAAATATACTCAATGATCTGATCGGTCAGGGTACTTTGGCGCGCAACCTCCCTGATCAAGGCATCATATTTTCCGCTGACGGGCGTTCCGTATGCGAGGATTTCACATAAAACGGGAAAGAGTATGCGGAAAAATTGCTCATGTACGTCTTTCGTACTTGAGATACAAAGCCGCTTGACCGCCGCGTACACGTAGGAAAAGCTCTCGGAGGAGAGCCGGCGCATACTCAACTCACCTTCTCCGTGGTTATGGAACAATGCATCCACTGCCGTCCGTATCTCCGATTCATCGGGGATGGCTCTCGGGGTAAACTGTACGTACAGGTACTCCAACGGTTCGCTGTCCTTGACGACCAGACGATGGGTTACAGAAGGAGGTAAAATCAAAACAGAACCGCGCCCAATGGTGTGCAGGTAATCCGACACCTCGAATTCCAAAGAGCCTGCAATAGGCAAAAACAGCTCATAAGAATCGTGAGAATGGGAGGAATAGTTTTCGGCCAGGGGATAGGCGTCTTTTCTTTCGTAGGCGCAGATACCGACGTATTCCATACAATCATCCTTCCTGAATTTGGTTTGTTTGTTTTTGTCTATTATAACACAAAATCATCGGAATTGCAATATTTTAGCCAAGCATTTATAATTGGAAAAGTAATTTATTTGTGCTATACTATATAATGAATTGGAATGTTTTTGGAAATTTGAAGATACGAAAGGAAAATCAAACATTCCGGGAGGTACATATGAAGCATCATAAGATCATGGTCACAGGGTTGGCCCTCACCCTCGCTGTCGGTCTTCTCGCAGCTTGCGACTCTGCCAAGGAGCAGGAGACCACGGCGGAGGCCGCCCCCGTCACGTTGCCCGCGACCGAGTCGGCGGAGCTCACCGAAGCTCCCACTGAGACACCCACCGAAGCCCCCACTGAGGTCGAGACTCCCGAGCCCGAGACCTACTACTTCGTAGACAATGTCGCCCCCGAGACCGAGTCCCAGGCTCCCGAGACCAAGCCCGATGAGCATTACGAGTATACCCAGGACTTCTCCGAGCCCATCAGCGCAAATGATCCGGACTGGACGATCAACGAGATGGCCGATACCTCCAAGGGATACCTGACCGCCACGGGCAGTCAGCATCCCTACGTGGCGATCAAGCACAAGGCAAAGGCCGACGTGGTCACGGTCACGGTGGATCTGAAGGCCAACCGCCCCGGGGCGATGCCCCACGATTCGGGCTATATCGCCCTCCGCCTTCCCAAATATGACGATCAGTTTGCCGCCGTGGGACAGAACGGCATCTGGCTGGCCTTCCAAAGCGGTAAGGTCGGTATCATCAATACGTGGCCGAATGTCACCCTCTTTGACAGCGGCTTCGATTTCAGTAAGGCACGCGCCGTCACCGTGGAGGATAACCAGACGGATAATATCATTTCGGTCTACGTGGACGAGGACGGAACCAAGACCTTTGTCTTCCGCGTAGCCATCACCGACAGCAAGAACGTGACCGTCACCGACAAGGATGGCGCTGTGAAGACCACCGCCAAGTTCGGCTACGATATCCCCGAGAACGGTTACGTGGCGGTGTGGGCACATCAGGACAACGGAGAGGTGACCTTCGACAATCTCAAGGTCAGCTGGACGGTGCCCGGAAATCCCACGACCACTGTGAAAAACAGCTACAAGCAGGACTTTAGTGCCTCCCTTTCGGGAAATAAAGATTGGAGCCACAACGGCACCGCGGTATTCGAGGACGGCATGGTGGTAGGCACAACCGAGCATTGCTACTTCGATATGACCAAGCGGGTACGTGGCGAGAAGGTCTATATCGAGCTGGATCTGCTGGCCGACCGCAAGGGCACCGTGGACAACGTGGCCTCCTACGTGGGTCTGCGTGTGACTCAGCGGGATCAGTTCCGCGCCACGGGTCCCGACGGCATCTGGCTGGCCTTCCACGATAACCGTATCGGTCTCATCACGGGCTGGCCGGCCACCAAGATGTACACCTCCGATATCTCCTTCGCGAATATGCGCCACATCCTCATTGAGGACGATACCGTCAACAACGAGATATCGGTCTACCTCAAGGAGGATGGCAGCAAGCAGCTCATCTGCCGCTTCGTCATCCAGAACGAGCACGACGTGACCGTCTTTGACGGAAACGGTAAGTCCAAGATCACCCACACGTTGGGTCACGATCTTGGCAGAGACGGCTTTGTCTGCTTCTGGGCACCTGCGGGGAACAAGGGCAAGAGCGCCTTTGATAACGTGGAGATCCGCTGGGATAACAAGGTGCGCGCCGAATACACCCCCACGGATCCCGAGACCCTCCGCGACCTCTACAACGACACATGGGTAGGCATGGACGACGAGGATCGCTTCGTGGCCTACGGTGCCGATGACGTGGAGGATAAGCTGGTGGGTATCTTCTACCAGATCTGGCACGTTCAGACCGGCACCACCTACCCCGATCAGATCCTCTACGATCACCACGCCATCTACCAGCAGGGCGGTCATGCCGCCGTCAAGGAGGCCTACACCAAGGGCCCAGTGGGCTGGGGACACTACTGGGGTCAGCCCTACTTCGGCTACTACCTCACCAACGATCAATGGGTCATCCGCAAGCACGCCTCCATGCTCTGCGATATCGGCGTGGATTTCATCTATCTGGACGTGACCAACGGAAATCCCCTGACCACCTCCTACATGGCCATCTTCAAGGAGTACCACGCTATGCGTGAAGAGGGTATGGATACCCCCGATATCTGCTTCTTCATGGCGGACAACGCCGATCTGAATCCCCGCGTGTTCGAGGATATCTGGGACAACATCTACTCCACGGGTCAGTACAGTGATCTCTACGCCATGTACAAGGGAAAGCCCCTGCTCCTCGGCAACGTGGAGAAGATCGAGGACAAGGCCGCTCTGGAGACCTTCACCATCCGCCGCTGCTGGGCACTCCGCGAGAACGTGAACGGCGGGCGGGATATGTGGACATGGATGCACGAAACCCCCCAGCCCATCTCCAGGAACACCGCCACCCGCGAGGAGGAGGAAATGTCCATCTCGGCGGCCATTCTGGCCAACACCTCCTCGGGCCGCAGCTTCTCCAAGGGGCGTCAACCCGCTCTTCTGACCCTCCCTAATGGAGAAAAGGATATCTTCCAGTTCGAGCTGGAGACCACGGGCAAGGGCATCTTCTTCGCTGAGCAGATGGAGCGCGCCGCCAAGGCCGACACCTACGTCCTCCTCATCACCGCGTGGAACGAGTGGGGAGCAGGCCGTTGGGAAGGCAATCATCATCCTAAGATCGCCAATACCTACATCGACTGGACCTTTGATTACTACGTGGACTGCTTCAATCCCGAATTCTCCCGCGATATCGAGCCTATGACGGGCGGCTTTGGGGATAACTACTACTACCAGCTGGCTCAGTTCCTCCGTGCCTTCAAGGGCTCCCGTACCGCTCCCGAGGCGGCGGGGCAGACCGAGATGGCACTGGACGCGCCTCTGTCAGTATGGGACAGCGTATGGCCCGAGTATATGGACACGCTGGGCGACACCTTCCACCGTGACGCCATGGGCTACTGCAACTTCTTCCACTACACCAACGAGAGCGGCCGCAACGACATCATCTCTGCCAAAGTGTCCCGCACCGATGCGTTCACCTACTTCCTGGCGGTCTGCGCCAATACCATCACAGCTCCCGCAGGATCAAACTGGATGAATCTCTTCATCAACACCGACGGCAGCTACGAGACGGGCTGGTACGGTTACGATATCGCCATCAACCGCGACGGTGCCAAGGCCGCGGCGGGCAAGGTCACCATCGAGAAGTTTGTGGGCAACGAGTGGAAATTCCAGTATCTCAGCGAGGGCGAGATCAAGGTCAACGGCAATTACCTTGTCATCAAGGTGGACACCGCTCTGTGCGGTCTGACGGGCGACTTCGACTTCAAGTGGGCGGACAACTCCACCATCGACGGTCAGATCATGCAATTCCTGGATCAGGGCGATGCCGCTCCCAACGCGCGCTTCAACTACGCCTACCGCGCCGAGGCCTCCAAGGCTACCTTCAACCCCGCCATGGACAGCTACCTGGCAGGTGGCGCGGCCTTTGACGCAGGCAAGGCCTACATGGCCGCCGAGGAAGGCGTATACCGCCTCTACGATGGCAATACCCACGCCAAGGCCAGGATGCAGGAGGGCCGACTCTTCGCCCCCGTGACGGCTCTGGGCAACCTGAAGGATGCCGCCGTAACCGTTTCTGCTGATGGCAAGAGCGCGACCTGGACATTCAACGGCAAGACGATTGTCTTCACCGCCGATTCCACCGAGGTGAAGGTGGGCTACAACATCTGCATCATTCCCGTTGCTCCTTTCGTAGAGAACGGCGTGCTGTACGTGCCCCTCAACGCCGCCGCCTTCGTGGCCGACCTCCACTACCACAGCAGTCCCGACGGCACCTCCGCCATCCTCAGCCCCAAGGCCGAGGCTCCCGAGGGAGAGGACGGGAGACGGCTGTTTGAGGCTCTGGAGAGAGCGTTCTGATCCTTAATGGGATAAAAAAGCATACACATATATCGCGCCTTCGCATCAAACGGTATATGTGTATGTACAATTCGATTTGGTTTGAAGTTGGCTCACCAAAATCAAAAAGGAGCACAACTGTGCTCCTTTTTGATTTTGCCGATATATAGCACAACGATGAATCCCGCAAGGCCGACAGGCGTTGCTCGCGTGTGCTTAGTTTCCGGTGTGGAATATATCGTTCGGGCACACGCAGGGATTCAGAGTTCCCGATGGGTCACTTGGAAATGATCGGAGCACAACTGTGCTCCTTTTTGATTTTGCCGATATATGGCACAACTAGGTCTTGCAAAAATTAGAAGAATTGAATAGCAAAAAACATTGTCCGTGCTACCTTGAACAGCACGGACAATGTTTATTATTTAGAGGTGACCCATAACTTAAACAAACTTCCCAACAGTATACTTGCTCAAATATTCTTCGTACTTTTCGTTGTAATGCGCATTGCCTTCTTTAAGGCTCTTGATCACCTCGTGAGCATTCATCGTATGCTCGCTTACGTCGATAATACCAACGGCAACGTTAGAGCAATGGTCACTCACGCGCTCAAAGTTGGTAATGAGATCCGACCAGATAAATCCCGTTTCCACGGTGCAGGAGCCTTCCTTGAGTCTTGCGATATGGTTGTTACGGAGAAGTGTTTTCAGGTTGTCGATCACCTGCTCAAGAGGCTCAACATTGTATGCGAGCGCAATATCGTTGTTAATGAAAGCGGTTTCGGTCAAAGTAAGTATCTCATCCGTTGCGGCGCAAAGAACGGCAAATTCCTCTCTTGCGGCAGACGAGAACTCAATGCCTTTTTCACGAAGCTCCTCCACCGATTCAAGCACGTTTACGGCGTGGTCAGATACACGCTCAAAGTCACCGATCGCTTTGAGAAGCTTGGTAACGGTTGCGCTGTCCTCGTCGGACACCTGACTCTTACTGAGCCTTGTGAGATACGTTCCGAGAATATCCTCGTAGTGATCGGTATCATCCTCGATCTTCCTGATTTTCTCGGCAATTTCGGGGGAATAATCCCTTATGGATGCTATACTCAGCTTAAAGCCCTCGACTGCCTCGCTTGCCATCTTGGATGCAAGCTGACAGCATCTTTCAACCGCAACGGGAGGAGTGGCGAGCAGACGCTCGTCAAGCTCGACGACCTTTTCGGGAGCTTTCCCTTCGGGAACAAGCTTGTATGCAAGCTTTTCAAGGAGCGAGGATGCAGGCAGAAGGATCAGAGTACAGAGTACGTTAAATGCAGAGTGGAAAACAGCAATACCGAAATAGGATGCCGATTCACTCAGGATGACCGGCTTAAATACGGCGGAGATGATGCAGAAAACGGAAAGCCAGATCACTGTGCCAAGGTCAATAGACTTTACATAAACCTTACATTGCAAATTTACATAAACCTTACACGCACCGAACGAAAGCATGGTGGTTGGTTTTTTGAGGCTTTGGTATAATGACGGTGCAAAACACGAAAAGGAGATTTTGAACAATGAAAAAGATTTTTGCGCTCATACTCACATTGGCACTCACGATCTGCACCCTCGGTGCGCTCACCTCCTGCGGCGGCGCAAAGTTTGATGAAAACAAGAACATCAGCGTTGTCACCCGTGAGGACGGTAGCGGAACCAAGTCCGCCTTTATGGAGATCATAGGGCTCAAGGGCAAGACCGACGTTTCGGGCGTTATCGTCGCAACAGGCACAGCTGCTGTTCTCCAAGAAGTTAAGGGCAATCCTCTTGCCATCGGTTACGACAGCCTTGGCTACATCACCGACGAGGTAAAGGTCCTCAAGGTTGACGGTGTCGAGCCGACTCTTGAGAATATCAAGAACGGTTCTTATAAGATCTCCCGTCCGCTTAACGTGGTTTACCAAGAGAGCAAGGTAGCGAGTGAGGTCAATACCGCCTTCCTTACCTTCCTGCAAAGCTCTGATGCACAGACCATCATTTCCGACAACGGCTACGTTTCCACCAAGGATGGCGCTGTCGCCTACACGGTTGTTCCGGGGCTGACGGGCGAGATCGCCATTTCGGGTTCTACCTCGCTCAAGCCCCTGATGGAGAAGCTCGCCGCTAAATTTGAGGAGATGCAGAGCGGTGTCAGCGTGACCGTCGGCGGCGGCGGAAGCGGAACGGGCTACAACGATGCAAAGAACGGCGTATCCGATTTCGGTATGATCTCCGAGGCCTTCAATTCCTCCAAGGCTGATAACTGCACCTACTATGAGGTAGCCAAGGACGGTATTGCCGTCATCGTCAATCAGGCAAACACCTTTGACAACATCTCTCTTGAAGATCTCAAAAACATCTACAACGTAGAGGCAGGCGACGCGGCTATCAAGACTTGGGCAGGCGTTACGAAGTAATATGAAAAATCTGTACGGATTTATAAACGCGAGAGAAAAGGTCATGCGCGGCGTGTTCCTTTTCTCCGCGATCTTTTCCATTCTCGCGCTTGCGACGATCACGGTATTCCTCTTTGTCAGCGGTGTGCCGTTTATTGCAAAGACGGGCTTTGCAAAGTTCCTGTTCGGAAGTGATTGGGCGCCGCTTGCAGACAATCCAAGCTACGGGATATTCCCGATGATCGTGGCATCCCTTTACGTCACGGCGCTTTCGGTCATCATAGGCATTGGCATCGGCCTTCTCACGGCAATCGCGCTTTATAAGTTCTGCCCGAAGAAGCTCGTTGCTCCCATCAGACAGATGATCAACCTGCTTGCAGGCATTCCTTCGGTCATTTTCGGTCTGTTCGGTATGACCATCATCGTGCCTTTTGTAAGAGATTATATTTCACCCACGGGCGTTGGCTACGGTATTCTATCGGCTTCATTGGTTCTCGGTATCATGATCCTACCGACCATTGTCAGTGTCAGCCTTGATTCTCTGAACAGCGTTCCGAACACCTACTATGAAGGGGCGCTCGCGCTGGGTGCGACCAAAGAGCAAGCCACGTTCAAGATCATGCTGCCTGCTGCCAAAAGCGGCATTCTCGCGGGCGTCGTTCTTGCCATCGGACGCGCCATCGGTGAGACCATGGCTGTGATCATGGTCATCGGCGGCAGCCCCGAAATGCCGGAGAGTCTGTTCCAAAGCGTCAGAACGCTGACGGCGAATATTGCTATGGGTGCTTTGGAGCTGAACGGAGATGCGCTTTCCGCGCTGATCGCGACGGGCGTGGTCTTGTTTGTGTTCACGTTGATCCTCAACGTCAGCTTCGCTCTGCTCAAAAAAGACAACCACGCCCAAGGCACCCACAAGGTTGCCGATAAGAAGGGAAGAAGAGGTGCAAAAAAATGAGAAAGCTGTATTCTGCACTCAAATATATTGGCATCGCCGCGCTCATGATCTCCTTGGCCGCCCTTGTTACCGTTGTTGCATACGTGCTGATCAACGGCGTAGACAAGCTTTCCGTGGATCTTCTTTTTGGAGATTATAAGGACACTCCTTCGATTCTTCCTGCGTTTATCGGCACACTTCAGCTTGTCGGTATCGCTGCTATGATTGCAGTTCCGATTGGTGTGTCAAGTGCTATCTTCCTTGTCGAATATACGAACAATAAGGGCAAGTTCGTCAAGATCGTACAAGTTGCCACGGAAACGCTCGCAGGCATTCCGAGTATCGTTTACGGTCTTTTCGGTTATCTGATCTTCGTGGTTACCTTCGGTTGGGGCTATTCCATGCTCGCAGGCGGTATCACACTTGCCATAATGATACTTCCTACCATCGTCAGATCCACACAGGAGAGCCTGCTTTCGGTGCAGGGCGGACTTCGTGAAGGCGCGTATGCGCTTGGTACAAGCAAGGTCAGAACCATCTTCAAGATCGTTCTTCCCTCTGCCGCAGGCGGTATCGTGACCGCCATTATCCTTGCCATCGGGCGCGTCGTTTCGGAAAGTGCCGTGCTGATCCTGACCATTGGTATGGTTGTCAATAAAGTTCCCGAAACCTTGATGTCACCGGGAACGAGCTTGGCTCTTGACATTTACTATTTCGCAAGCCACGGCTATCCCAATGAGGCGGCGGCCACGGCGGTCGTGCTTCTTGTTCTTGTTTTGATACTGAACCTGCTCGCAGGATGGATCGGCAATCTGATCAAAAAATCAACGTATGGAGATGCAAAATGAATGAATTTATCGGCAGTATGGACATCACCGCCAAGGGCTGTAACCTTTATTACGGTGATTTCCACGCTTTGAAAGATATTAACATAGAAATTCCCGAAAAACAGGTCACGGCTTTGATCGGACCTTCGGGATGCGGAAAATCTACTTTTCTTAAAATATTCAATAGAATGAATGACCTTGTGGAGGGCTGTCGCGTCGAAGGCGAATACCGGATCGGCGGGATTGACATCTTCGACAAAGAAACCGACGTGAATCTTCTTCGCAAGAACGTCGGGATGGTGTTTCAAAAGCCCAATCCCTTCCCGATGAGCATTTACGATAATATTGCATTCGCTCCGAGAACCTTCGGCATCAAGAAAAAGAGCGAGCTTGACGGGATCGTGGAGCAGTCGCTGCGCCGCGCCAGCATTTGGGACGAGGTCAAGGACAGACTTCGGGGGAACGCACTCGGCATGAGCGGCGGTCAGCAGCAAAGACTTTGCATCGCGCGCTCGCTTGCCGCAAGTCCCAAGGTGCTTCTGATGGACGAGCCAACCTCGGCTCTTGACCCCATCTCCACGGGTAAGATCGAGGAGCTGATGGAGGAGCTGAAGAAAGACCTCACGATTGTCATCGTAACCCACAATATGCAGCAGGCAACGAGAATCGCAGATAAGACCGCTTTCTTCCTTCTCGGTGAGCTTGTGGAGTACGGCAACACCGACGATATTTTCACTTCTCCGAGAGATGAGCGCACCGAGCGTTATATTACGGGAAGATTCGGTTGATTTTGTAACAAATTTATGGTATAATGGAGATAATGATATGTCTATCAGAAAAATATTTGAAGAAGAACTTGCCGACTTAAAAACACAGCTTGTCGAGATGTGCAGACTTACCGAGCAGATGATCTCGGATGCCATCACCGCGCTTGTAAACCGTGACCGAGAGCTTGGCAAAAGCATCAGCGTGATGGATAAGCGCGTAGATGAATATGAGATGGCGATTGAAA
This sequence comes from Clostridia bacterium, assembly GCA_017621695.1. GTDB lineage: Bacteria > Bacillota > Clostridia > Oscillospirales > CAG-272 > CAMEON01. The sequence goes on from JAGASP010000061.1 coordinate 21,380, forward strand.
AGAAGTGTATGCGTATCCTTCTGAAGCAGCAACCCGTGGCGAAGGATTTCCGTGAGGTATCCACCGCGCTTAAGATGATCACAGACATTGAGCGCTTCGGAGATCAAGCCGCAGACATCGGCGACCTTGTTTACACCATGCCGGGCGATGCCTATATCAAGAAGCTCACGCACATTACCGCTATGGGGGATCTTGCGGTCAAGATGGTCAGAGATAGCGTAAGCTCTTTTATCAATAACGACGAGTCACTTGCAGACGAGGTGATCGCTCTTGACGATCAGATGGACGATATGTTCCTCTGTGTCAAGACCGACCTGATCGAGCTGATCAAAAAGGACGGCAGAAACGGCGACCAGGCGATTGAGCTGATGATGGTCGCAAAATACTTGGAACGAATCGGTGACCACGCCGTGAATGTGGCCGAGTGGACAAAATATAATGAAACGGGGGTACATCAAAAGTTTTAATGGATGAGATGATTTATATCGTCGAAGACGACGAAGGCATCCGCGAGCTGTACGAAGGCGCTTTTGAAGGCGTTTTTGCTACCCAAATGTTTGAAAACGGAAAGGACTTCTTCCGTGAATTCACGAAAGTTCGCCCGAATCTTGTGATTCTTGATATCATGCTTCCCGATATGGATGGATACACCATTCTCACAAGGATCAGAGAAATGGATGAGAAGATGCCCGTCATTATCGTGAGCGCAAGATCCGACGAGATCAGCGCGGTCAAGGGACTGAATAAGGGTGCTGACGATTATATGACCAAGCCCTTCTCGGTGCTTGAGCTGATCGCCCGCGTCAAGACCAACATTCGCCGCGCAAACCTCTACGTGTCGGCGCAGAAGGGCTTTGTCATCGACAATAACGTTTATAAGATCTTTTACGAGGGACAAGACTTGGGACTTACCTTGAAGGAATTCAAGCTGCTTAAGATGCTGATTACGCGCGCAGGCGTTACCATCGAGCGCGAGGAGCTGTTCCGTGAGGTTTGGGGAGAGAGCTATATGGGCGAAACAAGAACGCTGGATATACATATCTCTCAGCTCCGTGATAAGATCACCGAATGTGGAGGGGGCGATGTGATCGTTACCGTGCGCGGTATCGGCTATCGCTTCGCGGGAGAATAGCTTATGAAAAAAAAGATATTTTATAAGGTATTTGCCGCAGCGCTTACCTGCGTTCTTCTGATGTTCGTGTTCGGCATCATTGCCGTTCATATGAATACGGACAATATTGTAAATGAACGGTTAAAGGAAGAAACAGAGCTTGCCGCCACGCTGATGAATGAACAGAGCGACTTTGCTGTATTTAATAAATACTCGGACAACCTCGAGCTTCGTATTACGATTTTCGATACAGACGGTAACGTTCTTTACGAGAGCGACACAAAAGCGCCTCTTGAAAATCACAGAGACCGCGAGGAAATCAAAAACGCCCTTGAAGGCAAGCCCGATACCGTGGAAAGGTATTCAGAAACCTTCAAGTGCGATATGACCTATTATGCAACAAAAACAGCGCTTTCGGACGGTACCGAGGTTATTCTCAGGCTTGCGATAAGAAGCAGCCATGTTATTACGCCTTACTTTACCGCTATCATTCCGCTTCTCATTCTCGTTCTTGCCGTATCCCTGATTCTTTCCTTTGTCCTCTCAACCGTTATATCCCGTAACGTTTCATCTAAGGTGACAGAGATCGGGGAGAGTCTAAAGAGCTTGAACGAAGGACAGTATGCACCGATCAAGACCGATATGAGTGAGCCGGAGCTGTTCGGGGTTCTGAATCAAATCAACGAGTTGAACGCGAACATTCACAGCCACATCCGTATCGCGGACGGCGAGAGGGTGAAGCTGAACGCCGTGCTTGATAACGTATCTCAAAGCATTATCGCTCTTGACAAATCAAAACATATCGTTTTCGCAAATAAGCGTGCGTTTGAAATGTTTAACGGAACGCACCACGACATTGGCAGAGATCTTGTGTTTCTGATTGAAAAGCTGCCTGTTTACGAGCAGATCACCGAGCATATCGGGGAGAATTTCGCTTTTAACTGTGCTTACGACGATAAATATCTGTCGGTCGTGATTACTAAGGTGACAAACGAGGTCATCTGCGACGATATTTCCGCGATTATTATCGTTACGGATATTACGAAGGAAAAGCTGATTGAGAAGCAAAAGAGTGATTTCTTTGCCAACGCATCGCACGAGCTCAAAACGCCCATCACAGTTATGCAGGGCTTTGCCGAGGTGCTGATGAACAAGGAGGGCATGGACGATACCTCCCAAAAACAGCTTGGACGGATTTATAAGGAATGTCTTAGGCTCGGCTCTTTGATCTCAGATATGCTGATGCTTTCCAAGATCGAAAGCGGAGATGCACCCAAGAGAGCGCTTTCCGAGGTATCTCTTGAGGATATTGCAAAGGAGGTTCTCGACGGTCTTTCCGAGAAGACACAAAGCAGAAATATCACCGCAAGCATCGTTGGCTCTGCTAAGATATGCGCCGATCAAGCCATGATTTTTGAGCTTATCGAAAATCTTGTTTCCAACGCCATCAAGTATAACAAAGACGGCGGCTCGGTAACGGTTTCCATGACCGAAACGGATACAGGTGTAAGCCTTGCGGTCGAGGATACGGGCATCGGTATTGAAAAAGAGCATCTGCCGCGCCTTTGCGAACGCTTCTACCGCGTGGATAAATCCCACTCCAAGCGTATCGGCGGCACGGGACTTGGCCTTGCCATCGTCAAGCACATCTGCGCCATTTCGGATGCGGAGCTTTCCATCGAAAGCGAATTCGGTGTCGGTACGACCGTTACGGTTGCATTTCGGAAATAGGCATTTGGCCTGTACAACGCATAGCTTCACAAAATTCGATTTGGTTTGTAGTTGACTCACCCAAATCAAAAAGGAGCACAACTGTGCTCCTTTTTTGGTTTTGCCGATATATGGCACAACAATGAAACCCACAAGGCCGACAGGCGTTGCTCGCGTGTGCTCGGTTTCCTGCATGGGATAGTGTATGGGGAATGCTAAACTATCAGGAAACGATTTTTCTTTTGCTTGAAAAAATCAACCGTCGGTTCAATTGGGTAACTTATCCGTCTCTTGCAAGAAGTGTACTTATGGTGTATAATATGCGCAGAAGCACCGGTGATTCAATTCATGAAAACGAGGTATACAATATGCAACTTTACATTGGCAATAATATCAAACGCCTTCGCAAACAAAAAGGCATTACCCAAGAGACGCTTGCGGAGCGTATGCACGTTTCAATCGCGGCTGTTTCCAAGTGGGAGCGAAATGAAGCACTTCCCGATATCAGTATGGTGCTTCCGTTGGCATCCTATTTCGGCGTCTCTACCGACGAACTGCTTGGACTGGATGCGGTCAAAGCCGAAGAAAGAATCCAAGAGATCATGAACGAACGGAACAGGCTGTGCGCACTTGGCAAAGAGCGTGAGGCTTTCGATCTGATCGTGGCTGCTTACGAGGAATTCCCCAACGATTGGAGAATCGTCGAGGAATATATGTGGAAGCTCTACTATGATCCGAATTGCGAGGAGCCTTACGGTCACGAAGTACACAAGGAGGAGTTGTACCGCCTGTGTGAGCGGGTGCTGGATGAGTGTACGGTCGATCAAGTACGCTACTCCGCGCTTTCGATTCTTGGAGGTCTATATGCTCTGGATGGTCGGCTTGACAAGGCGATCGAGACAGCCAAACGCTTTCCTACGTTGCTCCATACACAGGAAAAGGAATTGCAAGGATGCTATGAAAAGGGTTCGGAAGAATGGTGGTCATACACTCGCGCAGGCTTGGTGGAATTTACTGAGTATCTGATGGTGGATATCCGCAATATGGCACTGGCTACGGAAGACCCGCATGAATCCATTCGTATTTTGAAAAAAGCGATCGCTTTGATCGAACTGGTATTCGATGATGGGGACTTTTGCTTCTGGAATTATCATTTGGCCGAACTGCATATCTGGATTGCCCATCGGTATGTGCGCGTTCAAAACTTGGATGCGGCTTTGGAGAACTTTGAGAAGGGCTTGCAGTATGCCAAAGCCTATGATGATCTCTCTCAAACCGCCGTGCATTCATCCTTCCTTGTTCGCGGAAATATGTTTGATGCAAGCAAGATCAATTCCGGCACGGAGGAAAACGACGTGGCGCGAGAGCTTGGGTATCTCCTTCAAAGCGGTTCGTATCAGGAATTGAAGGATATGCCGCAAATGCAAGATATCATTGCGAAATATGAGCCCTTTGTTGGAAAGAAAAAGGATTTCTCGTAATACCACTTTGCCCCGCTTCTGCGGGGCATTCTATATGTGGTACAACTCAGAATCCCACATGGCCGACAGGCGTTGCTCGCGTGTGCCCAATCATATCTCAAAAAACAGGAGCATTTCTCACGATGCTCCAGTTTTCTTTTTCAAAACCGTTGCAATCCTTCCCAAAATATGCTACAATAAAGAAAAGCCTCCTGAAAGGGGAAAAACCGTGAAACTGTTGCTCAACGCCCTTATAAAATTTACCGTAGGGCTTCTCTTTGTCGGTGTCCTGCTCTTTTTGCCCGCCGGCAGCTTTTCTTATATGAACGCATGGCTCTTTATCGGGCTCTTGTTTGTGCCCATGCTCATCCTCGGTGCGATCCTCCTTTTCAAAGCCCCCCATCTGCTGGAAAAACGCCTGAATGCCAAAGAGACAGAGAATACCCAAAAGGGTGTTGTCGCTGTCTCCGCTTGCCTGTTCCTTGGCGGATTTATCGTAGCAGGCTTGGATTTCCGATTCGGCTGGTCGCATATCCCCCTGTGGGGCGTGGTGATCGCTTCGGTTGTTTTGCTGGTCTCCTACGCGCTTTATGCCGAGGTCATGCGGGAAAACGCCTATCTTTCCAGAACCGTTGAGGTGCAGGAAAGCCAAACCGTTGTGGATACGGGACTATACGGCATTGTCCGTCATCCCATGTATGCGGCAACTGTTTGGTTGTTTCTCTCCATCCCCGTGGTGCTCGGATCTCTATGGTCGCTCCTTTGCTTTGCCCCCTATGTTGCCGTCATCGTTGTCCGCATCCGTAACGAGGAAAAGGTGCTTACTGAAGGGCTGGCGGGATATGAAGAATACAAAAAACGTGTCAGATACCGTTTGATTCCATGGATCTGGTGAGGTAAATATGTTTGATTTTAAAAATAAGATCGCCGTTGTGACGGGCGGTGCCCGCGGGATCGGCAAATGCATCAAAGAACAGTTTGAGGCCGCAGGCGCTACCGTGTGCGTCATCGACCTTTTGGAGAACGATGGTTTCGTGGGTGATCTTGCCGACAAAACCGTGCTGGAAGCCTTTGCCGCCAAAGTCATTGCCGAACATGGCCGCGTGGATTTCCTGATCAACAACGCCGCGCCGCAAATGTGCGGAATTACCGAGGGAAGCTACGAGGATTTTGAATATGCGCTGAAGGTCGGTGTGACCGCACCGTTTTACCTTGCCAAGCTCTTTATGCCTTACTTTGCGGAGCGGGCAAGCATTGTCAATATTTCTTCCTCCCGTGACCGCATGAGTCAGCCCGAAACCGAAAGCTATACCGCCGCGAAGGGAGGCATCTCTGCCTTGACCCACGCCCTCGCCGTGAGCCTTGCGGGAAGGGTGCGCGTCAATTCTGTCTCTCCCGGCTGGATCGACAACAGCTATACGGTTTATGAGGGCGCCGATGCTGTCCAGCAGCCTGCAGGACGGGTGGGAAATCCCCCGGATATTGCCAACATGGTGCTGTATCTTTGCTCGGATATGGCGGGATTTATCACGGGAGAAAACATTTGCATCGACGGCGGCATGACGCGCCTGATGATCTACCACGGCGATCACGGTTGGGAAATGAAACCGTAACGAATTGAATCGAAAGGGAAGAGATGCGGTACATTCGGCCGCATGAAGCGTAAACCTATATGAATAAGCAAGAAATATATGATTTTTTGAAGCGTGAAAACCTGTGGCATGAGATCACCGAGCATCCTGCCGTTTATAACATGGCGGAGCTTGCCGCGGTGGATATCCCCTATCCCGAAGCCGATGCCAAAAACCTGTTTGTCAGGGATGATAAACGCCGCAATTACTACCTCATCACCGTCAGGGGGGACAAGCGCGTGGATCTGAAGGAATTCAGACGCACCTATGAGACGCGTCCCTTGACCTTTGCGTCCCCCGAGGATTTAATGTCCATCATGCACCTCATTCCGGGGGCGGTGACCCCTTTGGGAATTCTGAACGACGAAGAGCGCAAGGTGATTCTGTATCTGGACCAGAGCTTTTTTGAAGGTCTGGGTCTTGTGGGTGTTCATCCCAGTGACAATACCGCGACTGTCTGGCTAAAGTCGGAGGATCTGGTAAACATCATACGCGCACACGGAAATGAGATCCATATCGTTAATTTTTAGGTCTTCTCTGCATACATTGACAGAGCTTTTAGAGTTGTCCGCCAAAACTGATTTTTTGCCGAAGCAATGCTTCGGCTTATTTATTTCCCCAAAAAACGGCACAAAAACTTTACAGCGGACTTGACACATGACAATTTTCGTGGTATAATATGGAGGTTAAATTCAGAGTCACCTCTAAAAACTCTCTTGACGGATCATCCACGGTGATTTTTCCGTCACTTTTTTCGGCTGCTTTTTGCGTAGCGCCACTACGAGAAGAGAAGACGAAAACCTTCCTCACGGCGTCCTTGCCAACAACGTTTTTGGAGGTTCCCTCAGGCATATCACGAGGAGAAAAATGAAAGAAGAAATAAAAAACAGAATCATCAGGCTGAAGCAAGAGAAGAATGCGGTTATTCTTACCCACTATTACGCACCTGCGGAGGCACAGGAAATTGCTGATTATGTAGGCGATTCCTTCTATCTTGCCAAGGTCGCAAAGAAAAGCACGGCGGATATCATCGTGTTCTGCGGTGTTTCCTTTATGGGAGAAAGCGCCAAAATACTCAATCCCGATAAAAAGGTGCTGATGCCCGATCTTACGGCGGATTGCCCGATGGCACATATGGTCGCCAAGGGGAAGATCGAGGAAATGCGGGAGAAGTATGAAGATCTCGCGGTCGTTTGCTATATCAACTCTACGGCAGAGCTGAAATGTCTGAGTGATGTTTGCGTGACTTCCTCCAACGCCATCAAGATCGTCAAGGCGTTGCCGAACAAAAACATCTTCTTTATTCCCGACAGAAATCTCGGTAGATACGTGGCTTCGCAAATCCCCGAAAAGAATATTATCATCAACGACGGCTGTTGCCCGATCCATGCCTCCATTACAAAGGAACAGCTCATCGAGCAGAAAGAGAAGCACCCGGCAGCTCCCATTCTGATTCACCCCGAGTGCGAGCCAGAGCTGTTGGAGATATCCGATGTTATCGGAAGCACGGCAGAGCTGATCGATTATGTATCTCAAAGTCCTCATGAGGAGTTTATCGTTTGCACTGAGGATGGTGTGGACTATAAGCTGGTCACAGACAACCCTGAGAAGAAGTTTTTTTATCCGGATCCCCGTCCTTGCTGCACGGATATGAAGCTTAACACACTTGAAAACATCCTGCTTGCGTTGGAGAAGGAGAATCATGAGGTGCTTGTGAACGAAACGGTTGCTGCAAAAGCGCAAAAGTCGCTGGATCGAATGCTTGAGTTAGGAAGGTAAGAAAATGAAGACGGATATTTTAATTGTCGGCAGTGGCGTGGCAGGACTGTATTGTGCCTTGAACTTACCAAAGGAAAAGAGCATCGTCATCATTACGAAGAATAAAGCTCGCAGAAGCGATTCTTTTCTCGCACAGGGCGGGATCTGTGTTTTGCGTGACGAGGATGATTATGATTCCTTCTACGAGGACACCATGAAGGCAGGACACTATGAAAACAATCCCGATTCGGTCCATATCATGATCCACTCCTCCCAGGAGGTCATTTCCGATCTTGTATCCTTTGGCGTTCGTTTTGAGAAGAACGGTGAGGAATTTGTTTACACCCGTGAGGGCGCGCATTCCCATCAGCGGATTCTGTTTCATGAGGATGAAACGGGCAAGGAGATCACCTCGCATCTTTTGGAGACGGCAAGAGCGAGAGAGAACATTACCATCATCGAAAACTATACGATGGTCGATCTCATTTGCGACGGTAACGAATGCCACGGCATCATAGGACACGATGCAAACGGCGATTATTCCGCCATCCAAGCGGATTATACCGTTCTTGCCACGGGCGGCATCGGCGGCATCTTTGAGCATTCCACAAATTACAAGCATTTGACGGGGGATGCGATCGCTCTCGCACTCAAATACGGCATCAAGCTCCAACACATTGATTACATACAGATCCACCCCACTACGCTCTATACCGAAAAAGAGGGAAGCAGAGAGTTCCTGATTTCCGAGTCGGTTCGAGGCGAGGGCGCGATCCTGCTCAACTCCAAGGGTGAGCGCTTTGTCAACGAGCTTTTACCTCGCGACGTGGTGGCCAATGCCATCTTTGCGGAAATGAAAAAGGAAGGAAGCAAGCACGTGTGGCTCTCAATGGCTCCGATCCCTACGGAGGAGATCAGAGCGCACTTCCCGAACATCTACCAGCGTTGTCTTGAAGAAGGTTACGATGCGACCAAAGAGCCAATCCCCGTAGTACCTTCCCAGCATTACTTTATGGGCGGAATTGACGTTGATCGGTATAGCAAAACCTCCATGGGGCGTCTGTATGCGGCGGGAGAGACGGCATGCAACGGCGTTCACGGCCGAAACAGACTTGCAAGCAATTCGCTGCTTGAGAGCCTTGTGTTCGCAAAGCGCGCCGCAAAGCACATCATGGAGGGCTATGAGCCGCTGACAGACAAATCTGAAATCACCGTTGACGAATCCCAATATGAAAACTATCAGGAAAAATATAAAGCAGCCGTTCTTGCGGCAATCGAAAAGGAGAGAATGAGCCATGAATGACATTACAATGAAAATGAACGCGGATGAGCTGATCCTGCAGGCGCTCAGAGAGGACATCACAAGCGAGGACATCACCACCAATTCGGTGATGCCTCATTATCAGGCGGGGGAGGTTGATCTCATCTGCAAGCAGGACGGCGTGATTGCGGGCCTTGAGGTGTTCAAGAGAGTGTTCGAGCTTCTTGACAAAGCAACCGAAGTTATTTTTTATTGCAAGGACGGTGACACCGTAAAGAAGGGCGAGAAGATCGGTCTTGTTCGCGGAGACATTCGCGTACTTCTCTCGGGAGAAAGAACCGCGCTGAACTATTTGCAAAGAATGAGCGGCATCGCCACCTATACAAGAGAGATCGCAGATCTTTTGAAAGGTAGCAAGACCAAGCTTCTTGACACCAGAAAAACTACACCCAATATGCGTGTCTTTGAAAAATACTCGGTGAAGGTCGGCGGCGGCTACAACCACAGATACAACCTCAGCGACGGAATTCTTTTAAAGGACAACCATATCGGCGCCGCGGGCGGTGTCAGGGAAGCGGTCAGAATGGCCAAGGAATACGCGCCTTTTGTCCGCAAAATTGAGGTGGAGGTGGAAAACCTTGATATGCTGATGGAAGCGCTCGAAGCAGGGGCTGACATCATTATGCTGGACAATATGAGCGTGGAGGATATGAAAAAGGCGGTGGCGCTGTGCCGTGGCAAGGCAGAGACTGAGTGTAGCGGTAATGTAACGAGAGAGAACGTAGCGCGCCTTGTGGATATTGGCGTGGATTACATTTCCAGCGGTGCGCTGACCCACTCCTCTCCGATCCTTGACCTCTCTCTGAAAAATCTTCATGCCATATAAGGAGGATGTATGAAGGTAGCCGAACGAAGAAAAGCGATCGTCAATTTGCTTTTATCCGCCCAAGAGCCGATCTCGGGTGGCGAGCTTGCGCAAAAATTCAATATTTCCCGTCAGATCATCGTACAGGATATCACAGTGCTGAAAGGAACCGGGTACGAGATCCTTTCCACAAGCAACGGTTACATTCTTAACAAATCTCCTTTGGCCGAGCGGGTATTCAAGGTAAAGCATTCTTCCGAACAGACCGAGGATGAGCTTAACTGCATCGTGGATCTTGGCGGAACCGTTGTTGACGTGTTTGTATGGCATAAGGTGTACGGAAAAATTGAAGCGCCTCTGAATATCTTTTCGAGACATCATGTCAAGCAATTTATGGAAGGTGTCAGAACGGGGAAGTCTACGGAGCTGATGTCCATTACAGGTGGGTATCACTATCATACTGTCCGCGCAGATTCGGAAGAAATTCTCGATAAAATATCGGATGCGCTTGATGAAAGAGCGTATATTGTCCCGGAAATATGATCCCATAATATCAGAATACCCCGTCCATTTGCATGGACGGGGTATTTCGATGATTGCAGATATTATTTCAGCATCCCGCCGAGTACACTCTCAGCAGCAGCCAAAGCCTCGTTCAGCTTGGAGAATTCCTTGCCGCCGGCCATAGCGGAGTCGGGACGTCCGCCGCCCTTACCGCCGGTGACAGCCGCAACGGCACCCACCAGCTTACCGGCGTGGGCACCGTGAGCCACGGCATCCTTGCCGGCGCAAGACAGGAACTTGACGCTCTCGCCGTCGGAGATGGCAATGACAGCCACTACGTCAGCGTAGGTGTCCTTGATCTTGTCGGTCATGGAGCGGGCAATATCCACAGCCAGACCGGGCATATGAACGGTGACCAGCTTGAAATCACCCACGGAAACAGCGTTCTTCATCAGATCGGTGACCTGAGAAGCCGCGATCTTGCCGTTCAAAGACTCGATCTCCTTGTGGGCAGCGTTCAGCTCGGACTGAAGCTGGGTCGCCTTGTGGGCAATGTCAGCGGGGTTGTTGACCTTCAGCTCTTTGGCGGTGCTGTGGATCAGCGCGTCCTTCTGACCCAGCAGAGCCAGCACGCCGGTACCCGTCACAGCCTCGATACGGCGCACGCCGGCGGCCACAGAGGACTCGGAAACGATCTTGAAGAGACCTATCTTACCGGTGTTGTCCACGTGAGTACCGCCGCACAGCTCGATGGAGCTGGAGCCCATGCGGACCACGCGCACGGTCTTGCCGTACTTCTCACCGAACAGAGCCATAGCACCCAGAGCCTTGGCCTCGTCGATGCCCATCTCGGTCATAGAGCCCTCGCCCGCGGCCAGGATCTCGGCGTTGACGATGGCCTCGACCTTGGCGATCTCCTCGGCGGTCATAGCGGCGAAGTGGGTAAAGTCGAAGCGGCAGACGGTGTCGGAGACGTAGGAGCCTGCCTGCTCCACGTGGGTACCGAGCACCTGACGCAGAGCGTTCTGGAGCAGGTGAGCGGCGGAGTGGTTACGCATGATAGCCTGACGGCGGACGGTATCCACCAGCACCTTGACGGTGTCGCCCACCTTCAGGGTACCGTTCTCAACGGTAGCGATGTGGATGTACACGCCGTCGGACTTCTGGGTGTCGTTGACCTTGACGGTCAGGCTCTCGGCAGAGATCACACCGGTATCACCGATCTGACCGCCGCCCTCGCCGTAGCAGGGGGTCTTGTCCAGGATCACGGTGACGTCGCCCTCGGAGACCTCGTCCACGGACATCTCGTCTACGATCAGGGCGATGACCTTGGCATCGCTTGCCAGCTCGGTGTAGCCCACGAACTCGGTCTTGGGCAGATCGGCCAGCAGGGTCTTGGAGGCATTGCTCCAACCGCTGATGTTGGCGCGGGCGGCGCGTGCACGCACCTTCTGCTCCTGCATCAGCTCAAGGAAACGGTCGTTGTCATAGGTCATACCTGCTTCTTCGATGATCTCGCGGGTGAGGTCGATGGGGAAGCCGAAGGTATCGTACAGCTTGAAGGCATCCTCGCCCGAGACCTCGGTCTTGCCCTCGGCCTTGGCGGTGTCAATGACGTTGTTCAGGATGGACAGACCCGCGTCGATGGTGGCGTCGAAACGTTCCTCCTCCAGGGTCAGCACCTTGAGGATGTAGTCGTACTTCTCGGAAAGCTCGGGGTATGCGCCGCAGTTCTGTTCCATGGCCACCTTGCACAGGTCGGTCAGGAAGGGATGGTCGATGCCCAAAAGCTTACCGTGACGGCAAGCGCGGCGGATGATGCGGCGCAGGACGTAGCCGCGGCCCTCGTTGGAGGGGATGACACCGTCGGCGATCATGAACATAGCCGACTTGATGTGGTCGGTGCAGACACGGATGGAGATGTCGTTGTTCTTGTCGGCACCGTACTCCTTGCCCGCGATCTGGCTGACGGTGTCCAGGATCTTGCGGTTGGTATCCACCAGGAACATATTGTCTACGTCCTGCATGACGCAGGCCAGACGCTCCAGACCCATACCCGTGTCGATGTTCTTCTGGGCCAGCTCGGTGTAGTTGCCGTTGCCGTCGTTGTTGAACTGGGAGAAGACGTTGTTCCAGATCTCCATGAAGCGGTCGCAGTCACAGCCGGGCTTGCAGTCGGGAGAGCCGCAGCCGCGAGCCTCGCCGCGGTCAAAGTAGATCTCGGAGCAGGGACCGCAGGGGCCGGAGCCATGCTCCCAGAAGTTGTCGGCCTTGCCCAGACGGACGATGCGCTCGGCGGGAACGCCGACCACGTCAGCCCACAGGTGGTAGGCCTCCTCGTCCTTCTCGTAGATGGAGGGCCAGAGCAGGTTCTCGGGGATCTCCAGGGTCACGGTGAGGAACTCCCAGGCCCACGGAATGGCCTCGTTTTTGAAGTAGTCGCCAAAGGAGAAGTTGCCCAGCATCTCAAAGAAGGTGCCGTGGCGGGCGGTGTGACCCACGCGCTCCAGGTCGGGGGTACGGATGCACTTTTGGCAGGTGCAGACGCGGTTGCGGGGAGGGATCTCCTCGCCAGTGAAGAACTTCTTCATGGGCGCCATACCCGAGTTGATGAGGAGCAGGGAAGGGTCGTTGATGGGAACCAGGGGATAAGAGGGGAGACGAAGGTGACCCTTCGACTCGAAGAAGGCGAGATATTTCTCGCGCAGATCGTTAAGAGATGTCCATTTCATAGTGATCTATTGCCTTTCAAATAAATTTCCAAATTTCATTATACCATATATTTTGTTATAAATCAAGATATATCAAGGAATTTTTGAAAAATTTTATCGATTTTTAAAATGTGGATGTTGGCCACGTGAATTGTTGTTTGCCGCAGTGCGGCGGCCAATATCGCGTGACACGCTCCACGGCGCGGTATATCACCCGACAAGAGGTTGGTCATGTAAATTGTTGTTTACGGGCTGAAAGCCCGTAGAGCCCACGCAAGTGGGCATATCGATCCGATGCGGGCATCGCCCGCTCGGAATATCGAGTGCGGAGGGAATCGACGCACATATCGAACGCCGAAGGCGTATATCGACTCA
>JAGASP010000062.1 GCA_017621695.1 Clostridia bacterium
GGGCTGTTTGACGGAAGTAAATCGGGAATTTTTAGGTTACGGGCGACCACGCAGGGTCGCCCCTACATACAAACCCAGAAAGACGCTGATACATATAGAAAATTTGCTTGTAGGGGCGGCCCTGTGTGGCCGCCCGCCAACATAGCGGTTTACTCGTGTTCATCGGGGGGCAAACACACCGCTAAACCCCAATTTGTAATCATCAAATCAAGCATTCAACCAGACCGAAATACGGTTGCGCTCCTCCATCCAGTGCTTACCGCAAGAAGCATAGTCGGTCAGGAGCAGGTCGCCGTCCTCGGTCTTGACCGTGAAGCGGACGGTCTCGCCTGCCTCGGCATCCAGTTGGTTGACGATCAAGCGGCCGTTATGCAGAACAGGAACAACGGGAGCTTCGATGTTGCCATCCTCCTTCTGCTCGTCGCGGGCAAGCGTCAGGGCGCCGAAGGTGAAGGCGATCTTATCATTGAGCGTCTGCATTTCCACTTCGGGATGGCAATCGATGGTGACGCTGTCGCCGTTCTTCCACTCGCGGGTGAGGTCAGCATAGCCCTTCTCCACAGCAGATGTCTCTCCGTTCACCGTGACGGTGGGCTCGTGGCTCCACGCGGGTACACGGAGACGGAGGGTAAAGGTCTCGGGGGCAGAGAGAGCGAGGGTGACGGTGGCATGACCCTCGTCGGTGAAATAACCGCTGATGGCAAGAGTTACGGGGTTACCCTTGGGAGTCGTTGCGGCAACGGTACCGTTATTGTATTCATTGATCACAAATCCGTTATCCTGTGCCATCACGCCGATGAGGGGGAACAGAGCGGTGCCCGCCGCGCCGATACAGGCGCAACAGCCGTAGTAGCCGCCGGTGGAGAATTTCTTATAGCCACCGATACCGATACCGCGAGCCTTGAAGGTGAGGGGGCTGTAGCTGTCAAAGGGAACACCGGGAACGCGGACATTTTCATTTTTTTCAAGCTGTGGCAGACCCTCATAGTTAAGGCTGCCGTACAGAGCGTTTAGCGCGGCCTGCTCGATGCCCTCGGCATAGATCACCTTGCCCGTGAGACGAAGGAGTCTTTCTTGGAGACGCATCCAGGTAACAGTTACACAGGTCTCCTGCATGATATCGAGCGGCGCGGTCTCTTCGGTCTGCTTGACGGCAGAATGGTCGAACAGCTCATGCGTGCAACCGGCACAGCCGATGATGGTAATATCAGTTTTACGCACCGCATCCGCGAATTTTTCCACGATATTCAGGTATCTCGTTTCCCCCGTGACCTCGTAGTAGGCAAGCGCACCCTCAAAATAGGACATCATCTCGTAGGCCTTGACAACGGGGTATTCGTATGGCATAACCTTCCCTTCCTCGGCAAGCAGCAGAAGGTTTCCGTCGCGGCATCCGCCGGATTCCAGAATATACTTGGCAAAAGTCAGGTATTTCTCCTCACCCGTCAGCTTATAAAGCGCAACGATAGGCTCCAGGACAGACGCGGAGTTGAGACCTCCCCACCATGCGGAGGTATCAAGGATGGACAGCTTATCCTCGCCCAAGGTATCAATGAGGTAGTCCACCTGCCCCTTCATGGCAGAAATAATGCGTGCCTTGAAGGCTTCATCACGGCAGATGTCGTAGAAATAGAGCGATCCGACAAGGACGTATTTTCTCGTCCACATATCCCAACCGCAGAACTCCTGCTCCTTGGGATAGGTAGTGATACGGCCGTCAGCATCCTGCGTATCAAGAATCCCCTTGACGGTATCATACAGAATTTCATACAGCTCATCGTTGGGAAGGTAGTGATATGTCAGGCAAGCGCCGCGCATCATTTTCCCGAAATACTCGCCGCGCCAGCCGAGATCCAAATGATCGGGGCGCTCGGTAAAGACGTAGACAAACTTATCCCACAAGGACTTGTCCATCAGCTGCTTTTGCAGAATAAACAGGGCGTTTTTGTGGACGTTATTTTCATATACGGCCGCACCGTCGGGCAAATAAGAATATACGCTTTGAATCATATGTTTCTCCGTGAGGTGGCAAAATTTTTTGAGTGCACACCCTTCCCACATATTATACCATATATAGGAAAACCTGTCAATAAGAACACAAAATTTGTACAAAAAAAGGATCGGATGTATTCCGATCCTTTGGGGGATTTCAGACAGGTTATCTTTGCACTCTGCCCGAGCCGTCCCCGCCCGCCAGTTTTTCCACTTCGGTTACGCTGACGCGGTTGAAGTCACCCTCGATGGAGTGCTTGAGCGCCGATGCGGCCACCGCAAACTCAATGGCAGACTGGGTGTCCTTGCCTGTCAAAAGGGAATAGATCAGCCCCGCGCCAAAACTGTCGCCGCCGCCCACACGGTCCACGATGTGGAGGTGGTAGGACTTGGAGAAGCAGTAATTTTTGCCGTCGTAGAGCATACCTGCCCAGTCGTTGTCGCTGGCGGAAATGGAGGAGCGCAGGGTGATGGCCACCTTCTCAAAGCCAAACTTGTCTGCCAGCTGTTTTGCGACGGACTTGTAGCCCTCGTGGTTGAGCTTACCGCCGTAAATGTCGGTATTCTCGGCCTCGATACCGAAGACGTCCTTGGCGTCCTCCTCGTTGGAGATGCACACGTCCACGTACTCGCAGAGCTTGGTCATGGCCTCGCGCGCCTCAGCTCTCGTCCAGAGCTTGCCGCGGTAGTTGAGGTCGCAGGAGATCTTGACCCCATGGGCTTTTGCAGCTTTACAAGCGCCCAGACAGATATTCACCAGTTCACTGCCCAAGGCGGGAGTGATGCCCGTGAAATGAAACCAATCGGCTCCCTCAAAGATGGCGTTCCAGTCAAAATCGGCGGGCTTGGCCTCGGCGATGGCGGAATGGGCGCGGTCGTAGATGCAGACAGACCCTCGCTGGGACGCGCCTTTTTCCAGATAGTAGATACCCACGCGGTCGCCGCCACGGACGATCTTGGAGGTGTCTACGCCGAAGTAGCGCAAGGAATCCACGGCCGCCTGGCCGATGGCGTGCTTCGGGAGCTTGGTCACATAGGTGCTATCCACACCGAAGTTAGCAAGAGAGACCGCCACGTTGGCCTCGCCGCCGCCGAAGGTGGCCTGCATCTGATCGTTCTGGAAGAAACGGTAATAGCCGTTGGGGGCGAGACGCAACATGATCTCGCCGAAGGTCACAACTCTGCTCATTGGTCTGCCTCCATTTTTTCAAGGGACTCCTTGACGAAGAAGCTGCCGCCGATGGCCGCCACCTTGTCAAAGGCTAAAAATTCGTCGATGTTGGAGCGATCCACGCCCCCCGTGGGGATAAATTTCACCTGCGGGAAGGGGGCGGAGAGGGCTTTCAGAGCCTTCAAGCCGCCGTACACATTGGCGGGAAAGAATTTGACGGTGGTGATGCCCAGCTCCAGTGCTGCCATGATCTCGGTGGGGGTCACGCAACCGGGATAGTAAGGCACGTTTCGCTCGTTGCAGATCTTGGCAACGGAAGGCGAAAGACCGGGAGACACGATGAAGGTCGCTCCGGCTTTGAGTGCCGCTTCACACTGCTCTGCATTGATGACCGTCCCCGCGCCGATCTCCATATCGGGATAGTTGGCCACAGCATAAGCAATGGCCTCGGCGGCACAGGCGGTGCGGAAGGTGATCTCGGCACAGTTGATGTTGTTATGCTTCAGGGCGGTCAGGATCTTGTCAGTCTCGGACAGATCCTTGATGACCACCACGGGGATAAACTTTTCCATATGTAACTCCTAAAAATTATTTCATATAAAACCGAAGGACTCCGCCCTCCATGATCTCACGGGCAGTGATGCGGAAGCCTTCTACGGGCGTTCCGTTCCATTCCACCCGATCCACGTAGATCATGGCAGGATCGGGACGCTCCGTACAGATGCGCAGGGTGTTGCCACTCGACAACAGGATTTCTGCGCCATCTACCTGAGGCGCGCCAATCAGAAACTCGCCGCTTCCGCTGACAGGGAAAACACCCAAAGCATTCCACACGAACAGGGAGGAAAGCCCGCCCGAATCGTTGTTCCCGGGAAGCCCTTCTCGCCCTGTACCGAAGGAGCGAGTCACGCACTCATGCAAGATCTCGCAGAGACGGTCGTGTCGGTCGGCGTAAATATAGGCGTAGGGTGTCTCCATGTCACACTCGTTGTTGAAGCCCTGGAAACGGTGGTAATGACACGAGGCGATGTCCTCGTCTGCATCCAAATGAGTGATCTGCGAGAGACTTTCGCCGCCAAATCCAAAGAAATCGTCCAGCATGGCGGCGAATTTCTCTTTGCCTCCTGCCAATTCGATTCGCTCCATCATGTTCCGTTGCAGTCGGAAAGAGTAGGTATAACGGTCGCCCTCATAGTAGGGGGAGGCTTCCGACATAAGGCCGTCGTCGCCGTAAGCGTTCCGCCAGTTCTCCGCGAGGGTCAAAAGGCGCGCCTTCAAGGCAGCGTCATCCGTGAGCTCCGCCACGCAGAGACAGGCATCGGTCACGTCGAGAATATGGGTGTAGCGCTCAAAGTGGCCGGTCTTCACGAAGGATTCATAGTCCTCCCTTGCCAATTCACGACGCAAACATTCCTCAATGAGCGCCACCGTTGCCCCGTCAACCCCCATGTGATAAGCGTCGCACAGGGCGTAGATCCCCAGCATTTTTGCCTGCTCCTCGCAGGGGAAGATATCGGTTAGGCCAAATCTACAGGGGATTTTCTTAAGAGTACGGCTGATGCTTGCAATTCCCGCTACCATCTTCTTCCCCATGTCTGGATAACACATGAAGATCAGAGGCAGAGAGGTCTTGTACTGATCCCAAAAGGTGGCAAAGTCGGTGACGGTGTCACCCTCCGCCCCCAGCACCGTTTCCCCCTTCATGTCGCAGGGCTTGATGAGAGAATGGTACAGATTGGAGTAGAACTTGACTTTCAGATCCTCGTCATCAGTTTCCAAGCGAAAAGCGGCCAAATGCTCGTTCCAAATCTCGTAGGCTACCTCGGCGGCCTCGTCAAAGGAGATGGTGGAAGCGTGAACCGCCGCTCGCGCTTTTTCTGCGGAAACCGTGGAATAAGCCACCCGAAGAAGCAAGGCATCACCCTCAAAATCACACTCTGCGCAGAAAGGAGAGAGCAGGTTCATTCGAGGAGAATCGCACTCGGCCTTGACACAGAAGTACAGAAGGATGCCCGAGAAGATACCCGAGAAGACCACCTCATTTTCACCTACGGTTTCTATATGAGGTTCCTTCACCTCACCGTAAAACCGAGGACCGAAGACCTTGGACAGCCCGTCATTGGAGAAATCCACCGCCACGCGACCGCCGCTGTGGCCAAAGGTATACCGGTGGAGAGCCACGCCGCCGTCCACGGTCAGCTCGCAGAAAATATCCTCCAGCGTTGTTCCGTAGTAGCCGGGGCGGGCAGTCTCGCTTTTGGGGGCACGTCCTTCCTTGGTGACAGAAAGCTCCCCGTAGAAAGGCGTGACCACCGCATAGTTGTAGTAGTAACGGATGCCTCCCGTCCCCGATTGATGGAGGTGGGAGAATCCGAATATTTTGTGTTCCTCCCCTAACTTGCGAATACCTCCGCAGGAGTTGGGAAAGTGTGTGCCGTACCCCGTGGGGTAGCCCCCGCTGTAGGCACCCACCGACATTTTTCCAAAAGGGAGAGTGGCATGGGGAAAGGTGTTTCCGCAAAGGGCCTTGATGTAGAACCATTTGGAAGCGAGGCCGTCCTCAAAAAAGCGGTCGGTCTCGCCGTTCCCATAGAAAACGTCTGCGTATCGGCAAAAGTCTTGGATCGCCATACGACTGTTATACGCCCGAATAAGCCGCGAATCCGCCGTCAATGGGCAGAACCACACCCGTAATGGCCGAAGCCGCACGATCGTCACAGAGGAACAGGGTCGCGCCCAAAAGCTCGGTGGCGTCCAGGTAGCGGTGGGTGGGGGTGCCGTTCAGAATCTTGTTGGAACGGGCGGTGGGGGTGCCGTCCTCGTTGAAGAGGAGCTTGTAGTTCTGGGCGGACACCAAAAAGCCGGGGGCGATGGCGTTGCAACGGATGCCCGTACCCGCGAAGTGGGTGGCCAGCCATTGGGTGAAGTTGGAGATACCGGCCTTGGCGGCGGAGTAGGCGGGGATCTTGGTCAGAGGGGTGTAGGCGTTCATGGAGGAGATGTTCAGGATACAGCCCGCTCCTTTCTCCACCATGTCCTTGGCGAAGGCCTGGGTGGGCAGAAGGGTACCCTGGAAGTTGAGCTTGAAGACGAAGTCCACACCGTCGGGCTGAAGGTCGAAGAAGGACTTGCCCCCCTCCTTTGCCTCGTGCTGGTACTCGTTGTCGGTGGTGGCGCGAGGATTATTGCCGCCCGCACCGTTGACAAGGATATCGCAGGTGCCCAGATCGGCCACTACCTGCTCGTGAACAGCCGCCAGCATATCGGGATCCAGGACGTTGGCCTTGTAGCCCTTGCAAATAAAGCCCTCGGTGCACAGCTCGTCGGCCAGAGCCTTGACGGTGTCTTCATTGAGGTCAAGGGCGGCGACCTTGGCACCCGACTGGGCGAAAGCGCGCGCCATGGCGGAGCAGATCAAGCCCCCCGCGCCGGTGATAACGACGACCTTATCGGTGTAGTCGATATTCAAAGGAAGATTCAGCATGGTTATTTACCTCTTTTTTGTTTTTGGTTTGTACCTATTCAGTTGGCATTTCAAATTTATGTCTGTCGGGAAGATGACCGCGCCTCTAAGCCTTCCCCAGCGGGGAAGGCTTAGGACGGAAAAACCTGCCGATTCTGGATAGCGGGGACAATACTATGAATATAGTTTCTTGTGAATTTCTTTTGCTTCTTCCGAAAAAACGACCGTGTTGATATAATCAGAGACTTTAATCTTGATGATTTCGGTTGGAACCACAGCAATAGGAGAAACCCATTGCCAATCGTCCACCTTCGTAAAACTATCGGATCTGATTTTATAAACGTAGCCAACGCCATTCGGATCAAGAGAACCATAATTTAGGAATGTCTTGCTTTGCGGCGGTTGAATGCAGATTTCACAAGTAAAATCACGTTTACCGCTGGGGTTGTCCGGATACCAACGAATGGGCAGAGCAAAGGGAATGACATGTTCAAAATTTGTGCCAGCGTAAATTGCCTTTTGTGATTCCTGTGGATTTGCACCGCATGCTTGCTGGGGCTCTACTATATCAAACAGATATGGACTACCATGATACAGGAATTCAGGTTTTGAACTCTCCATTTTATTTCCCTCCAACTTATCCAGCATATCCCACACGCCCAGCATATACATGATGCCCATGGCGCGGTCGTAGAGTCCATAGCCGGGTCTCACAGTCCCGGGACCCTCGCTCCACAGATGTCTGCCGTGGTCGGGGCGGATGTAACCCTCAAAGCCGCAATCGTGGTAGGCTTTCAGAATATCCAGAATGTGGGTGTCACCGTCGCAGTCCCGGTGGCTGGCCTCGGAGAAGTCGCCGTTCTCAAAGTGCTTGACGTTGCGGATGTGGGCAAAGGCGATGCGGTCGCAGTGCTTGCGGACAATGGCCGCCACGTTATTGTCGGGATTGGCGCCCAGACTGCCCGAGCAAAGGGTCAGACAGTTGCAGGGGTGATCCACCATTTTAAGGAATCGGTCAATGGAGGCCTCGTCCACCAGCAGGCGGGGCAGACCGAAAATATCCCACGGCGGATCGTCCATGTGGATGGCCATCTTGATGCCGCATTCCTCGCAGGTGGGCATGATGGCCTCCAGAAAATACTTCAGATTCGCCCACAGCTTTTCGTGGTCGATGCCCTCGTAGGCACGGAACAGCTCATCCAGCTTGGCCATGCGCTCGGGCTCCCAGCCGGGGAAGGACATATGGTACTTCTCGGTGAAGTCCAGAATGTACTTGGCCATGGCGTTGTAGTCGTCCTGGATCATGTTCTTCTCGTAGAACAGCGCGGTAGAGCCGTCCCCCACGGGGTGGAAGAGGTTGGATCTCGTCCAATCGAAGATGGGCATGAAGTTGTAGCAGATCACCTTGACCCCGAATTTCGAGAGGTTGCGGATGCACTGCTTGTAGTTTTCAATGTACTTGTCTCGGGTGGGCAGGCCGATCTTGATGTCGTCGTGGACATTCACCGACTCAACCACGTCCATATTGAAGCCGTACTCGTCCAGCTGACGCTTCACCTCGGCGATCTCGGATTCCTCCCAGATCTCACCGGGCATTTTGTGGTGCAAAGCCCACACGATCCCCGTCACGCCGGGAATCTGCTTGATGTCGGACAGCGAAATGCGGTCATTGCCCTCGCCGTACCAGCGGAAGGTCATTTGCATTGGCATGAATATACCCCCTTTTGGGTAAGTTTTTTCAAATTAGATTATAGCATATCTTTTTGGGAATTGCAATAGAGAAACATCAAAATTGCGCATTTTCGCGTGTGCAAGAGAGCAAAATCTCTTTACAAAGTCTGTGGAATATGTTATAATTATTTTGGAACAAATAAAATTTCCAAGGAGGCTTACCATGAAACACACCTGCTATGCTATGCTCGTTCTATGCCTGACGCTATTGCTCTTATTTGCCTCCTGTACTTCGCAGGAGCAAGAGGCGAGCACCCTCTCCGATACGTCCCCTGCAACACAGCCTGCGCAGACCCTTGACGTCGGGGCTGAATCAGACGCACACACCGAGCACATCACCGAGGAGGAATCCCTCCCCTCCCCTATTGACACCCATCTCCCCGAAACCTCGGTTTCCGCAGATAGCGGCGCAGATGCCGAAACGCTCCCTGCCGAGCCTGATCCCAAAGCGCTGATGGATACGCTTTCCTCGAGTATTTATACCTCCCCGTCTCCTTTACTCGGAGTGGCCGGATTCGGCAATCCCTCCAACGTCGGCATTGTGGAAAGCCAAATGAATGAGATCCGCTACCCTGCTCCTGCAGACAGCGAATGCGCAAAGGTCTTTCGCGCAGCTGATTACGGTGTCACTCCCGAAAACGCGGATAATTCCCCTGCCCTGCGCGCCCTCATCGCCGAGGCCGCAGCATGCGAGGGCATCAAAAAGATCGTCTTTTCCGAGGGTGTCTACCGTTTTTCGGAAACCGTATATTTCCGTAACCTTTCCGACCTCTACGTTTGCGGTGAGACAGAAAACACGCCTTACACCTTCCTCATGACCCGATGGACACCCGGCATTGAGGTTTCGGGCTGTCGGAATATCCATTTCAACGG
Organism: Clostridia bacterium; assembly: GCA_017621695.1. Lineage (GTDB taxonomy): Bacteria > Bacillota > Clostridia > Oscillospirales > CAG-272 > CAMEON01. Next base: position 9,231 of record JAGASP010000062.1, read on the forward strand.
CTTTACCTTTGACTATGAGATTCCCACCGCCATCACGGGCTCTGTTGTGGATTCGGATGTAGGCGCAAGAACCGTCACCATTTTGGTAGACGAGCCGTATGATCTTACGTACAGCGGCTATAACGGCGGGCGGGTAAATTACGGCTCCTACATGGAATTTTTCTATGACGAGGCCGCCGGTGTTTACACCCCCGATTATGACGGAAATCTTTGGTACAACAGCACGGGTGACGGCATCCGCAACATCCGAGACGGCGTATATGACCCCGCTACCCGCCGTCTCACGCTTTCCTTCAGCAGCATCAAGCCTGTCAAGGAAGGCACGCGGGTCAACGTGGCTTACACCATGTACGAGTATTTCGGCTTTTACGCATCGGATTGCAAGGATCTTTACATGGAGGGTGTGACCTTCAACCATACCGCGGGTATGACCATGGGCGCAAATTATGTGGAGAATATATCTGTCAACCGTATGCGCATCACACCCCCCGCAGGCTCGGACAGACTCATGACGGCCACCGCCGATTGTCTCCATTTCGGAAGCTGTACGGGAAAGATCACGGTTTCCAACAGTTATTTCTCCCACTCCCATGATGACACCATGAACGTCAAGGGTGCATACGTCAAGGTGCAATTCTCTGACGCGCAAGCCATTGTTTACGATCCCGGCACGGGTACACTGGATGTCAAGATCGGGGACACGCTGGACGCTTACGAGGTAGCGACCTTCCGCTATCTCGGATCCTGGACGGTCACGGGCACAGATCCCGCGACACATACCTATACCGTGGCCGAAACCATTGCAGAAGATCTCGCAGGCGCTTTGCTTTGCAACGCCTCCACGAGTCCTTCCCTGACCGTGGAAAATTGTTTCATCGGTGACAAGCGCAACCGCGGTATGCTCATCCAATGCCGTGAGGTGCTCATCCAAAACTGCACCTTCCGAAATATTCTGCACGGTGCCATTCAGATCCTCAGCGTAGCCGATATTTTTGCCGAAGGCATTATGCCTCGCAACGTTACGGTCACAAATTGCAAATTCTTGAACAATACCGTCACCGACGTGGATATCTTCACCTGGGGTCCCGCAGGTACATCCTCCGGCACCATCACGGGTGTAAGCGTAGCACACAACTTCTTTTTCAATTCGGAGTCCTATGCCGTGCATATGCTGGGCGCGGGACAATCGTCGCTCACGGGAAACCTTTTCTGTGACGTGAACCGCGGAAGGGCTGTACATATTCGCATCTCTGAGGACATTACCATATCCGACAACTACGCTTACTTTACGAGCAATCTCCGCAAGAGCATTTACAGCATAGAAAAAAGCTGCGAGAACGTGAGTCTGTCGGGAAACATCACCGAAGCCAAGAACGGCTTTGTGGAAGAAACGGAAACCTAAGAAGGAGCCATCATGTTTGATTCTGATTTTTACAGCGATCTGCACGTGCACACCAACCGCTCCCTGTGCGCGCCAAGAACCACCGAGCCATCCACCTATCTTCCCTACTGTGAAAGCGAGGGCATCCGCCTCATCGGCATATCTGACCACGTCTACCCTACGGAAATGATCCACGCGTTCGGATACAAGGACGAGACAAGGCTCAGCCGTTTACTGTCGGTGCGTCCCGCGCTCAGAGAAGCGGAGGATGCCTCCAACGTCCGTTTTCTGTTCGGTTGCGAGATCGACTATTTCCCCTGTGTAGGCCATCCCTATATCTCCCCCGAGGAAAGTCTGCAGTTTGACTACGTGCTGTTTGCATCCAGCCATATTCTCAACTATCCGCATATGTATACTACATACGACCTCTCCTCTCCCGACGTTCTCAGGCGGCTGACGGTGGAGCGCTTTGTGGCGACGTGCAAGCTGGATTATCCTGTTCCCATGGGCATTTGTCACCCCTTATACCCCATTTGCAGTCCGCACCAATGTGAGATCATCGACGGCATTTCGGACGACTGTCTCAAGGAGTGCTTCTCTATGGCCAAGGAAAAGAACATCAGCATTGAGATCCACGCCTGCCTTTACCGCCAGGATACGCCGCTGAACGCTGACGGGCTTTCGGATCGCTATTTGCGGATCCTGTCGGTGGCCAAGGATTGCGGCTGTAAATTTCATTTCGGATCCGACGCGCATGATCCCAAAGCGTTTGTGGGCAGTCACGATATGCTCCGCAAGGCTGCGACGTTGCTCGGCATCACGGGGGATGATCTTTGGGACGTGGCCAAGGGAATTCTGCAGAGATAATTTCAGACAAATAAAAATACCAACCCTTGCTTCCCTTTCGGGAGGATGGGTTGGTATTTTTATATTCCGTTTCGATCACAGGAGCGAGACAATGAGGGCAACCAGCGCCAGGGAAAGGGGGCTGGAGAGAGAGCCCCAGATAAATTCCTTGACGGTGTGTCTGCCCATATGCACCGACGCCCAGAAAATGACGGCGTAGAGTGCAAGGCTTGCCACAATGCAAACGGGGGGCAGGAAGTAACATACAAGACCGATGGGGCCTGCGATACTGCAGGCGTGGCCGCTGGCTCGGACGCGGATGACCTTGTTCATCACGGTCAGGACGATGACCGACAAAAAGTACGTGCCGAACACGATGAGCAACGGGCGGCTGACGTGTGCAAGAAGCGCGTAGAGCATACCGCCACTGTAACCGACAAAGGACAGAAGGAAAGCGAGGTTGCGCTGCCCGTCTCTGCCTTTCTTCCGTATGGAGGGGATCACGGCGGAGATAGGATAGGCCATCAGGGGAATGATGGCTAAGAAAAGGAGGGTGCAAAGGCTTTCACCAAAGCCCGAAAACACATCGGTTCTCAGGGTAGACAACAGAATGATGAGGGTGCCGACCATGACGGGGGGGACAGTCACAACGCGGATGATTTTGGCAAGCACATAGAGCGCTTTGTGGTGGGTGCGGCGCAGAACACGCGTGTCTTGCGTTTTTTGCGCGGGTCTCGGGATTTCCATAGGTTCTTTCATGGCGGGCTCCTTTTTGGCGGGAATGATACGGCTCGTGCCGGGTACGAGATCAGTATACCCCAATCACACCGAAAAAGTCAACCTACTCACACGCAGAGCAACTGAACGCATGGTTTTCTTGAAGTAGAGCCGAAAAAAGTTGGCTCTACTCACGGTAGAATCCATTGGTGCAGAAAGGTTTTTCGGCATCCTCAAATTATTGTGACGGGTGTGCCCGAAATCAATGGCGAAGCAGAAAATATTTCAAAAAACTTCCCGTATGTTCATACAAAAATCATAATTACATGATATAATTATATTTTGTAGAGAAACTCGCACGGAGGACTGACACATGGCAAGAAAAATCGGCTTTATCGGCGTTGGCAACATGGCAAGCGCCATCATCGGCGGTATTACCTCGAGCAAGGGCACTGTCGCATTTGAGGACATTGTGCTTTACGATTTCTTCCCCGAGAAATGTGCTGCGTTTGCCGAAAAAGGCGCACAGGTCGCTGTCTCCGAAGCGTCGGTTGCCCAAAGCAGCGACGTCATCGTGCTGGCCGTCAAGCCCCAAAATTTTCCCGAGGTTCTCTCTGCTCTTTCGGATGTGGATGGCATCAGCCAAAAGCTGATCGTAACCATTGCCGCAGGGATCACGGTAGAAACCGTTTCCTCTGCCCTTCACGGTGCGCCTGTCATCCGCGTGCTTCCCAACACTCCGATGCTCATCGGGATGGGGGTCAGCGTGATCTGCCGCAGTGATGTCGTCGGCAAGGATGACTTTGATTTTGTGGTTTCCATGTTCGAGGCTTCGGGAAGCGTGGTGCTCATTGACGAGGCTGAGATGAACCGTTATATTTCGGTAACCTCCTCTTCCCCTGCATATATTTTTGCTGTTATCAAGGCCATTTGTGACGGTGCTTCGGCACAGGGTCTTGCGGGAGACACGCTCATGCCGGCAGTATGCGACATGGTGATCGGTGCGGCGACCCTTCTCAAAGAAGGCGGCAAGACCCCCGATGAGCAGATCGCTACCGTGACCTCCAAGGGCGGTACAACAGAGCGTGCCATGGCAGTTTTGCGCGAGCAGAACTTGTACGGAATGTTTGCGGATGCCATGCAGGCCTGCACGGATCGCGCCGAAGAGCTCAGCGCAAAGTGATCCTCTCTTTTACACATATTTCTTGATGGACGAGCGTACAGTATAATGATGCATGATCTTTTGAAGCGCGGTCTCAGCCAAACGCGATTTCAGAGGTGAATACCATTATATAAGAAAGGCCCCTCAGGGGTACAGGTCACGTCATGGAGCATTTGCCCCCGTCCTCTCACAACAGGGCTCTTTCCCCGGAAAAGCCCTTCGTATCCATACCCGTTCCTCCCGCAGATCATCCCGTATCCTTTACTCCGCAGAAACGACGCCTGTCCTCCGTCGGTTGGGTATTTTGGGCGCTTCTCTTTGCGGTTTTGGGGTTCGGTATAGGCCATTTTCTGATACCGCACGTTCCGTCGGATACCGTTGTACAGACGCTGGAGGCGCATCTTCCACCCACCGACACACCGCTGTCGATCGTTTTTTTACGGTTGCTGGTTGCCTCTGTGCCAACAGGCTTGCTTTTGTGTTCAGCGGCACTCACAGGATTTTCGGGAACGCTTATATCCCTCGTGCTTTGCTTGCGAGGCTTGATCGAGGGATTTAGTATTTACGCGCTCTTCGCTATGCTGAAAGGAACGATTTCCTCTCCCGCGATCCGCTTTTCTCAAAGACTTCTGCTTTTTTTCATCCTGTGGACAGCCCTTCGTTGGGTCATCCGCCTTTGTCTTGCCGTCAGCGCACGGCGCACAGCAACGGCATACTTTTTTGCAAGCAAGGGCACCCCCACCGCCATGCGTCCTCTGCTCATGCGACACCTTGCATATTCTCTCGGTGGTTTTTTGGTAGCCGCCGTGGGATGCCTCGGTTACAGTATCTGCATTTTACATTTTGTCTGATCGTCCCTTCCTGGGGCAATATATAGAAAAGGAACATAAAAAACGTGAAAAAGAAAAAGCTTACCCTCCTCGATCCCCTGCGAGACGGCCCCGGCGTCCAAAAAGGCGAGGATACGACCCCCAATCTCAAATTTTTCTTTAAACAGTGGAAGAGAAAATTCTGGAAGCTGATCTCCATCAACCTCCTCATGCTCGTGCAGATCCTTCCCTTCGTTGTGATCTTTTTATTACAGATGGCAGGTCCCAAGGAGCCTTCCATGGATCATCCCCTGTATGCGCCGCTCATGGGTGCACATTTTATCCATCCCTCTACCGAAGGTGCGACGTTGCTTTCGGGCGTTGCGAGTCTGAATCTTACGCTCCCCACGGCCAATACCCCTGTCAATTACGTATTCTTCGGATTGCTTCTTTTCCACGTCATCACCTACGGTTGGCAGAAGGTCGGTTCAACGTATCTCATGCGCAATCTGGTGCGCGGTGACGGCGTGTTCATTTTCTCGGACTTCTTCTACGCGATCAAGCGTAACTGGAAGCAAGGCTTTGTTTTGGGTCTTCTGGACTGCATTTTCTGCGGAGTCCTGTATCTCGACATCCAGTATTTCGCGGTACTGCCCCCTACAGCCTTCAACAACTTCATGTATTTTGCCATCATCGCGCTCATCATCATTTATGCGGCGATGCGCTTCTACACCTATCTTATGCTGGTGACGTTCAACATCAAGATCTCCAAGATCTTCAAGAACGCTTTGATCTTCACGGTATTGGGTATCAAGAGAAATCTGATGGCGGCGCTGGGAATCTTTTTGCTTGCCGCTGCGATGGTTGCTTTGGCGATCGGATTTATGCAGATCAGCACAAGTCTGCTCGGTGTTGCGATCATCATTCCGTTCCTTTGCTTTTTGGCATTTGCGGCGTTTATGTATACCTATGCGGCATACCCTGTCATCAAGCGCTATATGATCGATCCTGTTCCCTCCAAAGCCCCTGCCGCTACGCCTACTGCTTCGCATGATGCGGACGGAGATACGGCAGATGAGGCATGATTTTCCCTGATAGAGCATAGAAATTTAGCCCTGCACCTTCCGATGGTTGGTGCAGGGCTTTTTTTGTGGGTGCCTCATTGGGGCGGTAAATTGTTGCTTAGGCGGCAGTGCCGCCGGCCAATATCGCGTGGCACTCTCCAAGGCAAGGGTGCATCACCCGACAAGGGGTTGGTCTTGTAAATTGTTGTTTATCTTCCTATCAACTTTCTTTCCTCGTCGAAAGAAAGTTGCAAAGAATCGCCGCTCAGGGCAGAACCTACGGTTCTCCCCAAGACCCCAACTCCCTCGTGACGCACGCCGCTCCCCGATAGGAAGTGGAGCGGCTATCGCGTGTTTTTTGTCAGCCAACGCCGACGGCCCGCCCCTGCGGCGGAGCGCCTTGGGGCTCATCAAAAAGCCGTTTTGAAATCTTATGTTGGTCAAAACGTAATCTTGTACGAGTCGCGTCCGTGAACCCACAGTTCTGACAGCGAACGGAAACGGGATACTGATTTTTTACAAAAAACGATAACGCTGACAAGAGTTTTTTATATACACGTAGTTTTCTACCGTACATGATCTTACCTCGAAAGGTCAGAGCGGTAGCTTCAATATTTGAAGAAACACTTGGAATTATTCGACCAACTCCCCACCTGTCAACCGACGCGGTATGAGCCCCAAGGCGCTCCGCCGCAGGGGAGGGCATCCGCTGGTGGCTGACACATGACACGCTGTTGCAGTCCCCCTCCCTTATCGGGGGACTGCGAGCGTCACGAGGGAGTTGGAGTCCAGAGGAGAACCGTAGGTTCTGCCTTTGGTGGCGGTTCTTTGCAACTTTCTTTCGCCACGGAAAGAAAGTTGATGGGAATATAAACAACAATTTACCGCCACACTGCCCATCGGGTGATATATTCCGCCACGGAGAGTGTTACGCGAGCGTTGGCCGGCGGCACTGCCGCCTAAACAACAATTTACCGCTATACTCACCTTCGGGCAATGAACATAACCGCCCAATGTCTCCCGTGATCCCATATCCGTCAGCGACAAATTACCAGAAATTTAGGGGTACCATTTTGCGGCGGTTTGGATTATAATATAATAAACAATCCCCCGCGTCTCCTCAGATCGGGGACACACCGAAGGAAGGCTTTATGGAACTGATTCTGATCGACAAAACCAAACTAAAAATCATGCTGACTGCCCCCGATATGCAGCATTACGCGCTGGACACCTCGCGCTTGGAGGGAGTGTCCTGCACCGACACCCATACCCGAGAAGTATTTCGGCACATTTTCCACGATGCCGAGGAAAAAACCGGGTTTCATACGGAGGGGGAAAAAATACTGGTACAAATGTATACCTCCAAATGCGGCGGATGTGAGATTTTTGTGACCAAACTGGAAAATCCCCCTCTCCTATCCGCCGATGCGAGCCACTCGGACAAGGGGTTGTCCCACGGAGAAAGTGCGCTCATTCGCCGTGCCCTTGCCTGCCAGGAAGAATCCCCCCTATCACCTTCCCCAAAGGAGGAAGCCGCCGTGCAACATCTCACGTCAAGCGAAACAGATCCTATCATCCCCACGCATAGCAAGAGTCTGCGAGATATTGTTGTCACGGTCAAAGATCTGGATACGCTGTTGGCGCTTTGCCGCAGGCTTCTCTCCATCGGATATGAAAACCGCAGTCGCGCGTACATAGAAAAAAAGCAGACACCTCCCACATATCATCTGTGTCTGGAGGTGCCTGACGGAATTTTTTATTCGCTGGATGAAAAGCACGCTTTTTTGAAGGAATACGGCAACGTAAGCTGTAGCCGTCACGCGTCCCTGCTACTGACTGAGTATGGCCAGATCTTGTGTGAGCAGGATGCGGTATCTGTTTTAGGAAATCTGTAGGAATTTTTTTCGGAGGGCTACAGGTCAGCACTACAGAATGTGACGATGCTCAAAGCGACGCAGGAGCCAGCCGCTGATGAGTCCGACAAGCACGCCGCTGAGGCATCCCGAAACCAAAAGGATGGGCAGATACCACACAAGTCCTGCGGTTTCCATCATTATAGCCGCGCAAAGGATCTGCCCGACGTTATGGGAAATACCGCCCGCGAGGCTGACACCAACGGGAGAAAAGAGCGGAAGCCGATACAAAAGGAGCATCACGGCAAGGCTGAGAATCGCCCCCGCCGCGCTGTAAGCAAGGATCATGGCGTTACCGAACAGCCACGCATTCAAACCAATGCGCACAAAGCAGGTAAATATCGCGGCCTTGGGGCCGATACGGTAGAGGGCAAACAGGGTGACGATATGGCAGAGCCCCAGCTTGACACCGGGAATACCCACCGAAAAATGCAAGACCATTTCCACATAGCTGAGAACGAATGCAACCGCCACCAAAACGCCCATCAGCGCCGCTGTTTTAGCGGCGTTTTTTGATTTGGTCAAAGGAGACTTCTTATGCTTCGGATGCTTCATAGAACCCCCTTCGATACCGTGATGACACCGTGACAACCACGCGATACGGGAGGCAGACAATGGTCTCCCCCTTACGGCTCACGGGAATATGATGCACACAGATCTGATCGCGGCAGGGGGCATACACCATACGTGCCTCACCGTTTTCGATGACCAGCTTGTGCCCTTCGGGAAGAAGGATCTCCTGATCCTTGAGAAGGTCGTAAGCCCCGAATTCTTCTCCGTCAACCGTCACGACGGCCACTTCCCCTTTCGGCGCCAAAAGCCAAATAGAGACAAACAAAACCGCCGCGACCCCCAAAACCACGGCAAGCAGGATGATATCATTCTTTTTGAGCTTGCGATCGGTATTTGGAGCAGTCATACGGCGGTTTCCTTTCATGAAATGGGAATGCGGTAACAGGGGGCATCGGGCAGATAGGAGGCAAGCAGGCGATCGCCGTCGGCCTCAGACATCAGAAAGAGGGCGGTGGAGAGTCCGTCTGCGATGGCGGTATGCGAGAGAGGGATCACGACGGTGACGGATGAGTGGTAAGCGGCGGGCATCCGCGTCAAAGGATCGATCAGGTGGTGATAAACGTTTCCTTCATATTCATAAAAGCGCTGATCACTGCCGCTGGTCACGACGGAGGCGTCGGATACCTCCAACGCGGTATACAGCTCACCGCCGTCGGGATTTCGGATCCCGACACGCCAGGGATTTCCGTCGGGATGGTTTCCGATGGCCAAAACGTGTCCGCCAAGATCAAAGAGGAGGCTTTGAATGCCCCGCTCCTCTGCATAGGCCTGAACCTTGGCCGCAGCGTAGCCCTTGGCGATCGCTCCCACGTCCACAGAAGCCTTGGGGTCCGTGAGCATGGCGGTACCTGCAGTTTGATCCAGAACCAACGCCTCAATGGAACAATGCGCACTCGCGTCGGAAAGGGCTTGCTCCGACGGAGGTGCGGTTTGCCGGGTACGCGCATCATGCCAGAGCCGCAGAACCGCCCCCATGGCGACATTGACCTTACCGCCTGTCAGGTCATACGTCTCCTGCCCGAGAGATAAAACCTTCATGGCATCCTCGGGGAGCGGAACAGGTGTGCCGTCCCCTGCCCTGTCGTTGAGGGTCTTGAGGTTGGTCATGCCGTCGTAGGTGTGGTAAATATCCAACGTACGGTGCAGCTCCAACACGAGCGCATGAATCTCTCCGCTGATGCTTTGGGCTTCCTCGGGGGATTTTGCGGCAACCGTGAGGTTTAAAACCGTATCGAACGCATCAAAATACGTCGCGGTATATGCGGTTGGTTTGCCGCAACCCGAAAGCGCAGACACCGCACCCAAAGACAGGCAAAGCGTCAAGATCATAGAAATCAGCTTTTTCATGCCTCAGTCGCCTCGGCAACTGCCTTGGCATTCGCGAAGGGAGAAATGATGACGTGCGCGGGACACTTATCGGCACATTTGCCGCAACCCGTGCAAAGGGTCTGGTCGATGTGGGCAATGTTATTATCGATGGTAATGGCGTGTGTGGGGCAGATTTTGGCGCAAATACCGCAACCGATACAGCCCGCGTCGCACATTTCCTTGACGACCTTACCCTTCTCCTGGGAGAAGCATCTGACAGCGTAGCCTGCTGTCGCGGGAAGCAGCTCGATGAGGTGGTTGGGACAAGCCGCGATGCACTTACCGCAGGCGCGGCACTTGTCGTAGATCACCTCTGCGCGGCCGCCGACGATATGGATGGCATCAAAGGGACAGGCCTTGACACAGCTGCCCAGTCCGACACATCCGTAGGCGCAGGCTTTGTCGCCACGCCCGGGAACCAATGCGGCGCGGTGACAATCGCTATCGCCGTAATACTGATAGATAAAGCGTGTTTCCTGACAGCCGCCCGAGCATTTGACAAAAGCCACACGGCGGACGGATTCCACGGAATCCTGCCCCAGGATGGCCGCGATCTTGTCGATCGCTTCCTGGTCACAGCCGGGACAAGCGTCAATGGGGGCTTCCCCCTTGGAAATGGCGGCCGCGAGGGCATCACAGCCCGAATAACCGCATCCGCCGCAATTACTGCCCGGGAGGCATTCGCGGATGGCCTCGGCTTTTTCATCGGTGGGGACTGCCAAAAGCTTGCCCGAAATGCCGAGGAATATGCCAACCACCACGCCGAGAGCGGCAACGATACCCGAGGCTATGAGGATGGCTATGATCTGTTCTGAGGACATAAGTAAACCTCCGTTTGGGAATCATCCCATTTTTTATTGTCTTGCGTTTTCTTCGGATGGCTCCGAAAAAGCGCGGGGTGTTTCGCTCAGGCGATGCTGCCAAATCCCATAAAGGCAATGGCCATGAGTCCCGCGATGAGGAGGGTGATGGGCATACCGCGGAAGGCTTTGGGAATGGGAGCATGAGCCATTTTCTCGCGGATACCTGCCATGATGATAATGGCAATGGCAAAGCCTGCTGCCGTACCGAAGCCCGAAAGAACGCTCATACCGAAGGAATAGTCCTTCTGCACGTTGGTCAGTGCGGCACCGAGAACGGCGCAGTTGGTGGTGATCAGCGGCAGATATACGCCCAGCGCATTATAAAGCGGAGGGCTGAATTTTCTGAGAAACATCTCGGCAAACTGGACGAGCGCCGCGATGACCGCGATGAACACGATGGTGTTGAGATAGGTCAGCTCCAAGGGAAGCAAAATGCCGCGATACAGGGCAGACGTCAGAGCGGATGCCACGGTGATAACGAAGATCACCGCCGCGCCCATGCCTGCGGCTGTTTTGATCTGCTTGGAAACGCCGAGGAAGGGGCAAAGACCCATGAACTGGGAGAGAACGACGTTATTGATGAGGGCTGTTGTCACAAGAGTCAAAAGGATCACGGTGATATCACTCATGGCTGTCACCTCCCTGTTCAGTCTTGGCTACAGGAGAATTTTGTGCGGCCGCTTCTGCCTTTTTGGCAGCGGCCTTCTTTTCTGCGGCGGCTTTGGCGGCGGCGGCCTTTTCACGGTCTGCCGCTTCCTTTTTGGTGGCCGCGTCCAGAATTACGGCTCTGTGGTTACCCGCACCGCAGGTACCCGCGCACTTGGAGCAATCACCGCCGCAGGCCAGGGAGGCTTCAGCCTCGGGTTTGTTGGTCGCGGAGGGGGCGTTCAGCTTGTTTTGGAGAGCGGTCAGGCAAGCCAGCACAAAGAATGCGCCGGGAGCCAGAACGAAGATCGCAATGGGAGGGATCACATCGGGAATCACCTGCATACCGAAGAGGGTTCCCGCACCCAAAAATTCGCGGAGCATACCGATGAGGGTCAGCGCAAGGGTAAAGCCAAGACCCATGCCGAGACCGTCGAAAATCGAGGGGATCACCTTGTTCTTGGACGCATACGCTTCCGCGCGGCCAAGGATGATACAGTTGACCACGATGAGGGGGATGAAGATACCCAGCGAATCGTAGACGGGTGTCACGAACGCGTGGAGTAGCATTTCAATGATGGTCACGAAGGACGCGACGATGACGATATACGCAGGCATACGCACCTGACCTGGGATGATCTTGCGAAGCAAGGAGATCACGAGGTTGGACATGACCAGTACGGCGGCGGTGGAAAGTCCCATGCCAACGCCGTTGATGGCGCTCGTGGTAACAGCCAACGTGGGGCACATACCCAGCATCAGGATGAACGTGGGGTTCTCCTTGATGATGCCGTTCCAGAGGCGCTCCAAAGGCGTATTCTTTTTCAGCTTTTTCACGATCCCGTCACCTCCTCTGACAGTTGCTCGGTGGGTTGCTCGGTGGAAGGCTCAGCAGGCTGCTGTAAACCACCCAGATACTGTTCGTAGACGTAAGAAAGACCCGTGTTGACGGCATTGACGACAGCCGTACTGGTCACGGTCGCACCCGAGATCGCCTGTACCTGACCGTTTCCTGCGGCTTCGGTTTTGACGAGGGTGATACGTCCTCCGCTGATACCGACAAAGCGGTCGGTGAAGGCGGCATCCTTACACTTTGCGCCAAGTCCTGCCGTTTCTCCCTGAGAGATCACCGAAATACCCGTAAGCGTGCCGTCGGGGGAGACACCCATGGCGATGGTGATGTCGCCGCCGTATCCCTCGTGAGAGGTCACAGTCAGCGCCCAGCCGAGAGCCTCACTTCCCTGCTTGGCCACGGCAACCTTTTCAACCACGGCAGACGCATCGGGGGGAATGGGCGCAAGCTCTTGCGTCTCAAAGACATCTGCCGAGGGGAAGACACTTTGGTATGCGGCGAGCGCGGCCTTTTCTTCAGCAGCGGCGATGGGCTCCTTGGTCACCTCGTATACCACGGCGAGGCAAAGTCCCGCCACCAGCGTAATGATGCAGAGCACAAGGGTGCTTGTGATGATTTTTTTCATATGCGCACCTCCTTATGCTTTCTTTGCTTTTTTGCTTTTACGGGTCACGCCGAAGGGGCGAGGAACCGTAACCTTTTCGATCAGAGGAACCAGCAGATTGCCAATGACAATCGCATAAGACACGCCCTCGGCAGAGCCGCCGAGGATACGGAACATGGCGGTGAGAAGTCCCAAAAGAAGGGCGAAGATCACCTGACCTGCGGGAGTAATGGGGGAGGTCACGTAATCCGTTGCCATGAAGATCGCACCCAAAAGAAGACCGCCGCTGCAGACCTGTGCAACCAGGTAACCGGGGGTCAGAAGCGCGGTGTTGCCGGAAATGACCTGCAAAAGGCAGATAAAGCCCACGGTCGAGAGGATATAGATCCCGGGGATGCGGATGTGGATGACGCGACGGACAAGCAGGTAAACGGCGCCGAGGAGGATCGCGGGGGGATAAGCCTCACCGATACAGCCGTTGTGGGTGTTGAAGATCATTTGGAAGATATTGACTTCCCCTCCTGCCTTCAAGGCGGCAAGCGGTGTTGCGCTTGAAACAGCATCGAGGGCAGCGCCACTGTCGGCAACAGCCGAAACGCCTGCACCGTCAAAGAGGGTGCGGAAGGTTTCGGGGAAGGTCGTCATGGCGGCGGCAAAGGAAATGAGCAGGAAGCAACGGGCGGCCAGCGCAGGGTTCATGACGTTATGTCCCAGACCGCCAAAGAGTTGTTTGACGACCAGGATGGCAAACACGCCGCCCAACGCAGGCATCCACAGAGGAATGTTTGCAGGCATATTGACGGTAATGATCGCGCCCGTCACAACGGCACTGAGATCCCCCACCGTCAAAGGGAGCTTCATAAGCTTTTGATATATGAGCTCGGTCAGAACACAGGCAACAACCGTTACGAGCATGACGAGGAGGGCTCTGCAGCCAAAGGCGTACACACCCATGAGGTAGGCAGGCAACAGCGCGATCAGCACGTCGGCCATGATGCTTTGGGTCGTGGCTTCATGACGGATATGCGGCGAGGATGACACGTGGAGCATCGTAGAGTTGGGTAGACTCATGCTTCTTTACCTCCCTTCTCGGGTTCTTCTTTTGCTTTGGCGGCTTCGGCGGCTTTGCGGGCGCGAATGATAGCACCCGTTTGGCGTTTACCGTAGCGCATACTCTGCACCAGATGCCGTTTGGCGGGGCAAACGTAAGCGCAGGAGCCGCATTCGATACATTCCATACCGCCAAGGGCTTCAAAACGATCGAATTCATCGTTTTCGGCGGCGGCAGATAAGGTCTGGGGCACCAGACGCTCGGGACAAGCGCTGAGGCATCTGCCGCAATGGATGCAAGGGGTAGGATCGTCAATGGCGACGGGATCGCGACGCATGGCCAGAATGGATGCCGAGGTCTTGGTCACGGGAAGATCCAGACGGAAGAGTGCCGTGCCCATCATGGGGCCGCCCGTGATGAGCTTTTCGGGATCAGCATCGGGGGAAAGCCCTCCGGCAGCCTCCAGCACGCGATCGTAGGAAATACCGATGGGCACCTCCAAATTACAGGGCGAGGCCACGGCATCCCCCGTGACCGTCATGATACGGTGGGTCAGAGGCTGACCCAGCGTTACGGCGCGGAAGGCGGTGATAACGGTAGCGACGTTGATAACAACACAGCCAACGTTGGACGGCAAGAGGGTGGAATTGAGCTTGCGTTTGGTCAAAGCGTAAATGAGCATACGCTCACCGCCCTGCGGGTACTTGGCCTTCAAGGGCTTAACAAAAATATTTTGATGCTTTTCTGCCTTTTCGCTGAGCGAGCGAATGGCATCCTGCTTATTGGCTTCGATACCGATGAGGCACTTGGCATTCGGGAACAGGCGAAGGAGGATCTCGCAACCATAGAGCAATTCGTCGCCCCTCTCCAGCATCAGACGGTCATCCGAGGTCAGATAAGGCTCGCACTCGGCGGCATTAACAATGAAATACTCTATCTTTCCGTCGTCGGGCGGAGTCAGCTTGACAGCGGCCGGGAAGCCTGCGCCACCCAGACCCACAAGACCCGCTTCACGGACAGCCGCTCGAATATCAGCGGCGGTCATGTGCTTTACACGCTCGGAGGACATGAGCTTTTCGGCATAGTCAGAATCACTCCGATCCGGATAATCGGGGCGGTATGTATCATTGATCCAACGGTTTTGACCGTCGTTTTGGATGATGATACAGGTCGCGTTTTCTCCCGTTGTGGTTTGATGGGGGGCGATGGCCTTGATCTTACCCGAAACAGCGCTGTAGATCGGAACCGAAACAAAGCCTGTCGCCTCGGCGATCTTTTGTCCCGCCAGAACCTCATCGCCCACCGAAACGATGGGGGTAGCTGGCGCACCGATATGCTGAGAAAGAGGATATACCATATCGCCCGTCGCGGGGATCAGGCGGATCGGTATGTCTTTTGAGAAATATTTTTCATCCGACGGATGGATACCGCGCTTAAACGTAAGCTTTTTCATATGCGGAGAATCTCCTTATCTGTTCAGTTTTTGGGCACGCACATCGGTGCCGAGGAACGGGAGTACCGTATATTCTCCCAGCACGCGGCTGGTAATACGATCCCAATAGCGCTTTCTGAAATCGGCTTGGGTCAGATTACTGCTGATGATGGTCGCTTTTTTGCGGTTGAGGCGGGTGTTGATGACGTTGTAGAGCACCGAGGTCGTGAACTGGTTGCTGACTTCTGTTCCCAGATCATCAATGATGAGCAGATCGCAGGAGAAATATCGGCTCGTAGAGTCCCCTGTCTCTCCCATCATGCTGTTTCCAAAGCGCTGATACTCGAAATCCGAAAGCATATTAACGGCTCCCGTATAGTAGACGTCAAAGCCGCGATCCAGAAGGATGCGGGCAACCGCAGAGGACAGATGGGTCTTGCCCAGTCCCGTGTCACCGAAAAGCACGAGATTTTCAGCTTTTTCGGTTTCAAAGCTCTCTGCGTACTGCCGCATTTTGGAAAGGATCTGCATCATGCGGCGGAGGGCTGAGGGATCCTCCTTATAAAAGTCAAGGGAGAAATTTTCAAACGATTGGGTGCGCAAAAGCTCTGCCATACCCGAGCTTTCATATCCTGCTTCAATGATCTTTTTCTTCATGCAGGAGCACATTTTGAAATCCACAAATCCGCTGTCGGCACAAAGGGGACATTCATAGCGGATCTCGGTATAATCTCCCGGATAGCCGTGGGAGAGCAGGATGCCGCGGCGCTTCTCCCTGAGCGCAAGATTTTGAGTCTTCAGCTCGGCGATCGCGGCCTCCGGCTCTCCGCTGTAAGCGGCCCTCATGATTCGAAGACCCATATGCCCCATTTCCCGATCGGTTTCCTTGAGCTCGGGGATGGCAAGATAGACCTCTTCCCTGCGCGCATCGGCTTCTTCCCGCGCGATGCGGTATTTGTTCTCGTATTCTGCTCTGATTCTTCTGTAATTTTCTTGATTATAACCCATGTTTTACTCCATCATGATGTTACTTTGAAGGAGACGATGGATCCTCGTCGCCAAAGCTGCGTCTGACTGCGGCGGCAAAGAAATCGTCTGTATCAAAGGAGCCCTTATGTATCTCCGCCGTCTGCTTTTTGCTGTTGGCGGGAGAGGCTTTGGCGGCTTTATGCGCATCGTCCGCCGCGCGGATGGCTTCCGGGGTACGGAGGCCGTCACGGTTCCAGTTGGCCAATACGGAATTCATATAGCTGATATTGGGAGAGCCCTTGGTGTCGACCGTGACATCGTAAGCCAAGCGGATGATGTCCAGCCCAAAGCCAAACTCATATAGCCAAGTGGAGAAGCATTTTTTCTCCTTGGGGGTAAGGCTTCTCTCTCCCATACCAAAGAGGCTTCTCAGCTTGCCCTCGGCATCGGCGAACATATGCTCGCGCCGGATCTCTTCCTCCAAAAGGGCGATGGTCACGATTCCTTTATCATAGAAATCAAAGGCCATCTTCTCCACCCCACGGATGGATTTGGGCATCTGACGGCGTTCCTGCACCTCAACGTAATAGGCAAGCAACGAAACGACGTATTCCCAATCCAGACCGAGATAGTCCACAAAGCCGAGAATACTGTTGACCTCCACGGTTTTAAAGATCTTTCCGAAAATACGCTGGCATTCATTGAGCCACGATGCCGTTTCCTGTTGGCTTTCCAAAAGCTGAACCAGTTGTTCCGTGGTATAGTGCGGCAGCTCGTCCTTGGGACGAAGCTTCGGGGTATGCGTCGGCTCAGACACAGCGGGCGCGGAGGCTGCCTCCACCGCCTTGGGAGAAGCTTCTTTTTTATCGGACGACGGAGCTGCATCCTCTGCATAGGCCTTCTTTTTGTTTTCCTTCGGTTTGGATGTCGCTTCGGTAAGCATTCCCGCGCCACGCCAGAAAGCAAGCGCAGATCTGACGCCGTCCTCGTCACAGTCGGCAGCCGATGCGACCTCAGCCGTCCAGCCGTCTCTCCCTGTATCCTTGCAAAGATCGGGAGACGCGCAGAGGATCATGAGCACCTTCAGGTCGGTGGCCGATGCTCTGTCCAGCACCTCCGTCACGCGTCCGGGCAGAACGATGGCAGAGGTATCGTATTTGATTTTCAGTTGATTCATCATACACCTATCCTAAGGAATTACTTTGTCTCGTTTTCAGCATCGGAGTCAAGGATATGCTCGTCCACGTGCTCCAATTCACGAAGCTCCTCGTCACGGGAGGCGATCTTATAATTGAGGATCATGAGAGAGTCTCCGAGGTGTACGTTTTCCACAGCGATCTCCCGGCGGCTGTATTTCAGCTCCACGCCCATATAGTTCCAAAGTCCCTTGACACCGCAAGCCACCAGTCTGTCGGCAATTGCCTTGACCTGCTCCTTGGGACAGGTAATGACTGCGATATCCACGGGGTTCTTTTCACAGAAATCCTCCAGCGCGGACAGCGGCAAAACGTCAACGCCCGCGACGGCCGTGCCTTCTTGGCCCTCACCCGTGTCAAACATACCGATGATATCCACGCCGCGCTTTTCAAACATAGAAAGGTGCACGAGGGCGCGGCCGAGATCACCCGCACCGATGATGATGGCGTGGAAGCCCTCGCCGACACCGAGGATCTCGCTGATACGCGCGAAAAGATAGTTGACGTTATATCCGTAGCCCTGCTGGCCAAAGCCCCCAAAGCAGTTGAGATCCTGACGGATCTGGGAGGCGGTGACGTTCATCATAGCAGACAGCTCCCCCGAGCTGATGCGCATTCTTCCCTGCGTGATGAGCTCGCGGAGATATCTGTAGTATCTGGGAAGCCGCTTGACTACAGCAGGAGATACGGTGATGGGGCGTTCGGGGCTGTATTCTTCAAATTCCATGCTTGTTCCTTTCTTTATTCACAGACCACATTTGCATTTCCTCATCATCCAAAGCGGATGCATTGAGAGAGGTATCGGCTCTGTGGCCTGCCAGATAATCGTAATATCCTGCGGCGGCGATCATGGCGCCGTTGTCTCCGCAGAGGTGACGTTCGGGAACGACGAAGGGGATCTTACGTTTTTTCGCCAACTCGCCAAGCGCACCGCGCAAGTGAGAGTTCGCGGCAACACCGCCTGCCAGCACCAAGGTTTTCGCGGCCTTGGCGGTGGTTTTGAGGGCGAGATCCGTCTTTTTGACGATACCCTCCACAATGGAGGAAGTCAGGGACGCGGCCAGATCTGCACGGTTCAACTCCTCCCCCTTCTGCTCAGCCGTATGGATGAGATTGATGGCAGCGGTCTTGAGGCCGCTGAAGGAGAAGGCGATCTCATCGGGCGTGATGGCACAGGAGGGGAGCTTGTAGGCTTTGGGATCTCCCTCGCAGGCCAGCTTGTCCATTGCTGCCCCGCCGGGATAGGGGAGTCCGATCTTTCTGCCGACTTTATCAAACGCTTCCCCTGCGGCATCATCGCGCGTACCGCCCAAAAGGGTGAAGGTGGTGTAGTCCTCCACGAGATAGAGGCAGGTATGTCCGCCAGAGACCACAACGGCAAGGAACGGAGGCTCCAGGGTGGGGTCTGTCAGATAGGCGGCGGCGATATGGCCGTGGATATGGTTGACGGAGACGAGGGGGATTTGGTTGGCATACGCCAAGGATTTAGCAAAATTCACGCCAACGAGGAGTGCGCCGATCAGTCCCGGATGGGTGGTCACGGCGATCGCGCCGAGATCCCCAAGGGTGATCCCTGCTTCGTCCAGCGCTTCTTTTGTGATGCGGCTGACAGCCTCGATATGGGCACGGCTGGCGATCTCGGGAACCACACCGCCGTACAAACGGTGGGTATCGATCTGAGACGCCACGATATTGGAACAAATGCGGCGAACACCTGCGTCCATTTCCACCACAGCGGCAGAGGTTTCATCGCAGGAGCTTTCCATGCCTAAGATGTACATACAAGCACCTCGGAAGTCTTTTAGATTTATATATTATTATTATATTATAACGCATATGACGGAATTTGTCAACCTTGAAAGTGCGTCAAGTCCAAAAAATATACGATAGAAATCAACTATTTTACATTATTTTTGTGTAATTGGTAAAATCCCCTTGCATATTTGCTCCGGCTGTGCTATAATAACTACATCATATTCCAATGACTGCCACGAAAGGAAACACCATGAAACGCACAGTTCTTCTTTTTGCCGTGAGCCTTTTGCTCATTTCCGTCCTGCTCTTCGTTGCCTGCGATCAGAATTCCCCCGCAGAGACCGAAGCACCCACCCTTGCTTCCACCGAAGCACCTACCGAAAATCCCACCGAATCGGAGGCTACCGTTATGGATACTGATGCAATGACCGAACCGGCTACCGAAGCACCTACCGAGATTGCCACAGAAGCTCCTACCGAAGCTCCTACAGAGGCCCCCACAGAGGCTCCTACCGAGCCTGAGACCGAAAAGGTTCCCGACGGCACTCTCCCCTTTGTGCCCTCGAATCCCGAGAAGATTGGTGACTGGAAGGCGCTTTGGCTCTCTCAGTTCGACCTGCAGCCGATTTACACCGCAGGCTCTACCCAACGTGCCGAAGCGGATTTCCGTCAGCGGATGGCACAGGTGCTGGACAACACCGTAAAGGATGGCTTCAACACCGTGGTGCTGCAGCTCCGTCCCAATGCTGACAGTATGTATCCCTCCGAGGTCTATCCGCCCAGCGGCTACACGGTAGGCTCCTATGCGGGTGACTTCCAGTATGATCCCGTTGCCATCATCGTAGAGCTCTGCAAAGAGCGCGGACTCTCCGTGCACGGTTGGATCAACCCTATGCGCGGTATGACCGAAGCCGACATCAAAAAGGTAGATGACAAATACCTCATCAAGCAGTGGTACAACGATGCATCCAAGAAGGGCGACTACATCGTTTTCGTTAATAAGAACTGGTACCTCAACATCGCCCATCCCGAGGTGAGAAAGCTCATCTGCGACGGTGCCGCCGAGATCCTTGCAAAGTACGAGATGGACGGCGTCCACATGGACGACTACTTCTATCCCACCACCGACGCGTCCTTTGACGCCAAGGCCTACAACGAATACAAGAAGAATGGCGGCAACCTGGATCTGGCAAGCTGGCGCAAGGAAAGCCTGAGCACGCTGGTGGCCGAGCTGTACGCCACCGTCAAGACCCACGATCTCCGTGCCCTCTTCGGCATTTCCCCCGCGGGTAACATCAACACCGTCATGAACAGCCACTACGCAGATGTCATGACCTGGTGCGCAAACCCCGGTTACATCGATTACATCATGCCGCAGGTCTATTTCGGCTTTGAGCACGCCTCTTGGGCATTTGACAAGACCTGCAAGATCTGGCAGGACATCATCGACACCGATTACGTCAGCCTCATGGTGGGTATGTCCTTCGGCAAGGCGCTCTCGGGCGTAGACAACTACGCGGGTGCCGCAGGCAAGGATGAGTGGACCCGCCATAAGGATATCATGCTCCGCTCCCTGCAGCACACAGAGACACTGGAGAGATGCGTAGGCGTGACCGTCTTCTGCTACCAGTATCTTTGGGATCGCGAAAGCGGCGCCATCGTTCCCGGCACCAAGCAGGAGCACGAGGCCTTTTCCGCTTATCTCAAGGAAATCACCTGGCATAAGGAAAACAACGAAGCCTGATCATACATCGACCGCGGGGCAGGACATGAAAATGATCCTGCCCCGCTTTATCAAACGGAGAAAAACATGAAACAACGCCCTCGCAACCCAAATACGAAAAGCCGCCAAAAAAAGATCCATGCACTTCAAGCGCAGGTATCCGAGCTCAAAAAAGAGCTTGCACACGAGCGGCAGGAAAATGCCCGTCTCAAGCAAAAGATTAACCATCTCAAGGGGACGTACGGAGAAACACCCGAGCTCTCCATCCGGGATATCCGCAAAAGACGAAAGACAGATCCCTTGCATCGGGAGCAAGAAGATCTTTTGGGGGCAGGCGCGATCAACGCACGGCGATTTTCCAAGCAAAACTATTTTCTTTTCCTGCTTCATTCCGTCAAGGAATCCACCCTCGGTTTGGTTTTCCGCCGCATCGCGCGCTATTTTCGGCGTTGGCGGCTGTTCCGCAACGTCGCCATGATCCTCGGTGCAGTGTTGGCCGCGGTGGTTTTATCCGCGTTTTTTATCACGGCAATTCCCTTTCTCCTGCTGTTTTTGGGTGCTTCTTTCGCCGCCATCGTATTCCGCGCGAGAAAGGCCAACCGACGCATGAAAGCAGCACTTTCCAACGTATCGCGTATCCGCGTGATCTTTTTTCATGAGCAGATCACTTTTGGTGAGAACAGCTTTTGCGAGCGTTCGGCTATGGCCATGGCCAAGGACAAGGATACAGCCGTCGTGGTCGTCACGCCTCACCTTTGGTCCACGGCAGGGCTTGGGGGCCGTGGGATGTACGTTACGGCCAGAGAAGAACAGCCTCGGCTGTTTTTGGTTCGCCAAGGCTACTATTTCATTCTGAAGCGGAAAGTGCTTTCCGAGCTTTCGGCTGATCTTACGCTCATGTACGGATAAAACGGGTCGATTTCAACCGACCCGTTTATTTTTTTCTTAAGTTTGCCTCAGGGCTTGTGAGGAGAAAACAGGCGCTCCAGAAAATTATTTTCAAATGCCTCCTTGGCCTGAAAATTCATGGAGGACGCATATATTTTTTCCAACGTGAAATGATATGTCCCCGCCTGACGCAAGCATCGCAGGGCACACGCTTTCAGCTCGTCGGCCATATGCAGACTGTGCCGCACCTCTCCGCGGATTTCCCGAAAAGCATCGGTATCCAGATAGCGACGTAACGACACAGCGGCGCTGTCGCCTGCCTGCTTCTCTTTGGGCAACACGAGAATACTGCGCCCCGTGTCCGGCCAGTGGAGCCCGTCGATGCGGTGCGGATGGATTGGATGCTTTGAAACCAACGTTTGATAGCCGTTGTTTCGTGAGATCTCAAGGAGCTTTTCCATCAGGACATATCCAACACCGTAATATTCCTCCGACCACAGAATCTCGCCGCCTTTTTCGCGTGACAGGCGCTCAAACGTATCCAGATATGTCTCACCCATCATACCGACAGCACGCAACCGTACAGAGGCTTCCTGATGCGTACCGCGTGCCGGTGTTTTTCGCAAAAGTCGTTGCGCATACCGTGTAAGAGAGGCCTCGTGTAAGCAGGAAAATAATTGTCCCTCCACGGCATGGGTCACTTCCCCGCAAGCCCTCAGATAACGGTAAGCACGGGCATAGCATTTGGATTTTTCACAGGTCAAGCGGGTGATTTCCGTCTTTTCTTCTCTCAGCGCGGACGCATCCCAAAAAGCGCCAAGATCCATTATCTCCTCCCGTGCTCCGGGCAGACTCACCTCCCACGTGTGCGGAGCTGTGCCGTCCAATATTCCTATTTTCGGTTGTCCTGCGCCCTCCATGAGGACGCCGTCCAGAGATGCGGCATCCGAGGAGCAATGATAATAGGTCACACGGTATCCTTGCTTTTCGGCATACTGCGCCGCTTTTCTCATAAAATAGCTCTTACCCGTCCCGGGGCCGCCTTTGATGATATACAGCCGATCCACACCGCTACCGTCTCCGAATACTTTGGGAAAATCGTTGATAAAGCCTTGAGAGGAATTGGCCGAGGCAAAATATTTCGGAGAGCCACCGTCATTTTCTATGTAGATATTCATTTGGGGAAACCGTCCTTTCCATGTGTTTTTTGTCTTTCCATTGTATGTGCTTTTCCTTTTTTGTGTGTACCGCCAGATAGGCTTTCGTTTCTTCCGAAACCTCCCTGTGCATCATCAGCAGGACGATCAGATTGAAGATAGTCATGATCCCCAATGCGGCATCAGCCAGTCTCCATACACTCCCCGGGGAGATCAAAGCACCGATCCAAACAGACAAAGCATAAAGCAAACAAAACAGTCCCTCCGCGCCCCGGATTTTTTGATGCCTTCCAAGCATGGCGCGCATGGACGTCATTCCGTAATGTCCCCAGCAGAGGATGGTCGCAAAGCCAAAGAAAAAGATAGAGATGGCAAACACATATCCCGAAAAGCTCCCCAAAACCGATACAAACGCGGCTTGCGCCGTTCGCACGCCGTCTTCCCCAAAGGAGGCTATATCACTGCCGCTGACAAGCAGGGTCAAAGCCGTCACCGTACACAAAAGAACCGTATCCACAAACACCTCAACGAGTCCCAAAACCCCTTGTGCGGCGGGAGATCTTACCTCTGCCGACGCGTGTGCCATCGGAGCCGTTCCGCATCCCGCTTCGTTGGATACGAGCCCGCGCATGACACCGTACCGCACACCGTTGGAGGTCAAAAATCCCACAATCCCTCCCCCCATGCTCCGTGATGAAAAGGCTTCGGAAACAATGCCGGTGACAGCGTCAGGAATGCGTTCATACCGCAGGCAAAGCACCGCCGCGCAAAGGAAAAGAAAGCCCAGCGTCATCAGAGGAACGAGCTTTTCCGTCACCGAGGATATCCGCCGCACGCCGCCCTTGACTGCCAGTCCGCACAGGACGGCCAGCACACCACCGACCAGCCATGCGGGCAAGTGAAAGCTGTGGTTTAGCGCACTGGCCACGGCGTTGACCTGCAACATACTGCCCATGGTCAGGGCGTTGAGAAGGCACAGAGAAGCGAAAATGCACCCGAAGAGCTTTCCGATTTTCGGAAAGCCCCGCACTGTAAATCCATCCTCGATATAGAAAGGAGCTCCCCCCGAAAAGCAGCCGTTTTGATTTATCCGACGGTGTCTGACCGCCAGGACGATCTCGGCATATTTCAGCACCATAGCGATCAGAGCGCTGAAAATCATCCAGAAGATCGCTCCCGCGCCGCCGAGATACAGTGCCGTTGCGACCCCGACGATATTGCCAACACCCAGCGTTCCCGCAAGTGCCATGCACAATGCCCTGATGGGAGAGATCCCTGCCGTCCCTTGGCGCTTGAGAGCGGGACGAAGGGTTTTCAGGGGATGCAAAAGATAGAAGCCTTTTAATTTAAATAGATAAAAAAGCCCTGCAAGCATCAAAAAAATCGGAACTCCTACGCCCATGCGGATACATCCCTCCCCTCGCTTTCAAGGCAGTATATGCGGCTTCTCGAAATATAGAAGTCTGCGGATATAGCCGTGCGGGAATATCCGCCCGAAATTTGTTAATATTGTGTGAACAATGCAAGAAACCACTTGATTTTTTTTGAAATTGGTGTAGAATATGTCATGGATTTGGCACTTGAGGTAAAAGAGTGCTAAAATTCGACGTCATCCTGTTACATTTATAAATTATGCGTCATACGCACACCCATAAGGAGGAAACAAAACATGAAACTCAATCCCCTGTCTAACCGTGTTGTGATCAAATTCGTCGAGGCCGAGGAAAAGACCTCCGGCGGTATCATTCTCACCGCCGCCGCACAGGAAAAGCCCCAGATCGCTGAGGTCGTGGCCATTGGCCCCGGCAAGGTGAATGAAAATGGCACTCTCTGCCCCATGACTGTCAAGGTCGGCCAGAAGGTCATCGCCAGCAAGTACGCGGGCACCGCTGTGAAGCTGGACGGTGTGGAGTACACCATCCTGCCCGAGGACGACATCTACGCAACCGTTGACTGATCGTCAAAACGATACATGAATTGGAGGTAATTTACAATGGCAAAGAACATTCTTTACGGAATTGAAGCAAGAAACGCACTGATGCGCGGTGTTGACCAGCTGGCCGATACCGTCAAGATCACGCTGGGTCCCAAGGGCCGCAACGTAGTGCTGGATAAGAAATACGGCTCTCCCCTCATCACCAACGACGGTGTGACCATCGCCAAGGAGATCGAGCTGGAGGATGCAGCCGAAAACATGGGCGCTTCCCTTGTCAAGGAAGTCGCTACCAAGACCAACGATGCCGCAGGTGACGGTACCACCACCGCTACCCTTCTGGCACAGGCCTTCGTTCGCGAAGGTATGAAGAACGTCACCGCGGGCGCTAACCCCATGGTGCTCCGCAAGGGTATCAAGAAGGCTGTTGACGCTGCCGTCACTTCTCTTGTTGCTAACTCCAAGCCTGTAAACGGCAAGGAGGATATTGCCCGTGTCGGTACCATCTCCGCAGGTGACGAGGTCATCGGTCAGCTCATCGCTGACGCTATGGAGAAGGTCACCTCCGACGGTGTCATCACCGTGGAGGAATCCAAGACCGCCGAGACCTATTCCGAGGTGGTCGAGGGTATGCAGTTCGACCGCGGTTATCTGTCTCCCTATATGGTCACCGATACCGACAAGATGGAGGCTGTGCTGGATGACGCACTGGTGCTCATCACCGACAAGAAGATTGCCAACATTCAGGAGATCCTTCCCCTGCTTGAGCAGCTCTTGCAGGCAGGCAAGAAGCTCCTCATCATTGCTGAGGACGTAGAGGGCGAAGCTCTCACCACCCTTGTGCTCAACAAGCTCCGCGGCACCTTCACTTGCGTTGCCGTCAAGGCTCCCGGCTTCGGCGATCGCCGCAAGGAGATGCTCCGCGACATTGCCATCCTGACCGGCGGCGAGGTCATTTCCTCCGAGCTGGGTCTGGAGCTGAAGGACGTTGAGATCGCACAGCTCGGTCAGGCACGTCAGGTCAAGGTTTCCAAGGAGAACACCATCATCGTTGGCGGTGCAGGCGACTCTGACGAGATCAAGGCTCGCGTCAGCCAGATCCGTGCGGCGATTGAGACCACCACCTCCGAGTTTGACCGTGAGAAGCTTCAGGAGCGTCTCGCAAAGCTTGCCGGCGGTGTAGCCGTGATCAAGGTCGGTGCCGCTACCGAGGCTGAAATGAAGGAAAAGAAGCTCCGCATTGAGGATGCGCTGAACGCCACCAAGGCAGCCGTTGAGGAAGGCATCGTGGCAGGCGGCGGTACTGCCTATCTGAACGTCATTTCCGACGTGGAAAAGGTACTGGAGACCGTTGAGGGCGACGAGAAGACCGGTGTTAAGATCGTTCTGAAGGCTCTGGAGGAGCCCGTCCGTCAGATCGCGACCAACGCAGGCTTTGACGGCGGCGTGATCGTCAACAACATTATCAATTCCGGCAAGGTCGGCTACGGCTTCGACGCTTACAACGAGGTCTACGTTGACATGATGAGCGCAGGTATCGTGGATCCCACCAAGGTGACCCGCTCTGCCCTGCAGAACGCCGCGTCCATCGCATCCGTCATTCTGACCACCGAATCCGTGGTGGCCGACAAGCCCGAGCCCAAGGAAGCAGCTCCCGCTGCAGGCGGCATGGGCGGCGGTATGGGCGGAATGTATTAAGATACGAGATACGGAGATACAAGATACGATATCTCCAACGCCTGATTGCATAAAGAAAAGAGAGGTTTCGATGGAAGCCTCTCTTTTTTATGTTGTGGTAGGATAGTAAATTGTTGTTTACGGGGTTATTGTAATTCCGCAGAGTTGATCATTAACCCATCGCTAAGCAATATTTTTTTGTTATCCATTCTTTAAAGCACGCCCATGCGCTTTTGTTCAATATAATAATCCGCGTTAGCTGCGCTTTGCTTGATGGATTCGGTGGCGTAGGCGATACGATCTTGGCTTTCGGCTATTCTATAAACATCCTGACTGATCAAGGAAACATTAGAATTGATATTTTCCAGCACATGGGTCATGTATTGCAGAGTAGAGGCCAAGGTCTTCAGGGAATGAATGACCTCATCTAACTTGCCGATCAACTCGGCGTGGCGGATCTCGGTGTCACACAGGAGCATGGCTTCTCGCATGGTGTCGGCTTTGTCGTTGGTGAAGATTTCATCGAGAATAACGACACAGACCAGCTTTCTGTAGGAGGGCTTGACAATATCCAGCTCGTAGCATTGGCGGAGTTTTTCTTCAATCAGCTTGGCATCTTTTTCCAAAGAATCAGCTTGGGTTGACAATTTCGGGATGATTTGACTTTCAAATTTCTGAAGTTCGGCTTGAGCATTCAACAAAGATTGATATACGGTTTGGAGTTCTTTTTCAAGCGTATTTATTTCAGTTGTGAATCCTAAAATATTTGGTGAAATAGTATCCTTAACATCAAAAGCATGTAGTATTATCGACATAATAAATGTTACAAGCCATATCAATAAACTTAATATAAGAAGTGAGCCGAATCCGTTACCCAAGTTAAAAAAATTTATAATCCAACTAGGTACTTCACCAAATACACTAATTATTCCTAAAAACATCCAAATTCCAAAACCTACACCTATTCCTATTCCCAAAGCAGCGAATAGTTTTTTTACCCAATGAAACTTTAGTTTTTCCGTCTCATCATACCTTTTTCCTCTCGCCGTTCCAAGTCTGCCATTGATTCGGTCGAGTTCAAATTTTCTATTACACGCCTCTGCTTCCAACGCTTCTTTCTTCTTTTGCGCATCCTTTCGGATTCGCTTAGCAGCTCGTCTCAACGTAAACACCCTGACCTCCATATCCGCCACATCGTGTACGAATTTGGCAATAGC
The DNA here is from genome assembly GCA_017621695.1 of Clostridia bacterium. Classification (GTDB taxonomy): domain Bacteria; phylum Bacillota; class Clostridia; order Oscillospirales; family CAG-272; genus CAMEON01. Next base: position 37,027 of record JAGASP010000062.1, read on the forward strand.
GCTCCTGTTGGTGATACCTTGATTGCCTGTTGCTTGTAGTTCCATAATATCCTCCTATGAAGTATATATCGTCATTATACTACCTTTTTCGCCGCCAAATGTCAACATTTGTATTCAATCCCGCTCAATTGCTGTTGTATAATCAAAATAAATGGCAATGCACGGAGGCAGATCATGTTAGACGCAAGCAAAATTGGTTTGGTCATACAGACCTGCCGAGAGGAAAAGAGGTTATCACAGGAGGTTGTCAGTGGGCTCGCGGGCATCGGGCGGACGCATCTCAGCGCCATCGAGCGGGGACAGCGCAAACCCACGCTGGAGACTTTTTTTCGCATTGCTGAGGCCTTGGACATATCCCCCAGCGAATTGATGAAAAAAGTGGAGGATACACTCAAAGATGATACACCTTGTTTGAAATAAAAAGAGAGACTTTTCAACGAAAAGTCTCTCTTTTTTAATGGATATTCAGCGAATTAAGCCAGAGGATCACGCCACCAAGGAAATGGAACGGATATCCATGCAGTCTCCCTCCAGAGCCGCCTCGAAGAAATCGAAGCGGATGATGTTGAGCTGATCCTTCCAGTAATTCAGATGGGACACGGGAATGCGGAGGGTGTGGTACTCGCCGTCACAAGTCAGGCTTGCTGAGGTGGAGTAGCCGCCCTGGGCGTCCATGACCGAGCCTGTGCCAATGAAGATCTCCATGGACTTGGTGTGAGGGGAATTCTCCGCAGGCACGCGGTAGACGATCTCCACGGCGGTGTAATTCTCAGCCATAATAGGCTCTAACGCGCCCTGATAGACGACGTAGAAGCTGGGATCTGTGGCGTTCGGGTTGGTGTTTTTGGAGGTGACTGTCACCCGCATACCATCCTCGGTGGCGGTCATCTCACAGCTGTTGAAGCGGGACAGAACGGTGCGGTCGATCTCCCCCGAGAAGTCCAACGAGACGTAGTTCATCTCCTCCACGTCGCCCAGACCAAAGAAGGCGTCGGCGGGGTCGGCAGAGACCTTGATCTTCACCTTCATAGTGTGGGAGCCGTACTTCACGGTCACCTCGGTGGTGCCCGCGGTACGGGCAGTAACAACACCCTTGTCACTTACGTTGATGATATTCTCGTCGTATCCCGTGAAGGTCAGCTCATTCGGGCCATCGTTGACGTACAACTCTTTTACAGTGCCGTCACCCTTGGTGATACGGACGCGGAGCTGAGGGCGGTAGATGCTGCGCTCACCCAGGTAGATGGTAAACTCCGATACCGCCAACTCCACCTTGCTCTCGGAGAGGAGTGCTTCCTTTTCCTCGTCGGTAGCTACGACAATGACGCGGAAGACGTGCGCCAGATCCTTATAGCGCACCGTGACGGTAGTCTCTCCCACCCCCTTGGCGATCATGCGGCCGTTGTTAACCGACAACACAGACTCGTCGTAGCCTGTAACGGTGATGTCCTTGTCGCGGAGCGAGCCGTCCTTTCCGTTGACGTAGCGGTCGCGGAAGTAGAGGCTTACGACCTGCTTGTCATTCACAGCCATGACGAACAGATCCTGATGGGTGCGGATCATGGTCCACTCCTCCCAGCCGAAGGGCTCTTCCTCGCGGGTGATGCCCACGTTCAGATCGGGCTTGGCGCTCTCGGCGGCCAGGTCGTTGCCCTCAGACTGGGTCAGAGTGACCTTGTGCATACGGGTATTCCACGCCGCCCAGCCCGAGTCTCCGTAGGCATAGGCAAGGCGCAGATGCTCGGTGTCCTCAGAGAGACGAATGTGACCGTTTTTGCGGGAGGACAGACCCATGGAAAACATACCGGGGCAGGTGTTCTCGCGGACGGCGTCCACAAGGGTAAAGCTCTTGCCGTCTGCCGACTCATACACCACGATACAGTTGCCGTTGCCCATCACGTCCTCGCGGGTGACCAGAATAAACTTACCCCAGTCCTCCACGAACTTGACACAGACCGAGTCGCTCTTCTTTTCCATGACCGCGCCGTGGTGCTGTAGGGTGGCAGGCCAATTCTCGCTCGTCGCGTCGGCGGTGGCCAGCATGATAAAAGACTTCATGGGGGTAGCGTAGGTGTAGTAGATGTACAAGGTGCCGTTCAGCTCGACCATGCTGGGCTCACCGATGCCCCAATAGCCGTAGGACTGCTCAAAATAGAAGATAGGTGCGGGTGCGCCGCCCCAGCCCGAGCCGTTCCATTTCTCAAATGGGCCGTCGGGATTCTCCGAACGGGCAACGAACACGTTATTGCAGTAGCCGCCGTCGTTGAGGGTGGAGGTGTAGCCCAAGTAGTAGTAGCCGTCGAAGTAGACCACGTCGGGATCACAGCAGGAGTGGCCGTCCATGCTGCCGGGGGTGGGGTAGACCACGATCTTTTCGGGGCCCCAGGTCTTGCCGTCGTCGGCGGAGCTGCGGTGGGTGATGCGATCCCACTCGCCGCTGTCACCGCCTGAGGCGAAGTAGGCGTCCACGCGACCGTCGCCGTAGTAGATATAGGAGGGGCCGTAGCGCCAGCCGCCGTTGCCGTTGCCGGGGAGCTGATAGATGTCCACGCCCTCGTCGATGAGGGTCAGATCCGCCACCTTGGAGGTGTCGGGTGTGACGATCTCGATACGGTTGGCCTCAAAGTAGTCGGTGGTGACTTCTTCGGTGGGAGCTTCGGTATTCTCTTCCGAGGTAGATTCGGTAGCTTCCTCGGTAGGTGCTTCGGTTGCAGCATCGGTGCGCTCCTCATTGGGCGCTTCGGTCACGCCATCGGTGGGTGCTTCGGTCACAGCGGTCGTGAGATCCGGGAGGGTTTCCCCGGGAGCGGCTGTATCTGTACAGGCACAAAGAAGAAGGGCGATGAGGAGACAGACGAGGAGGGGAAGGATGAGTCGTTTCATGGGAGAAGTCCTTTCTGTGTAAGGAATTTTTTGGGGTGACAGGGTTTTAAATTTGGGTTTATCGGCGAGATGGTTTGTTGTAGGGCGGGGGCTTGCTCCCGCCGTTACCGCAAAAACTCTTTGTCATTCTAACCTTTTTGAGATCTCGGCGGGAGCACGCCCCCGCCCTACGGTGACATCAAACGCACCGTTAAACCCCAATTTATCGCAGATCGGGATACGCTGCGGGATCGTTCAGGTCAGGGATATCGGCCGTTTCGCGATAGCGGGTGATGCCCGTGGCGCGGATGTCATCCAGCATCAGCTTGTTCAGCTCCTCAAAACGATCGGTCGGGAGGGCGAACTCGGCATAATAGAGCGCCTGCACGCGGGACTGGCGCACATGGGCGCGGTGGTCGTCGCACTCGGCGGCGGCCAGAGCCTTGTTCCAAAGGTCAAGGAGGTATGTGGCAAAGGCGGTCTCGTCGGTGAGTGCGGTGACGGAGGAATTTTTCAATTCACGGCTCCAGGCCTCGATCTTCTCGGGGTCGAGGATGTCCAGATCCGGGTCATCGGCCTCCTTTTTGTCAAAGGGGAAGATGCGGTTGGGGGTATCGTAGATGAAGAGATGCCGCTCGGCGGCCTTCTTTGAGGTGACGTCGATGTACTCGCGGATGTACGGCCAGCCCGCGCCGTAGTAGTCCCGCAGGAACTCGTCCATGTGGGCGTAGTACTCGGCCTCGGTCATGTCGGGATTCCAGAGGAGCTTGGCCAGCAGGTAGCCGCGCAGCTCTCCGAACTCGCCCGAGAGGGACTGGTAGTTGCCCTGCTCGAACATACCGATGACGTGGTGGTCCTTGAAGAACTTGACGTTCTTCTGGAGAACGGCCAGGTTGGGAAACGGGGAGAGGTAGCAGAGGAAGTCGGTGGTGTAGTCCCAGATGTAGAGGTTATTGCAGATGGCCGCCCACTCCTCGATGTCCTTCTTGAATTCCACGTTGTGGGGGCAGTTGGGATCGTCCAGGGGGTGGCAGAAGCAGCACTCGATGGAGCAGAGGCGGATGATGACGTTGTCGCGGGGCTTGATGGTTTTGGGTGCCTTGCGGGTATAGCGGTAGGCCAGGGTGTCTACGTAAACGTTGGGGTAATCGTCCTTGATATCGTCGGCGATGCGGTTGACGAAGGTGAGGAGGGATCCCATGGGGGTTCCTTCCCTGTCGTCGATGGCCTTGCATTTCTCGCACTGACAGCCCAGCTGGTCGGGGTAGGAGTCCACCTGGGAGACCGAGACGATGGTGGCAGAGGGGTTTTCCTGAAGGACTCGGCGGACGTTCTTGCGGACGTTCTCGTAGGTCTTCTCGTCGGTCAGGCAAGGCTGAACGCCGATCTCGTGGGGGATCTCGGCCAGAGCCCAGATGCTGTGAACGAAGGGTCCTGCGTAGGTGACGCCGCCGCCCAGGTCGGGCATATCCCAATGGTTGGACTTGACGGCGTTGCGGATATTCATCTTGGTGGGACGGCGGGGGTGGAGAATGTGGTACCAGTAGGTATCGCGGGAGAAGAAGTAGGGGGAATCCACGCGGTACAGGTCGGCGGGGACGTCCTTCACCTCCCCGTCGTGTACGGTCATGTAGGTATCAGAATAAAAGCGCGCACCCAGGTAGTCCTCCATGAAGGTGTACACGCCGTAGACACCGCCGCGGGGGAGGTTGCCCGTGATGTAGAGGCGGGTGCCGTCCATCACCATGGCATAGCCGTCGTTTTGGATCTCGGCGCGGGCGGCGGTCACCTTGTCGGTATCGCGGTTGGTCTGGCCGATGACGATCTCGCAGTCGGCGGCAGGGGATGCGTCGGTGGCGATCTCAAGGGTCACGCCCGTGGCGCGGGTGAGGGTGTCACGAAGCACCTCGGCAGCATCGCGCTCGCCCTCCAGGGCGGCGGCGGGGAGGATGATCTTGTAGGAATCCAGGGGGGTGTTGGCGATGAGCATGGTATGGTCTCCTTTTCGGGGATTTGTGCAAAATAGGTTGAGATGATTATAACATAGTGGAGGTTTTTTGTCAATAAGGAGAGGGGAATAAAGGATGAAAAAACCTCGGCAGGGGTAATTACCTACCGAGGCTGATTCTCATAATTGAATAAATGACATATCATTGAGCCGCGAAATAATCCGATGCCCTGCCGCATCCTCGCAAAGGATGGATACGCCTCCCGATTTGCCGGACAAGTTGCACCGATTCAGCATTTCAATATCCATCCCCAACCACAGAGCAAAGAATATACTTAATGTCCCGTCATGGGAAACAATGATGATATTCTCCTTTGTCGGAGTCACGACCTTCTCCATAAACTCCGCAACGCGAAGGGCTACTTCCCTTTTGGTCTCGGCGTTAGCAAAAACCCGTCCGTCAACGGCTTCCGCCCAATCCTTCGTGCCCGGCCACACGGGGCAGGTGTTATTTTCCTTCGCCCACTGCTTGGTCTTTCCGTTGGCTTCACCCAAATCGAATTCCCGAAGAAGCGGTGTGTATTGCGGCTCGATGTGCATGTAAGAGGACAGGATTTCGGCTGTATGCTTGGTTCGACGCAGATCCGAGGAAAAGAGCACATAGGATTCATCCCCGATTTCACGCAACAGATTCTGGCCGATCCTGTGCGCTTGGGCAATACCGTGTTCAGTCAGATCCCAGTCACCGAGAGAACCGATCATGCCATTGGTATGTTGCTCTGACTGTGGGTGTTGAACCGTAATAATCTTTTTCATTACTTGACCCTCATCCCCGCGATCCTATCGGCATCCGGCGTCACGTAAGCCGTCCAATTCGTATGATAGGTCACGAATCCCGGCTTGGCCCCCGGCACCTTGCGGACGTGTCTGACCAGCAGGTAATCCACGGGGATCTGGGCACCGCCCGCGGCCTTGGAGTAGTGGGCGGCGATGGAGGCGGCGTCGGTGAAGTCCTGTGCTTCGGGCTCCTCGCCGTTCGTCACCATGACCACATGGGAGCCGGGGACACCTTTCGCGTGGAACCAGTAATCGTTGCGGTCGGCCAGCTTGTGGGTGATATGCTCGTTTTGGAGGTTGTTCTTGCCGCAGTACACCAGATAGCCGTTGGTTGTTCGGAACTTGGCCACGGTGGGGGCGGGCTGCTTCTTGGGAGCGGCGTAGCCCTTCATGCGGGAGGCGTAGCCCGAGCGGTACAGCTCGTCGCGGATTTCCGCTAAATCGTTGGCTGTTTCGGCGTGGGAGAGGGCATCAAAGACGGTGTAGATATAGTTCAGCTCTTCCCTGCCCAGCTCCAGCTGTTTGGTCAGCTCCACCTTGGCGTTGCGGGCTTTGGCGTACTTTTTGTAGTATTTCTGAGCGTTGGCGGCGGGGGTGAGACGTTCGTCGAGGTCAATGATGATCGAGCCGTACTCGCCGCGCTCGTCATTCCAGTCCTCATAGTCCACAAGCTCTGCTTGTTTGTCACCCTTTTTGATCATATAGATGCTGGCGGTGATGAGGTCACCGTATTTTTTGTAGACGGCGGCTTTTTCGCAGTCCCGCAGCTCGCTCTCCTGGATGTCCAGCTTCTTCTTGACACGGCTTTCGGCGTTGGTCAGCAGGCGCAGGACATCCGAGGCTCGCTGGGTCAGGCGGCTGGCCTTGTCACGGGTCTCAAAGTAAGCGTCCAGCATGGCCGAGGCGGTCTCAAAGGGAGAGGATTCGGTGGGGCTTGTATAGTGTGTGAGGGGGCAGAAGGCGTACTCCACGGGCTTGCCGTCAGAGAGGATCATGGTGGGGGCATAGTCGGCGGTCTTGATGCGATCCATCACCGCCAAAAAGCCCTTCCACAGGGTCTCTGCCGAGGCGTATCTGGCTGGCGTGTCGGGGTGGCGGGTGGAGAGATAGACCATCTCACGAGCCACGGCGGCCGAGATGCCCAAGAAGCGGGAGAGGATAAATTTATCCAAGGGTTTTTCGGGGTTTTCGGCAGCGTAAAGCTCGGAAAAGCGGTCGAAATCCACCTCCAGGGGGTTGTCCTTGTCCTGGGGCGGGGGCAGCTCGTAGCGCATACCCGGAAGAACCTGGCGGCGGTCGCTGGTGGAAAAGTCGATGGTCTTGAAGGCGGCAATGATGCGCTTGTTTTCATCGGCAAAGATGAGGTTGGAATATTTGCCCATCAGCTCCGCGATGAGGTAGCGGGTGCAGGCAAAGCCCATTTCGTCCCTTGTGTCAAAGCCAAGAGTAACCACGCGCTCAAAGCCCGCCTGCTCGATGGAGGAGAGCTTGGCGCCCGTCAGGTGCTTGCGCAAAAGCATACAGAACATGGGGGGCTGGGCGGGGTTTTCTTTTGTCAGCTCGGTAAAGCCGATACGGGGATTGGCGCCTGCGTTGATGAGGAGGCGGCGGCCGCCCTCAAAGGAGCGGATCTGCAATATGATCTCGTCTCGCTCGGGCTGCATGACTTTCTCAATTCTGCCGCCGAGGGCGGCCTCAGTGATCTCATGTGTCATGCAGGCGAGCATACCTGCGTCGAAGGCCATTGTGTTGGTTCCTTTCAAAGGGAAATATAGGTAAATTGGGGTTTTGCGGACTGAATAGTGTAGTCATCCTGAGCGGAGCCGCTTGCGGCGGAGTCGAAGGATCTCCTTTTCCGACAAGAGATCCTTCGACTTCGGGCTTCGCCCTTAGCTCAGGATGACCGCTCCATAAACCCGCCGCTAAACCCAAATTTGAAATTCTGTCAAAGTATTATACCACAATTTCTATGAGAAATCAAGAGCCGCGGTGTGAATTCAACCACAGGTTTGCTCTTTCGGTCATCCGTCCGCGAAGATCGCGGAAGGTCTTGCATTTTTGGGTGCTTCGTGGTATAATGGTCTCAACAAACCATGCGGGAGGTCTATCATGAAAACCGTTAAGATCCTGTTCGTCGGCAACAGCCACACCTACAACTGCGATATCCCCTACCGTGTCAAACTTTTGGCGGCGTCCGAGGGGGTGGACTGTCAGGTCGCCATGAACGCTCACGGCGGCTGGACGCTGTACCAGCACTCCCACGAGCCCGACGTTCCCTTCAACCTCCGCTACGGCGGATACGACTTCGTCATCTTTCAGGAGCACGCCCATCCCTTCGACTACGGCGGGCACATGATGGAGGCGCTCCCCAAGCTCATGGCCTGGGCCAAGGAGGGCGGCGCGTACCCCATCCTGTACACCACCTGGAGCCAAAAGCACGAGCGGCACCTGCAGGAGGGCATCAACGCCGCGTATGAGGCCGCCTCTGCCGAGCTGGGGATCGTGCTGTCCCGCGTGGGGGAGGCATGGTGGGCCGAGATGGACGCGCATCCCGAGGTGGATCTCTTCTGTCCCGACGGCGGTCACGCTTCCCCCGCAGGCGCAGAGGTCATTGCAAAGACACTGTGGGATACGCTGAAAGCTACAAAAGTAATGTCCGCCATCATGGCTGAAAACGCATAGGAAGCCTCAAAAACTCGCCGCGTACCGCATCCTGCTACCGCCTCGACAGTTTCGGCGTTTTGCACAAAATTTTCATTTTCTTTTAAATTCCCCTTTACAAAATAGCAAAAATGTGCTATACTATAGATGCAGTTAAAGGAGGTCTCCCGTGAGTCCCGCCTGTCTTTCCGAGACTCAGCGAGACTCCCCTCAACTGATTCCTAACCTAAGGAGGAACACAGTATGAAGATCACGATCGTAGGAAGACAGCTCAACGTTTTCGAGGACACCAAGGCCATGATCGAGAAAAAGCTTTCCAAGCTGGATAAGTTTTTCAAAGACGGCACGGCAGAGGCGGTGGTCACCTTAAGCAGAAAACGCAACGTGTCCACTCTGGAAGTTACCATCAATGCCGCAGGAACCCTGTTCCGCAGCGAAGTGGATGCCGATGATTTCCGTGTGGCCATGGACGAAACCATTGACCGGATCGAACGCCAGATCCGAAAAAATAAAACCAAGCTTGCCAAAAAGCTGAGAGAAACAGCCTTCATTCCCGAATCCCTCCCTGCAGAGGAGGATATAGAGGAGGATCCCGGGCTTATCATCCGCGTCAAGCAGTTTGAATACCATCCCATGACCCCCGAGGAGGCCATCATGCAAATGAATCTCCTGGGTCACGCTTTCTACGTATTCAACGACGTGGCGTCGGGAGATACCTGCGTGGTTTATCTCCGCAAAGACGGTAGCTACGGCCTCATCGAACCCATGAAATAATCAAGCCAATTTTCAGGCCGCCACAAACCGTGGCGGCCTGCTTTGTTTGATGCACTTCCCTTTTGATCCTTCTTGCCGCACCGCAACCGTAATTGCAATTTTGGTGTAAAAGAAATGATTCAACGGGATTGTCACCAAAAAGAAGGGATGCAAATTGTAAAAAATGCGGATTTACAATAGTTGCAATTTGTAGTATAATGTATTCAAATCTCATCTTGCTCTTTTGGAGATTCGATGTTTCAAATGCTCCAACGCAAGATTTAAAAGGAGAAGCTATGGTGAAAAAATTTTTCGCGGCTTTGTTGATGCTTTCGATGCTTCTGGCATCGGCCTCCCTGATGACCTTTACGACACAAGCGGTCGCCGTTCCCGGTGATTGGACCACCTACCGCGCCGCCGCGGAGTATCCCGAGGATACCGGCGGCAAGCCCCAGAAGCCCGAAGCCGGTTATAAGTACACAGAAGAAGGCTTTACCGTTGTTCCTGCCGACTATACCGACTCCACTCCCTTTATGACGGTGCAGACCAAGGAGCCCCAGCCCATCCAAGAGGGCGTTTACATGGAGTTCCGCGTAGATGATTACTGCTACAACGGCCCCGAGCATAACATTGATAACTGGATTTGTATCAGCATTACCAACAAGCCTAAGGTCACACCCGGTGCGCCTGCCTACGGCGGTGGCTGGATGTGCCTCATCCGTGGCGATGGCAACGGTGCGAAAGCATTGGCTGAGAGCTGTAACACGGTGGAAAACGTGTCCTTCCAGAATCTTGGAGGTTCTAACGTTACCCCCGGCTTGGATTCTGAAGGCCGCGAGCTTTACACCTTCGAGGCCACTTATAACAATTCTCAGTACACCTTCAAGCTCAACGGCGTAACCCTGAACGGCATGCCGCAGATATCCGGCAACCTCAAGAATCTCGACCCCCATGGTAACTTCTACGTAGGTATCACCCTGTATTCCTCCATGAAGGACGGTACTGCCGCACTTTCCATCCTGAATTACGGCACGAGCAAGAGCACTGCTACCCCTCCGCAGGGTAGCGATGCCAAGGAGCCTGAGCCCAATCTGATCAAGGTAGCCCCCATCGCAGACCCCTCCACGGTTCCCGAGAACCAGCCTGCGCTTTACTGGGATGCATCTGTTGCCTCTGCCCCCAACGGCACGAATCTGTTCCTCTCTCCTTTGGGTGACAACGCTTTCCGCGTACAGATGAGCGACAACATGGGCTATTTCAACTGGAATATGTCCCGTTCTCTTTCGTATTCGGGTACGGATTTCCCCATCTTTACAGTGCTATTCCGCAACTATTACGGTGACGGCGGAGGACTCTGGTACTACGGAGGAGATGTTTTAGGTGCGGTTGGCGACAACAATCTATCCTGGTCTTCTTATGATAATGGCATTTATTATGAAGACGGAGAAGACGAATACATTCTTTTGACCATTGACCTCTCCAACCGTTGGGAAGGCCGTATCAACGGCTTGCGCTTTGATCTGACCGCCCCCGAGGTTGCTTGGGAGTATGACATTTGTTATATGGGCTTCTTCCGCTCTCAAGACGAGGCAGAAGCTTTCTGCGAATCCCGCTTGACCGAATGGGGCGTTGAGGTAGGTACAGACGAGACCGAAACGTCAGGATCCGAGGAAACCGAACCTCAGGAAACCGAACCGCAAGAGACCGCGCCTCAGGAAACTCAGCCCCAGGAGACCGAAAGCATTGTCGAGACCGATGCGGAAACCGTGACTGCCGCAGAAGAAACCTCCGCAACGGGTACCACCGATACCCCCGAAGCTGAAAAAGGTTGCGGCGCTTCCCTGTCGGGTGCGGTACTCATGAGTGCTGTGATCCTCGCCGCTGGCGTATGCATGAGGAAGAAAGAGGATTGACGACAACCTCTTAAGAGATGGAGCGAAGCATTAAATCTTAGCATAAATCATCTCTGCCAATGCAAGGCGCATGACAAATTGGCGAAATCATTCCCCTTTTTCGTCTCTAAAATCCTTCGTATGGACTGATCTGTGCGAAGGATTTTTGATAGGCCTTCCGACATGATCTGTAAACAAGAATTTTTTCTTTATGAAAGGAAAAGCGTTATGAAATCCGGATATGCTTCTTTGTTCACCTTCTTGGCGGTGCTATTTCTTTGCTTGGCTTTGATCGCTTGCGGCAGTACTGCCACCTCCACGGAAACCGACGGCACTTCCGGGGCTTCTATAGAAGAAGTGCCCGCCGTGTCCGACGATGTATCCGCCGAATTCACAACCGAGACTCCCGCCGAAGCGCCTTCGGAGAAAGCCACCGAATCATCCGATGAAACCTCGCCAGAAGCACCTTCCGAGGTAGCCTCTGCCGAAGAGCCCGGCGAAGCCCCCACCGAGCCTGAGACCGATGACGGCATCCCGCTCAACGAGCTGACCATCGGCGGTGTGGATATTAAAGATTATACCCTCGTTGTGCAGGACGGCGGTGCTGCGTGCGTCCGTAATTCTGCTGATGAGTTGGTAGAATTTATTGAAAAAGCCACGGGCTTCCGCATCCCCGAGGGTGCATCCGAGCATGAGATCGTCATTGGTGTGACGGACCGTGATACCGACAAGATCACCGCCGCACGCGCCGAGGTACAGCTGGATGGCTATACCCTGCTCATGGACGAAGGCCGCCTCTACATCACGGGTAGCTGTGACCGAGGCACCATGTACGGCGTGTACTGCTTCCTCGAGGACTATATCGGTGTGCGTTTCTTTGCTGCCGATACCACGGTAGTCATCAATCAAAACCCTGTGGCGATTCCCGCTGATATACACACCACGCACAATCCCACCTTTGAAATGCGGGATACCTATTGGTACGATATGCGCTACAACCAAACCTTTGCCAATCACTCCAAGGATAACAGCTTCTACGACAGCTCCACCCCCGTTCCCGACATCGGCGGCGGCATCGGATATGCAGGCCGTTTCGTCCATACCATCAATCTTTTACAGGATCTACCTTATCAGGGCAATGTCCAGCCCTGTCTGACCGACGAGGCTGTTTATCAGCTCGTCCTCTCCAACGTTCGCGAGTGGCTGGATGCCAATCCCGAAGCGACCATTATCTCTGTTTCTCAGAACGACTCCGACCCCGGCAAGCTGGGCTGCCAATGCGAAAACTGCAAGGCCATTGACGATGCCGAGGGAACATCCATGGGTTCTCTTCTCACCTTCATCAACCGCATCGCCAATGATATCAAGGATGACTATCCCGGCGTATATGTAGATACACTTGCGTACCGCTATACCCGTAAAGCACCCAAGAACATCCGCCCTGCAGACAACGTGATCATCCGTCTCTGCTCCATCGAGTGCTGCTTCACTCACCCCCTGTCCGACGAAAGCTGCTATAAAAACAAGGAGTTCAAGAAGGACATCGAGGCATGGGCAGCCATTTGCGACAACCTTTACATCTGGGACTACACCTATAACGCCGAGACCTACTTCACCTTCTTCCCCAATTTCGACGTTTTGTGGGACAACGTAAATTTCTACAAGGATCATAACGTGAAGGGCGTGTTTTTGGAAGGTCAACAGGTCTCCGTTTCGGGAGAATTTGCAGAGCTGCGCTCCTATCTTCTGGCCAAGCTTTTGTGGGATCCCGATATGACCGAGGACGAATACTATGCGCACATGGATGAATTTTTGCAGTACTATTACGGTGCGGGTTGGGAAAAGATCAAGGCCTATATGCAGGACATGACGACCATCGCGCTCACCAATCCCCACGTTGGTATTTTCGATAAGGGAGAGAAAATGATTCCCTTTGTCGATCCGACGGGCAAGCAGAATCAGCGTTACTGCCACACCATGAAGGCGCTTTGGGAGGAGGCCTATGAGTTGGCCGAGACCGATGAGCAGAAGGCGCATGTTGAAAAATCCTCGATTCAGATTTATTACTACTGCCATCTCAAGGGGCGGAGCGGAGACCGCAAGGAATACCTCAAAAAGGTCTATGAGCTCTGTGAAAAATACGGTATTGAATACTACAAGTACGTCATTCCCATGCCCGATGCTTCCAAGGCAGATGATTTGAGCAGCTTGATTTAAGAAAACAAAGCCCGAGAATCATTTTCTGTGTCTGTCTGCATTACCCGATTGGTAAATTGTTGTTTAGGCGGCAGTGCCGCCAGCCAACGCTCGCGTGACACTCTCCGTGGCGGGATATATCACCCGATGGGCAGTGTGGCGGTAAATTGTTGTTTAGCGGAGGATTAACGAAAACCCGTAGGGGCGACCCTGTGTGGTCGCCCGCCGTCCCAAGATTGGCAAAACCCTTTTGGATCAACAATCTTTTTGACGGGAGGCCACATAGGGCCTCCCCTACGGCTAAGTTGGTCATAAGCCCATAAACAACAATTTACAAGGCCAACATTCTGTCGGGTGATACACCGCCGTTGCGGAGGACGTCACGCGATATTGGCTGCGGGCACTGCCCGCTAAACAACAATTTACAAGACTAACTTCTTTTCGGGTGATGTAGCTCCGACACGGAGAGTGTCACGCGATATTGACCCCGCACTGCGACAAACAACAGGGAACCTCTAAAAACTCTATTGGCGAGAGAGCCGCGAGGAAGTTTTTCGTCAGATGATACAATTTTTCGCACGCGTAGTAGAGCTACGCGAAGAAAAATATGTGAAATATGACGGAAAAGTTACCACGGATTCTCCGTCAAGAGAGTTTTTAGAGGTGACCAACAGTTTACCGCACTTATATAATCTCAACCAAAGGAGAACTCATATGAAACTCATCCCCCACAACCTTGTCAACCTCAAGAGCGGCTTCTTCTTCAACAAACAGGAGCTCAACCGTAAGGTAACCATCCACGCTGTATACGATCGTTTTACCGAGACCGGCCGCATCGGAGCCTTCAAGCTCGGTTTCCCGGAAAAGGACCCCATCCAGCCTCACTTTTTCTGGGACAGTGACGTAGCCAAATGGATGGAGGGTGCGGCATACATCCTTCACAAAGCCCCCGATCCCGCGCTGGAGGCACAAGTGGACGAAATTGTAGACGATCTCGCCCGAAATCAAGGTGAAGACGGCTATTTCAACATTTTCTTCACCGTTGTCCAACCTGAGAACCGCTGGACAAACCGCGACTGGCACGAGCTTTACTGCGCGGGTCATCTCATGGAGGCCGCCGTTGCTTACGCCGAGGCCACAGGCAAAACCAAGTTCCTCTCCTGCATGGAAAAGTACGCCGACTACATCGCAAAGGTCTTCATGGAGGATCACGCCGCCGCCTTCGACACCCCCGGCCACGAGGAGATCGAGCTGGCTCTGGTGCGTCTCTACCGCCATACGGGCAATAAGCGGTATCTGGATCTGGCCGCCTACTTCATCAATACCCGCGGTACCGAAAACGATCGCAACCGCGTTGCCTATAACCAGTCCCACCTCCCCGTCCGCGAGCAGGACAGTGCCGTGGGTCACGCCGTTCGCGCCGTTTATCTGTATACAGGTATGGCTTACCTTGCCAAAGAGACGGGGGACGCGGCTCTGCTCGCCGCCTGCAAGAAGCTTTGGGAGGACATTGCCAACCGCAAGATGTATATCACGGGCGGTCTTGGCTCCACCTATATCGGAGAAGCCTTTACTACCCCCTTCGATCTTCCCTCGGATCAGGCTTACACCGAGACCTGCGCGGGCATCGCTCTTTGTTTCTTTGCAAGCGCCATGCTGGCGCTGGAGAATAACGCCGAGTACGCCGACGTCATTGAGCGCGCCCTCTACAACGGTGTTCTGTCGGGACTCTCCACCGACGGTGCACAGTTCTTCTATGAAAATCCCTTGGAGGTCAATCTCTCGGAACGATTCGTTTCCCATTGGGGTGCCCGCCGCTTCCCTGCCCATCGCCGTGTGGCCTGCTTCGCTTGCTCTTGCTGTCCCCCCAACATCAACCGTCTTCTGGCCTCCCTCGGGAACTATGTCTACGGTCTGGACGGTGATACTCTTTATATCAATCAGTTTGCCGATTCGGATATGGCCGACGGAAGTGTGACTGCTTCCATTGAAACCGCCTATCCTCTTGACGGTAGCGTGACGGTCACCGCCAAGGGTGTTGACAAGCTTGCCATCCGCATCCCAGCATGGTGCGATTCCTTCACTTTAGACCGCGCTTATACCCTGCAGAATGGCTACGCCATCGTGGAAAATGACGGTGCACCTGTCACCGTGTCCTTTGACCTCACGCCCCGCAAGGTTTGGGCAGATTCCCGTGTGCTCCGCACCGCAGGGCAAGCCGCGATCATGAAAGGTCCTGTGGTCTACTGCGCCGAGGGTGTGGACAACGGCGAGGGCGAGTTGCATAACTATGTCATTCCTGCCGATTTTACTGCCGTCGAAGAAGAGAACGCCACATATGGGCTTCCTACATTGACGGTTCCCTGCACCAAGCGTATAGCTGACGGCGGCAATCTTTACCGCAACACACCGCCCACGACGGAAGCGACCAGCCTGCGTCTCATCCCCTACAGCGTATTCGCCAACCGAGACGAGACAGATATGCGGGTTTGGTTCCTGACGGAATAACGGCGTTTTATGGATATGAAAAGACCACCCTGCGGGGTGGTCTTTGGTATGTCAAGTGCGAGATTTCGGCCAGTAGCTGTGGTATTCACAGTATCAGAGGCAGAACAACCGAAAAATGTTGGTCTTGTAAATTGTTGTTTAGCGGGGTAAACCCCACACCTCTCGGGTGTCGGATGACCGATGGGGGTTCAGGGGGCAAAGCCCCCTGAACCCTATGATGATGGCCGGCGGTTTCGGGGGCGGCCTTGAGCGCCCTGAATTTGATAAAATTGTTTTGCGAAGCAAAACTTCCTTATTCTATAAGGAAAATTTGATTTAGCAAAGAAAAATCAACAGCGA
>JAGASP010000063.1 GCA_017621695.1 Clostridia bacterium
AGGGTGGTAACTTCCTCAACGCAACCGGCTACCTCTTCATCCTGGGTGCCTCCGACGGTTCCTCCGCAGGCAACGTGATCATTGAGGACGGTTCTTATGAGGCTTGCATCACCATTGCCTCCGTCACCAAGGGCACGCTGACCGTTCTGGGCGGCGAGTTCAAGATTGCTGATAGCGAGTACGGCGCAACCTACCTGCTCAACTGCATCGACGCCAACTACAAGGATGGCTCCGCTTCCATCATTGTTAAGGGCGGCCGCTTCTACGGCTTCAACCCCGAGGACAATGCAGCTGAGGGCGCAGGCACCAACTTCGTGGCTCAGTACTACGAGTCCGTCGGTAATGATGATGGTTCCTGGACAGTTCAGAAGAAGACTCTGGCTATCCTGACCTTCGAGGGCTGGGGCGGTACGGTTGAGGTGCTTTATCCCAGCGATCAGGCTGAGACCCTGCAGGATCTGGTGGATTACTACCTCATTCTGAACGGATTCACCGGAGCTGATTATAATCCTGTTATTACCC
This sequence comes from Clostridia bacterium, assembly GCA_017621695.1. Classification (GTDB taxonomy): domain Bacteria; phylum Bacillota; class Clostridia; order Oscillospirales; family CAG-272; genus CAMEON01. The sequence continues at coordinate 523 of JAGASP010000063.1, forward strand.
TGTACGGTGATGTGGATGATACGATCACCTTCACCAATAAGGATGCCTATGGCGATTCCTACAAGAGCGCTGACTGGACGCTTGTCCACAACGGCTTCACCGTAAGCAACATCAAGGTTGCGGACGGCTACAAGCTGATTGATAACGGCAACGGCACTTACACCGCTACCCCCTACGTCAAGTGGGTTCAGGCTGAACTCTTTGCAGGTAACGACGTAACGCTTGAACAAGATATCGTTATCACCGATTACGATCTCGTTCATGCTCACGAGTGGCCGTCCAACGGCAACGGCAAGTATACCGAGGTACACGGCAACGGCGCGATCTTCCACATTATTAAGCCCGGTGTCGATCTCGACCTCAACGGCCATTCCATCATTTGGGATGCCCACCACGACGATTACTGCAACGCTCGTCAGGTCTCCCTGTTCATGGTCACCATCACCGGTATTGCCGGCGAGACTTCCGGCCTGACTGTGAAGGACTCCGTTGGTACCGGTAAGGTCGAAGTGTACGGCATGGGCACCGGTATGTATGTTGTCGGCGTGGATGCCACCGGCACCATCGCAGGCGGCACCTGGACCAACTATCCTTGCAAGACCTGCGGTGCTTCCAACATCTTCCTGTATCCCTCTCACGGCGGTAAGCTGGTTATTACCGGCGGTACCTTCGAGCAGAAGGATAGCGAGTATCTGCTTGGCTTGAAGGGCTCCACCAAGGAGACCACCAACAACGGCGTGGGCGTTGACTACGACGCTACCGAAGTTGTTATCTCCGGTGGTACCTTCGTAGGCTTCAACCCCGAGAACGTCAAGTTCTTCGACTACGCCGGCAGTGACACCGCTCCCGAGACGGTCAACGGTTGCGCGCTTGGCTTTGTGGCAAAGGAGAACGCTGACGGCACCTACGGTGTCGAAGAATGGGATCTCGTTATCTACGATATCGATGATCTGCTGAGATTTGCAGCCTTGGTCAATGCTGGTAACAACTTTGCCGGTAAGACCATCGTGCTGGGTGCAGACATCGATCTGGCCGGTATCGAGTGGGCTCCCATTGGCGGCGAAAACGTCTACTTCGCAGGCGAATTCGACGGTAATGGCAAGACCATCGAGAACCTGACTCAGACCACCGGTGCCCGCATGGGTCTGTTTGGTCTGGTTGAAAAGGCCTACATCCATGATCTCACCATGAAGAACGTAACCTTCGAGGTCAATGAGGACAATGCCCGCGTGGGTGCCATCGCCGGCAACCTCCAGTACTGGAACGTTGTCGAGGATGTGACCATCGACGGCATCAACATCACCATCGACGGCAACAACGGTCTCGTCGGTTCCGTGGCTGGCTACGTCTGGAAGTCTCAGCTGGGCAACGTGGACGTCAAGAACGCTGTGGTTACCATCAACGGTACCGGCAATGTCTTCGGCGGTCACACCGCCTACGGCCGCGCTCACGTTTGGGATACCAACGTGACCGGTAACAACGCTCACTGGCTGGATGGCTCTGTTCAGACCATCGACGGCACCGAGTACGTTCTCCAGAACTACTTCGTTGACTGCGATGTGGATGGCATTGTCATCGAGATCATTGGCAAGGATAACGAGGTCGGCGGCTTCTTCGGTTCCGACACCTACAACTCTCATTCCAACTACTTCGTTAACTGTCATGTTACCGAACTTGAGGTCAACGTGGCAGCGGGTACCTCCCAGATCGTGGGCGGCTTCATCGCTTGGAACAACGGCACCACCTCCGCCGGTACTGTGAAGGGCTTTGACGGCTGTTCCGTCAGCGGTACCATCAAGGGCGCGGACGGCATCTACGGCGGTTTCGTCGGCCAGGTCGGCGGTCGCGCTTGCGAGTACTACAACGCATCTGCTAACGTGAATATCACTTGCACCGGTATTGCCGGTGGTTTCGTGGGTGCTACGCAGGCTTACTCTACTCATAAGTATACCTTTACCAACTGTGTTGCTAACGGCAATGTGAGTGCTTCTGTTGCCGGCGGCTTCGCAGGTAAGAACGGTATGTCCGGTGACGGTAAGAGCGTCTTCGTTACCTACGAGAACTGCTCTGCCAATGGTACTGTCTTTGCAACTTCTATCGCAGGCGGCTTCATCGGTGAAGTCAACACCGAGCTGCCCGCTACCAACTGGAACACTGTTGACAGCACCGGCGACCTGACCTTGAAGAACAACATGGCTTCTGTGAACGTCACCGGTAACACTACCGTGGGTTACCTGATCGGTTACCTGGACGGCGTGGCTAACGGTGATGCCAAGGAAGGCAATACGTTGGAGCTGCACCTGCAGGGCAACACTCCCGACGGTTCGGATGTGGGTACAGGAACAGGTCACCACATCAATATCTCCGGTGATACCATCGTTGATGATGTTATTGACTATGTTGCCTCCATCACTGACAGCAACGGCGTGACCTACTTCGCAACCTTCCAGGCTGCTATCAATGCTGCCACTGAGGGTAAGACCATCACCATCATCGCTAACGACGTTGTGATCGATATTGACATCACCAAGAACGTGATCGTTAAGAAGGGCGATAACAACGTGACTGTCACCGGTAAGCTGTACGCAGGTACTTATGACTGGGATGTCAATGAGTATTGTGCTGAGACTCACTACGCAAAGAAGGATGGCGAGAAGGCTTGGACTGTAGTTGAGAAGTTTAAGTTTACTTTCTCTAGTGCAAATCTGGGCAACAACCTGTCGATCAACTTTGCATTCCCGCAGAGTCCTTTCGCTGATTGGAGCGGATTCTATGTAGAGTTCACCAGATACTATACGGATGATGGAACTTCTGAAACCGAGCGAGTTGCATTTGATAAGTGGACAAAGGAATACATAGATGTAACTGGTAACAAAGATTATGTGGCACACTATGTGGTTTCGTATAGCGGCATCTTCGCTACAGAAATGATCGACGAAGTAACGGCGATTGTATATGATGCGAACGGTAATGCAGTTAGCATGGCAAGAACTGATAGTATTGTGTCTTATGTTGGCAGAGCACTTTCTAAGTATAGCGATGACGAGGCGCAGAGAACGTTACTTGTCGATATGCTGAACTATGGTGCTGCAGCACAGGTCGAATTCGGTTATGCTCCTGAAAAACTCGCTAACGCTGGTTTGACTCTTGAACAGCAGTCTTGGGCAACTACTAAGGATCCTGTTGTTGAAGATTCTCACGTAGGCGATGAGCATTTCGTAGCAACTAATTTGATTCTTGAGAATAACATTGCACTTATGTTTGCGTTCAGAGATATTGACCAAAGCATGAAGGCTGTTATTACTTATACCGATCACTATGGTGATGCACATACTGTTGAAATTTCTGGTAGTGAGTTTACTTCCAATAATAAGTATTGGGTAGTGACTCTTGAGCAGCTTGTTGTAGCAGATGCACGCCAAGTGATTACTTGCAAAATCATTGATGCTGAGGGTAATGTCGTATCTACTGTTACAGAGACTGTAGCCAGTTATGTTGCCCGCAGATTGGAAACCGCAGATCCGACTTTAACGCAGTTGTTGAAAGCCTTCATGAAGTTCTCCGATTCGGCATATAAGTTCCTGCACTAAGGTGTTATATTAAATTCTTAGAAGGGAGGTAACTGATATGAAAAAAAGTTATGAAATCCCAGAAATTGTGATTACAACTTTTAACTCGTTGGATATTATGTCCGTCTCTGATTTGGAAGATGAGACCAATCGTAATAATAACACGGGTTGGGCGTGATGACAATTTTCGGATCCCCCGCGGCTTCGGCCGCGGGGGATCCCCCGGACAATGTCCCAAAGCTTTCAGCTTTGGGTATGTACCCGAACCATGTCGGATGCATACCCAAGGCTGAAATGCCGTATAATTGTAAAAATATAATACATCCCCTGAAAGGATTTATCATGAAACTTAAAGAAGGATTTATTCTCTCCGAGGTCGGCGGCCAGATCGTTGCGATCCCTACGGGTGAGATCGTTGACCTTAAGGTCGTGATTACCCTCAATGAAACCGGAAAATTCATCTGGGAGCATCTCTCCGAGGAAACGGATATTGATACCGTGGTGGACGCGCTCCTCGCTGAATACGACGTGGAAAGAGAAACTGCCGAAGCACACGTCAAAACCTTTGTGGAAACCCTCGAAAAAAATGGATTCCTCGCATAAGACGGCGCTTGCTTATGACAGCACCACACCTGCCAAAAACGTTACGCTGCAAGAAATGATGCCCCTGATCCGTGCGCAGCTTGCCGCAGGGCGTTCGGTGCGCATCTACCCTCGAGGGACAAGTATGCTGCCTATGCTCGTGGAGGACAGAGACAGCGTGGTGCTTTCGCCTTTGCCTGACCGTCTCAGGCGCTACGATCTGCCTTTATATCAAAGAAAAAACGGGCAGTTCGTTCTGCACCGCGTGGTCAGGGTAGGGGAGACCTACACTTGTATCGGGGACAATCAATTTCTCCTTGAAGAAGGATTGACCCACGAGCAGATGATCGCCGTTGTATCTTCCTTTACCCGAGACGGGAAGGAATACAGCGTCACCGACTTGCCGTATCGATTTTACCGTGCGTTTTGGTTTCGATCGCGGCACATCCGTCGATTTTGGCGCAGGTGTATGGGGCGGATCCGACGCTTGCTCGGGAAGAAATGATGAATAAATGATTCACATAAAAAACCGTGGCCGTGGCCATGGTTTTTTAACGGAGAAAATATGAAACTGGATTTTCTGTTTTTTGTGCAGAATTTGCTTTTGGGTGTTGGCCTTGCGATGGACGCATTTTCGGTCTCTCTTGCCAACGGACTCAGCGAACCGTGCATGAAAAAGCACCGTATGTGCGGCATCGCGGGACTGTTTGCGCTCTTTCAGGGGCTCATGCCCATGATCGGATGGGTCTGCGTGCATACCATCGTCAAATATTTCAGCTTTTTTGAGACCTTGATCCCCTGGATCGCGTTGGGGCTTCTCGGCGTTATTGGCGGGAAGATGCTGATTGAAGGAATCAAAAACAAAAATGCGCCCTGTGAATGCACCGCCGTTTGCTTCGGTGCGTTGCTTCTGCAGGGAATCGCTACCTCAATTGATGCGCTTTCCGTTGGCTTTACCATCGCGGATTACGACCTGCACGCAGCGATTCTGGCAGTTGCGTTGATTGCAGCTGTTACCTTTGCCATTTGCCTTTTGGGTCTTCTGATCGGCCGTCAGGTTGGTACCAGGATCTCGGGTAAGGCGGGGATCTTGGGCGGCGCCATTCTGATTTTCATCGGATTGGAGATATTTGTTACTTCTTGGTTTTAATTCGCACAGCCCTCTCGGCGGAGGAAGAAAAAGTCTTGTTCGGAAAGGAGCATTCCATGGCAAATTTGATTTTTCACGTGGACGTCAACAGCGCGTTTTTGTCATGGGAAGCCATGCGCCGCGTCAAGGCGGGGGAGGCGGATCTCCGCTTGATCCCTTCGGCGGTGGGCGGCGATCGGGACAAGCGCAGAGGCGTGATCCTTGCCAAATCCATCCCAGCCAAGGCTTACGGCGTGAAAACCGGAGAGCCTGTCGGTCTGGCGTTGCAGAAGTGTCCTTCTTTGGTACTCGTCAAGCCGAATTTCAGACTCTATGAGATGTGCTCGGCGGCTTTTATGGATATTTGCCGCAAATATGCGCCTGTGGTGGAAAAATTTTCTATTGATGAATGCTTCTTGGATATGAGCCACACCGAACGGCTGTATGACGATCCTGTCGCGCTTGCGTATCGCATCAAGGATGAGATCAGAGACACGCTCGGCTTTACCGTTAACATCGGTATCGGTGAAAACAAGCTCACAGCCAAAATGGCGGGAGACTTTGAAAAGCCCGATCGCGTACACACCTTGTTTCCCCATGAGATCAAGGACAAGCTTTGGCCGTTGCCTGTGGAGTCCTTGTATATGGTCGGCTCGGCAACGGCTGCCAAGCTCAAGAAAATGCACCTTTTGACGATCGGGGACGTAGCCGCTATGGATGAAGATATGCTCCGCATCCTGATGGGGGATAAGCTGGGGCTGAGACTGCATCGGTTTGCCAATGGCATCGACGATACTCCCGTGGCGGAGGCGCCGCGCGAGGCAAAGGGATACAGCAATTCCACGACCACCGAAGCGAACGTCACCGATCGCGATACCGCTTTGCGAATTTTGTTGGCACTGACCGACAGCGTGGCCGCAAGACTGCGAGCGGATGGCGCGAAAGCCTCCTCTGTGGCAGTTACACTGCGCTCAGAGGCTTTTTTGGACAAGTCGCACCAGAAGAAGCTCCCCCGTGTTACCGACATCACAAGCGAAATTTACGCCTCTGTCGAGGATGCTTTTGACGAGCTCTGGGATCGGAGAACTCCCTTGCGGTTGTTGGGCGTAGCACTCGGCGGCATATCCTGGGAGGAGGAGGCACAGCTTTCCTTCTTTGACGACGAGGAGCGAGAAAAGGCACGGAAGCTGGATCGCGTGGTGGATGACATTCGGGAGAAGTTCGGCTCGGGTGCGATCAAGCGTGGGAGTACCTGCTTTGATACTCCGGACGTGGGAAAAAAGCACAAGGCGCAAATGGATCTCAAAAGAAACCGCAAATAAAAAGTCACCTCTGAAAAAGCCGAGCTTCGCATGATGCGAAGCTCGGCTTTTTGCTTGTGGATTATGAAATTGTAACGGTATGCTCTCCGGATGACAGGAGAATTTTCCGCGTTCCGTTACCGTCGGGCAGATGCAGGGTCGCCGTGGTGTTGAAGGGAACGGTGATATGATATGCGGATGCTTCCGCATCAAAGCCGACGGTGATCTTTCCTCGCACCGTAGGCAAAGTATACGTTGCCTGCGTCAGACCTTCGGGGAGGCTCGGTCGAATGTCAAAGGTTGCAAAGCCTGGAGAGGTAGGCGTAATGCCGAAAATACCCGTGGCGATCATGTGGGCAGGAGCCGCACCCCACGGATGCGAATAGGTCATATTGGGCTTATTGGTTCGGTTCCACGCCTCGGTGGTGACGGTAGCACCCAGCGTGTCCAGCATATATGCCCATGTCCGTGCGCCTTCGGAGGCATCCTCGGAGAGCATCATGCGGTTGGCGATCTTCCCGTGGCCGCTTTTGTATAGCCCGTCGAGCAGGAAGTACGCGCCGTATACGCTCATGCGGATTTCCCCTTGCGCGGCGAGAAAGCTTGCCATGCGGTCTGCCATGGAAGCGCTGCCGTAAATACCGCAGGAGAGACAAAAGGCGGTGGCGTGCTGAGATTTGTGCACCGAGTGGGTATCCTTGCCGCAACCGTCGAAGAATCCACCGTCGGCGGGATCATATAAACGGGAGATCATGGCCTGTCTGATGGATCGGG
>JAGASP010000064.1 GCA_017621695.1 Clostridia bacterium
CCATTCGCTGTCAGAACTGTGGGTTCACGGATGCGGCTCGCAGAAGATTGCCGTTTGACCAACAGAAAGTCTCCAAACGGCTTTTTGATGAGCCCCAAGGCGCTCCGCCGCAGGGGCGGGCTATCGGCGTTGGCTGACACATGACACGCTGTTGCAGTCCCCCTCCCGTATCGGGGGACTGCGAGCGTCACGAGGGAGTTGGGGTCTTGGGGAGAACCGTAGGTTCTGCCCCGAGCGGCGATTCTTTGCAACTTTCTTTCGACGAGGAAAGAAAGTTGATAGGAAAATAAACAACAATTTACCGCATACTGCCCATCGGGTGATGCGCCTCCCATACGGAAAGGGTCACGCGATATTGGCCGCGCACTGCGGCAAACAACAGGTCACCTCGCTGTGACAAATAAAAAATCCGAAGCCATTTGGCTTAATAAAAAAGGTGTCCGTCGGACACCTTTTTTATTAAAAAACAAAACAATCAATACAGCGGATACTTCTTGCAAAGCTCTGCCACGGCGGCGCGGCATTCCTCAGCGGAGTTTTCAAAGTCGGTAGCCACCAGCTTCATCAGATGCGCGATGACCTTCATATCCTCCTCGACGAGGCCGCGGGTGGTAACAGCGGCGGTACCCACGCGGATACCCGAAGTTACGAAGGGCTTCTCGGGGTCATTGGGGATGGCGTTCTTGTTGACGGTGATGTGCACCTCGTCCAGACGCTTCTCCATTTCCTTGCCCGTGATATGCATGGGACGGAGGTCAACCAGCGCAAGGTGGTTGTCGGTGCCGCCGGAGACGAGGTCAAAGCCTTCCTCGATCAGCGCCTTGGCCAGCGCCTTGCAGTTGAGCACGACCTGGTGCTGATAAGCCTTGAACTCGGGCTTCAGAGCCTCGCCGAAGCAAACGGCCTTAGCCGCAACGACGTGCTCCAAAGGACCACCCTGAATACCGGGGAAAATGGCCTTGTTGATCTTCTTGGCGATCTCTTCGTCGTTGCAAAGGATCAGACCGCCGCGAGGGCCGCGGAGGGTCTTGTGGGTGGTGGTGGTCACCACGTCGGCGTAGGGCACGGGGGAGGGATGCTCACCTGCGGCAACGAGACCCGCGATGTGCGCCATGTCCACCATCAGGTACGCGCCGATGCCGTGCGCGATCTCGGCCAGTCGCTTGAAGTCAATGACACGGGGATATGCAGAAGCGCCCGCTACGATCATCTTGGGCATGACCTCTTTTGCCTGTGCCTCCAGCTTGTCGTAGTCGATGACGTGGGTATCATCTTCTACACCGTAGGAAACGAAATTGTAGTAGAGACCGGAGAGGTTTACGGGAGAGCCGTGGGTGAGATGGCCGCCGTGAGCCAGACTCATGCCCATGACGGTGTCGCCTGCCTGGAGCAGAGCAACATAGACGGCGGTGTTGGCCTGAGAGCCGGAATGAGGCTGAACGTTGGCAAATTTGGCGTCGAACAGCTTGCAAGCGCGTTCAATGGCCAGATTCTCCGCGACGTCTACACACTGGCAGCCGCCGTAGTATCTTTTGGAAGGATAACCCTCGGCATATTTATTGGTCATAATGCTACCCGTGGCCATCATGACGGCCTCGGAGACTAAATTTTCGGAGGCGATGAGCTCAAGTCCATTCTGCTGACGGCTCAGCTCGGCATCGATGGCGGCGGCGACCTCGGGATCGCGGGCGGCCAGATATTGGTTCATTTCCTTAATCATGGGGGAATCCTTCCTTTATTTTTCATTAAAAAGGTGTGAGGGAGAAAAAACAAAACAACACACCATAGTATCATTATACTTGTTTTTTGTCACTTTGCCAAGTCATGAAATTCACAAAAATCAAAAGTTTTTTTGAAAAATATTGTATAAATCATTGACAAATGGGTGGATGATGTGGTATAATAGATCGAAAGTGGGAGAGTAGTTTTCTAATAACGATGCTCCTCCGAGCTGAACCCAAATGAAAAGAGAGGTATGCCAATGGAAATAGCCATCATTGCACATGACTTAAAAAAAGAACTCATGACACAGTTTTGTATTGCGTATTGTGGAATTCTCAGCAAGCATAACCTCTGTGCGACCAACATTACCGCCAAGTACATCTCCGAGGCGACGGGCTTGACCATCGAAAAGCTGTTGGCAGGAGAGCAGGGTGGCGAGCAGCAGATCGCGTCCCGTATCGCCTACAACGAGATCGACGTGCTTCTGTACTTCCGCGATACCCGCCCCACAGCTGCTTACGACGAGACCGAGCATGAGCTCATCCGTATGTGCGATATGTATAATATCCCCGTGGCCACCAATATTGCCACCGCCGAGGTGCTGGTCATGGCGCTGGATCGCGGCGACTTGGATTGGCGCGAGGTCATGAACCCCCGTTCGGCCTACAACCGCAAGAAGTAATCAACCGTGGGCACCTGCCCGCCAAAAGGAACACGCCCCCGAGGGGTAGCGATAGAGAAGGGAACCTTTCCAAACGGATTGGCTGTAAGTTCCCACGCGAGAGCTCGGACAGGTACCGCCCTTTTGTATGCAACTGAATAGGGCAAATGCGCTTTTTGCGCGCCCATGAGTGAAATATTCGGGTGGAACCGTGTGTTTTGTAAAATGCACCCCGGAGGCTGTCGAAAGATGGTCTTCGGGGGTTTTGTTTTATAGCGTATCTGTAGGGGCGACCCTGCGTGGTCGCCCGTGTTCAACCCTTGTGAAAATTATCGTATGTTACAATACTATTTCGCGTTTGTTTTTGCAGGCGACCACATAGGGTCGCCCCTACAGAATCATGGTGTCCGTGATAGTTTTCAAAGCAAATGTGGAAAAGGATGGATACAAGAATATGGGGAACCCTCAATATCCGCAAAGAAAACGGATGCGAGTAAAAGGACTCGATTACTCAAAGCAAGGAGCCTACTTTATTACGATATGTACTCATAACAGACAACCCTTATTTGGCGAAATCGTGTGGGATCATTCCGTAGGGGCGACCCTGCGTGGTCGCCCGAACAATCCCGATCAGATGATCGAAAAATGGTTGCTTGAAATAGGAAACAAGTTTCCGAACACGGAAATTGATGAATATGTTATTATGCACGATCATATTCACGCTATTCTGTTTTTTACGGGCGACCACATAGGGTCGCCCCTACAGGACATCGTAGATTGGTTCAAGACTATGACAACCAATGAATATATTCGCGGTGTAAAGGAAGGGATATACGAGCCGTATAACAAATCTTTTTGGCAACGAAGTTATTTCGATCATATGATTCGGAATCAAGACGATCTCTATGAAACAAAAAAATATATTATCAATAATCCACGTGCGTGGTATTATGATGACAAAAAATCAGTGCGTAATTAGCAGAAAGGGAAATGCATGAAAATCGGAACAAAAGATATATTTCCAATGATGGGAGAATATTTTTTGGCCGTTGTTTTAGGCCTGTTTCTCGGAACGATAGCCGACATAGTGCTCCAATCGCTACTTTGGAAGCTGTTTCCTGATGCATTTGTTTGCCGCATTATCGAGTCGATGATATGCCTATTGATTTCGTCGGGGAGCATTTGTGTGACCTCGGGACGTATCGCCTACAAGCAAAAGCGTGTGGATATGTTTGCAACGATATTAGCTTTGACTCCCGTACTTGTCTTGCAGTTGATGTTGGCACTTGCTTTTCGGTTTGTGTCTTACATCAGCGGCGCGGGCTTTTGGTTGGGCGTGCTGTTTTGTCATGGCGGCAACGGTGATGCGCCGTATGTGGATACGCCGCAGGGATATTTCCTGCTGGGTATGGTGGTGTGTATGATCGTGTACGGTGTGGTTGCTTGCGCGGCACAGCACATAGGATATAAGCAACAGATCAAGTCCCGCGAAAAAATATTAAAAAATAAATAAATTTCCATATATTTCTGGAGGTAAAACCTATGAACATCAATTTCAAAGAAAAATCCCTGACCTTCGACGCCCCCCTGTCGGTTTTTGACGCCGCGGCCGCCGCCGAGCTGGTCACCCGCGCCCACATCGCCGCTCACGTCAACGGCAAGCTGGTGGGGATGACCCACGTCATCGACGCCGACGCCGACGTGGAGCTGCTCACCTTTGAGGACGCCGACGGCAAGCACGTCTTCCGCCACACCGCCTCCCACATCCTGGCTCAGGCCGTCAAGCGCCTCTATCCAAACACCAAGCTCACCATCGGCCCTGCCATCGACAACGGCTTCTACTACGACTTCGACTCCGACGTGGCCTTCACCCCCGAGGTGCTGAAGGCGCTGGAGGGCGAGATGAAGAAGATCGTCAAGGAGAACCACAAGATCGAGAGATTCGAGTTGCCCCGCGAGGAGGCCATCGCCTTCATGACCGAGCGTGACGAGCCCTACAAGGTCCAGCTTATCGAGGAGCTGCCCGAGGATGCCGTCATCAGCTTCTACCGCCAGGGCGATTTCGTGGACCTCTGCGCAGGTCCCCACCTGTTCTCCACGGGTGCAGTAAAAGCCTTCAAGCTGACCCAGTGCACGGGCGCTTACTGGAAGGGCGACCAGAAGAACAAGATGCTCCAGCGCGTCTACGGTGTGGCCTACCCCACCAAGGACGAGATGAACGCCTACCTCACCGCTGTGGAGGAGGCCCGCAAGCGTGACCACAACAAGCTGGGCCGTGAGCTGGAGTACTTCACCACCGTGGAATCCATCGGCCAGGGCCTGCCCATCATCCTGCCCAAGGGCTCTCGCGTCATCCAGACCCTCCAGCGCTGGATCGAGGACGAGGAGCAGAAGCGCGGTTACCTGCTGACCAAGACCCCCCTCATGGCCAAGCGCGATCTGTACAAGATCTCGGGCCACTGGGATCACTACCTGGACGGTATGTTCATCCTGGGCGACCCCTACGACGAGACCAAGGAGTGCTTTGCCCTGCGTCCCATGACCTGCCCCTTCCAGTACCAGGTCTTCCTCAACCGCAAGCGCTCCTACCGTGACCTTCCCATGAGACTGGGCGAGACCTCCACCCTGTTCCGCAACGAGGACAGCGGTGAGATGCACGGTCTGATCCGCGTCCGCCAGTTCACCATCTCCGAGGGCCACCTCATCCTCCGCCCCGAGCAGCTGGAGGAGGAGTTCAAGGGCTGTCTGGAGCTGGCCAAGTACGTTCTCGACACCGTGGGTATGCTGGAGAACTGCACCTTCCGCTTCTCCCAGTGGGATCCCGCAAGAGCCGGCATCAAGTACGAGGGTACCCCCGAGCAGTGGGAGCACGCCCAGACCGTCATGGGTCAGATCCTGGACAACCTGGGTGTGGAGTACACCATCGGTATCGACGAGGCCGCCTTCTACGGCCCCAAGCTGGACATCCAGTACAAGAACGTCTTCGGCAAGGAGGACACCATCGTTACCATCCAGATCGATATGCTGCTGGCCGAGAAGTTCGGCATGGAGTACGTGGACTCCGACGGTCAGCTGAAGAAGCCCTACATCATCCACCGTACCTCCCTGGGCTGCTACGAGCGCACCCTGGCCTACCTCATCGAGCGTTACGCAGGCGCACTGCCCACTTGGATGGCTCCCGTCCAGGCCAAGTTCCTGCCCATGGGTGACAACGAGATCGAATACTGCCAGAAGATCGCCGACCGCATGACCCAGATGGGTATGCGGGTAGAGGTGGATAAGTCCAACAACACCGTGGGCTACAAGATCCGCGCCGCTCAGCAGGAGAAGGTGCCTTACATGCTGGTCGTCGGCGGTAAGGAGATCGAGCAGAACGCCGTGGCCGTCCGCTCCCGCAAGGATGGCGAAAAGGGTGTCATGCCCGTGGATCAGTTCATCAGCGAGATCATGATGGAGATTGCGGAGAAGAGAAGATAATCGCGTATATCAAGTGGGGTGCCGGAGTCTCCGACACCCCAAGTTTTTTTCATAAATATCGGATAACCTCTTGCAAAATGCACAGAATTATGCTATAATAATATACAAGAAAGGAGGCTTTGCCATGCCACAAATCAGACCTATCACCGATTTACGCAATACCACCGAAATTTCCGAAATATGCCACGCAAAAAAAGAACCGCTTTTCATTACGAAAAACGGATACGGCGATCTTGTCGTTATGAGCATTGAAGCCTATGAGGAGTTGATCGAATCCAACAAGCTCGACCGCGCGATCTCCGAAGCGGAGGAGGAATATGCGAGAACGGGCGAGTTGTTGGACGCAAGGGAAGCATTGACTAGTTTGAGGAGAAAGCATTTTGGATAAATACACAGTCAGACTCTATACTCGCGCGTACCGCGATCTGGACGGTATCTATGTCTATATAGCCGAACAGCTGTCCGAGCCGTTGGTAGCCGAGCGGTTGATCGAGTCCATCGAGGAGGCTATCTTCAGTCTGGAATCCTTTCCCGAACGGGGCTCGGTGCGCAGGATCGGTGCGTATGCTGACCAAGGGTATCGACAGCTTTTCGCGAAGAACTATGTGATTGTGTACCGTGTTTTGAAGGATAAGAAAGAAGTACACGTCGTTGCCGTGCGATATGCACAGAGTCAATTTTAATGAACACAGGAGAAAGTGCCTTGAAACTACTGAAAATTTTCGGTACCCCCGACCCAACCATGAAAATCGTCCGCCGTGAAAGTGTCCGCGGCATCCTCATGGATCCCGACGGCACCCTGCACATGGTCACATCATCCAAATACGGGGACTGCTGTTTCCCCGGTGGAGGTATCGAGGAGGGCGAGGATCACATTGACGCTTTGATCCGTGAGGTGATGGAGGAAACAGGCTATGCCGTTGATCCCGCCTCGATTAAACCCTTCGGCCGCGTGGATCAAATCCTCCACAACGGCTTTTTCGGCGCGAACGAGATGCACCTGATCAACTATTTCTACCTTTGCCGCGGTACAAGGGTAGCCGACCCCACCCCTACTGAGAATGAGAAAAACGAGGGCGTAGCCCCCGTATCGGTTACTTTGGAGGAGGCTCTGGCCATGAATCGGGCTTTGGCGGACACCGATTACCATTGGGTCCCTCGTGAAACCTTTGTGCTGGAGCTGTTACAATCCGGTGAGATCCCCACACAGCTCCTGATCTCCGCCCGCGCCGCCCTCGCCCGCGCTAACTTCATGAGGGGTTACGGATGCGCCCAATCCGTCCTTCTCGCCTACGCCGACCTCACGGGTCTGGACGAGACCACCCTCGCCAAGCTCGGCTCCTCCTTCGGCGGCGGCATGGGACGACTCCGCGAGGTCTGTGGTGGTGTCACGGGTGCCTTTGCCGTCCTGGGCCTTGTCTGCGGCTACGACGACCCCGCCGATAAGGAAGGCAAGAGCCGCCACTACGCCGACATCCGCGAGCTGGCCCGCCGCTTCACCGAGCGCAGTCGGGGCGGCTCCATCGTCTGCCGTGAGATCCTCAAAAACGCAGGCCTTTCGGGAGAAAAGGGAGGCGAGGCTGAGGCTCGCACGACTGAGTATTATCAAAAACGCCCCTGCCCCGAGCTGGTGGCCTTGGCCGCCGAGGTGTTGGGAGAGATGCTTTGGGAGAAGGGAATACTTAAGTAAAGATACGAGATACGAGATACAAGATACGAGATAGGAAAGGTGATCTTTTTTGGTCATCATGCGGTTTCGGCTTGGTATCTCGTATCTTTGTATCTTGTATCTTTTTTACGTTTCGTCCAAAAGCTCACCGACTGTTACGAATTTATACCCTCTCTCCAAAAGGGCGGGGATGAGCATACGGAGTGCTTCGGGGGTGGGGCTGTTGTGCCCGATAAAATCATGCATGAGAATGATGTCCCCCGCGTCGATCTCCTTCAGGACGTGGCGCGTGATCTCGGCGGGCGGCGTGTGCGCCCAGTCATGGGTGTCCACGTCCCATAGAATGATGCGGTAGTTGAGCGCTCCGACCACGCGGCGCACCTGATCGTTCATGGCGCCCTCGGGAGGACGGATCAGGGTGGGTCTGTAATCGGCCAACGAATAAATCACGTCCTCACAATCCGAGATCTCCTTGCGGATCTCGTGATCGGTGAGGCTTTTCATTCCCTTGTGGTGGTTGGTATGATTGCCGATCTCGTGTCCCGCCTTGAGGACGGCCTCGGCCGCGGCAGGGTAGTAGGTGACGTTTTCTCCGATCATGAAAAAGGTGGCCTTGATGCCGTATTCCTCTAAAATTTTCAGAATGATGGGGGTATAATAAGGGTGCGGTCCGTCGTCGAAGGTCAGGGCGATCTCCATGTTGTCGTTGGCTTTTCTGTAAAACACGATATCACGGTCGCTGTCGTGCTCTGATGCTTCCGAGACGGCAGAGCCTCCCACGCTCTGCGAAAGCGAGGGGATCCCTTGGTCAAGTGGTATGCTTTTTGGGGAAAAGCAGATCGAAAGCGAGAGAAACGCGCAGAGGATGGCCTGCACGGGTGTTTGTTTCACGGAAGATCACCCCTTTGTCAGTTCGTGCAGCGTACCAAAGCGGTAGCCTTGGGCTTTCAGGCTTGCAATGATATCGGGCAGGATCGCGGCGTTGGTCGCCGATGTGGGGTGTAACAGGATCACCGCGCCGTTGTGGATATTGTCCAGTACTTTTTTCTTGGCCGCCTCGATGTCAGGCTGCTTTTGGTTGTCCCAATCCGCGTAGGCAAAGCTCCAGAAAACGGTTTTGTACCCCAAACGCTGTGCTTCCTCCAGCATGGCAGTATCAAATTTTCCCTCGGGCGGACGGAAATATTTGGCGACCTCCACGCCGCACAGCTCCTTACAAGCGGTTTCCAGACGGAAAAGCTCGCCCTCCAGAAGGCCGACGCTCTTTCCCGTCATATCCTTATGGGTGTAGGTGTGGTTGCAAACGAGATGCCCCTCATCGGCCATGCGACGTACCAACTCGGGATGCGCCTCGGGAAGATGGCCTAAAATGAAAAATGCGCCGGGGACGTTCTCTTGCTTTAACGTGTCCAGAATTTTTTTAACGTTGCCGTTTTCGTATCCCGCGTCGAAGGTCAGGTACACGACCTTGTCGTCGGCATCCGGCTCGGCGTGCGTGTGGTCGATATAATAGCCACCGTGCTTTTCCACCGAGGAGAGCACGGCATCGGCGCGGGGCTGGCGATGATCCTTGGCGCGGGTACAGTACCAACCGATCGCATCGGAGGCTTCGGCACTGACTCCCGAGCAGAACAAGCACAACGCTAAAAGCGTGCATAGGAGGGCTGAAAAAACGCTTCTGCGTTTTGAAATGTTGTGATTCATAAAAGGCTTCCTTTCGGCAAAAAAATGTGATCCGCGGTTAGTTTCTGTGTTCTGTCCCGCATTTAGACCGTGTAATATGTGGTGCGGAAGGTTTCGTTTGTCATCATGTAAAAAAATTGTAAACTCAACACGAATTTTGTGCAAGTTCACATCTTAGTCACATATATCGTTTATAATGTTTATAATTTCCGGAATGCTCGTTCGGTTCGCGAGGAGGTGATGGCAGGCCGTGAATACCTTCAAACGCATGGAGAAAAAAACCACCATGCAAGAATCCGACGTTCCCGCCTTCCTTGACCGCATTCTAACCCGTATGGAATACGACTCCCACAATCTGAACGGCGAGCCGTATATGATCAGCAATCTGTATTTCGACGACGTCAACGACAACGTCATTCGCACCTCGGTGACCCTGCCGAAATATAAAGAAAAGCTCCGTCTCCGCAGCTACGGTGTCCCAACACCCGATACCAAGGTGTTTTTGGAGCTCAAAAAGAAGCTGTACGGTGTGGGAACCAAACGGCGCACCAAGCTTACCCTTCGGGATGCGCAGCACTACCTGAACACGGGGATCCACCCCGAGGGCTTGTCCTATATTGACGAACAGGTGCTCAGGGAGATCGACTACTACCGTTCGCACGAAACGGTAGAGCCTCGGATCTACGTCAGCTATCTGCGTCGCGCCTTCTTCGCTAAAGACGACCCCTCCTTCCGTGTGACGCTGGACAGCGATATTCTGACCCGCCGCTATGATCTCGACCTGACCCTCGGACGCTACGGAGAGCCCGTTCTATCGCCCGGGAAAATCGTACTGGAGGTTAAATTCGCGGGTGCGGTGCCTCTTTGGTTTTGCCGTGTCATGAGCGATTTCGGCCTGTCCTTCCATACGTTTTCCAAGTGTGGAACGGATTTCAAGCTGTATACATATGCCAAGGCCTGTGACGAGCAGAGCGATGAAGCGCATTATCTGCGTCTCATCCATTGAGCTGCTATTCATCAACATACAAAGGAGCCCATAAAGGGAACTGTAATTATGAATCACATTTTGCAAACCATTGATATTACGACCATTACGTTGGGTCGCGCCTTGACACTCATGGGATGTGCCATCGCTTCCGCACTTGTCATCATGCTGGTGTATATATTTACCCACCGTCGCTCCGGCTGGAGACCTTCGGTGATGTTTACCATGCTCCTGCTCGGTCCCATTGTTTCCATCATCGTCATCTGTATCGGCAGTAACATCGCCCGTGCGATTTCCATCGGCGGCGGTCTGGCACTTATCCGTTTCAGAAACACCGTGGAGGATCCCCGCGATATCATTTATTTCTACCTTTCCATCGCATCCGGTATGGCCTGCGGCGTGGGCTTCATTGGCTTCGGTGCTATTGCGCTGGGGCTGATCCTTGCGTTTATCATCATCATGTCCGTCATCGGTCTGGATCGCTCTGGCGGTCGCGGCAAGCGCCTGCGTATTCTCATTCCCGAGAGCCTGGACTATACCGACGTGTTTGATCCCATTCTCAAAAAATATTGCAAATATTACCACCTCAACCGTATCAAGACCACAGACTACGGCACCCTTCTGGAGCTGGATTTCCGTGTGGTCATGAAGAATAAGGCAGAGGAAAAGCAGTTCATTGACGAGCTGCGCGAAAGAAACGGCAATCTGAACATCAGCTTGATCCAGAACATGGCCGAAGAACTGTAAAAGCCGACATATCCCCGACGTATATCCGTCGGGGTTTTGCTGTTGCTTCCGTCAAGAGGGAGCAAATATATCCTCGCGACGATTCTATTCATGACGTTAGCTGCAATGTAACCCATTGTGTGCAATAAAAAAGCAGGAGGTTTTCTATGAACAAGTTTCTCAAATCAGTTGGCTACGACGCCACGAAGCAAACGACCGTGCGAACCGAGCTCGTTGCAGGTGTCGTAACATTCCTCTCAATGGCCTACATCCTGACGGTCAACCCAAACCAGATCTTCGGCAGCACGGCCAATGTTTATTGGTCCAGCGCTTTCATCGCAACGGCTTTGGGTGCGGTCATCGGTACGCTGTTGATGGCCTTCCTCGCCAAAATGCCCCTCGCACAGGCCTCCGGTATGGGCTTGAACTCTATGATGGGCGGTCTGATCGGCGGTTGGGCAGGATATGCCAACGCATTCACCCCCGGACAAGCGTTCTTCCTTGTGTTGATCTCGGGTCTGGTGTTCCTCGCTCTTTCTGTCATCAAGATCAAGGGTAAGACCTTCCGCGAGCTTGTGTTTGACGGAATGCCCGTATCTGTCAGAAGCGCGATTTCTGTGGGTATCGGCCTGTTTATTGCATACATCGGCTTCCAAAATGCTAAAATCATCGTTGCTGACCCCTATACGCAGGTCGCTTTGACAGACTTCACAACGTGGAAAAACGTTTTGGACGAGGCAGGAAACGTTGTCATGATCTCTCCTGCAAGAACTGCTGCCGTCGCGCTGATCGGCCTGTTTTTGATCGCAATTTTGGATAAGCTCAAGGTCAAGGGCTCTGTGATCTTCGGTATTCTGGGTGCTACCCTCGTGGGTATTCCCATGGGTGTTACCGACCTGTCTGTGCTGAGCGGCAATACCCCCGGCATTTCCTGGAAATTCTGGGAGAATTACAGCAACTTCTTTGCCGGTGAAAATACCGTATTCGGCTCCTTTATCAACGTATTTACGGGAGACGGACTGATCCCCGCAGGCGTTTCCGTGTTCGCCATTATCATGATCGTCATTACGCTTTGCATGATCGATATGTTTGATACCATGGGTACCATTGTCGGCTGCTGCGGCGGTAACAGAATTCTCTCGGACGAGAACAATAAGCCTCATAACTACGGCAAGATCATGATTTCCGACGCGGTCGCTACCTGTAGCGGTGCCATGCTGGGTACTTCTACCGTTACGACCTTCGTTGAGTCGGGTGCCGGCGTTTCCGCAGGCGGTAGAACGGGTCTTACGGCGTTGACCACCGCCATTCTGTTCGCTCTTGCTACGTTTGCCATGCCTCTCTTCGCTGTGATCCCCTCGGCTGCAACTGCCGCAGCGCTCATCTACGTGGGCGTGCTCATGATGAAGAACAACATCAAGAGCGTCGATTTCAGCACGGCCATCAATGCAACCTCTGCATTCCTGACCATCTCTGTCATGGTTCTTTCTTACTCCATCACCAAGGGTATCGGTGTCGGTCTGATCTCCTACACCCTGCTCTCCATCGTTACCTACTTCATCGAGCTGCTGGTTGCTTCCGTCAAGAAGACCGAGAAGCCTCGCTTTAACGTGTCTGTTGTGGCGATCATTGTGACGTTGCTCTTTGTGGTCTACTTCTTCGTCCCCGCAACACTGTTCTGATACGGAACCTATACAGAAAAGGATGGGCTTGCCCATCCTTTTTTGTTGAAGCCATGAAAAAAACGGGAAATATTTGTCATAAAGAAGTTAATTTTTTTTGAATTATGCGGCTAAGGGTTTGTAAAATTGATATATATATGATATAATACCTATATTATAGATTTGCTGTAATCAGAATGGAGGAGGATGTGCTGTGAGTTTTGCCGAAGTGCTGCAAGGGCTGTGGGAACAATACATAATGGATCCCATCAGTCAATTCAGTTTCCCCGCCGATTTTTTGGATATACTCATGCTGACCGCTCTTTTTTACGGTGCATATTCCTTCGTCAAGGGACGCCGTGCGGCTAAGCTGGCCATCGGTGCTGTCATTGTTGTTTTGACATATGTTCTGTGTGATCTATTGCACATGGAGGTCTTCCATCAGATCATTTCCGCGGTACTGTCTGTGGGCATTATCATTGTCGTGATCATTTTCCAGCCCGAGCTGCGCGATCTCTTGGAAAGAATCGGCTCGACCCCCTTTGGCTTCCGTGTCATGGGCGAGAAGGAGCAGTCCGAAGTAACAAATACCATTAACGCCGTGGTGGATGCCGCGATTGCCATCGCGCAGGAGGATTCCGACGGTGCGCTGATCGTTATCGAGCGAACCACCAAGCTGGGTGAATACATCGGCAAGGGTCATCCGTTGGATGCTTCGGTTACGGTCCCGTTGCTCAGAAACATTTTTATCAATCGCTCCCCGCTCCACGACGGTGCAGTCATCATCAGTAACAACCGCATCGCGGCGGCGGGCTGTAAGCTCCCGTTGACGACCAACGAGGAGGATCTGCAAGGGCTTGGCACACGTCACAGAGCCGCTGTGGGTATCACGGAATATTGCAACGACTGCGTGGTCGTGGTGGTCTCAGAGGAGAGACACCGTATTTCGGTGGCCAATTGCGGTGTTATCAAGCTGGATTACAACAAAAACGTATCCGATCTTCGCGCGGAGGAAAGCGTGAAGGTCATCCGAAATAACCTCAGACAGGATCTGTTCCATATGCTGACCGACGTCAGTCTGGAAGAGATTAACCGTATGGAGAAGCGCAAGGCGTCCAAGGAGCGCAAGCAGGCAATGCGACAGTCCAAGCGCATGAAAGGTCGCGGGGACGGGAAGGTCACCCTTAAGGCACGCCGCCCTGTCACCAGAGAGAAAGATGTAGTCGGTGATACTGCATCGTCGGAGAATACTCAGAAAGATTGACCGCAGATCAGTCCGCAAGGACGGTCGCTGTAAGCAAAGAAAGGATCAGCCATGGCTCGTTTCAGACTCGCAAAGATCAGAAAAAGAAAGGTTGAAGTACAAAAGGTTCGTTTCAAACCGAATTTTTGGGTGCTCCTGCTCTCTTTTCTGTGTGCTTTTCTCGTTTGGCTGTATGTGACAGGCAGTCACCTTGCCTCTGCACCCGAAGATACGGATCAAGCACCTGCGGGTACGCAGGCTTCGACCGTCTCTGTATATGAGGGAGGTTACGGTGAAATATAACGGTTCCTCTGCCGAAAAGCAACGTTCCGAAAAGATCGGGATCCGCGAGGCTGTGATCGAGGGGATCTCTGTGCCCGTGGGGACGTCACTTTCGGATGTCTTATACAAAGCTGAACAAAAAATGAAGCGTTCCGGATTTCATACCGGATCGCTTCATTTTCGACTTTATAAAAAATCCGTGGATGCGCGAAAAAAAGAGGATATCCGTTTGGTATACTCTGTTTTGTGTTGCGTCAAGCCCGGAGAAAGGCCCTTGTCGGAGTCTGCATTACAGCGCGCGGGCATCAAGCCCCACGTGCCCCTTTCCCTGTCCCTTGAGAAGGGAAGTGAGCCTCTTCTTCACCGCCCTTTGGTGGTGGGAACAGGCCCTGCGGGACTTTTCTGCGCCTATCTTCTGGCCAAGGAGGGCTATCGCCCTCTGCTCATTGACAGAGGCGATAACGTGACTGACCGAGTAGCCGCTGTAGACCGCTTTGTTCAGATGGGAATTTTGGATACCGAGTCCAATATCCAATTCGGTGCGGGCGGTGCGGGCACCTTCTCGGACGGTAAGCTGCTTACACGTATCAATGATCCCAGATGCGCTTTCGTCTTGGAGACTCTGCGGGACATGGGCGCACCCGAGGACGTGACCCTCAACGCCAAGCCCCACGTGGGTACCGACGTACTCCGCCTGGTGGTTTCGAATTTGCTGGATGCCATTACCGCGATGGGGGGCGAGGTCTTGTTCCGTTGCCGTCTGGATGGAATCAAGCGCTTGCCCGACGGAAGCTTTGCGGCTCTGACAACGCGAGGGGAATTCCCTTGCGGGGTCGTGGTATTGGCCCCCGGTCACAGCGCAAGAGATACCTACGCGATGCTTTTGAAGGACGGCTATACCTTGATTCCCAAGCCCATGTCTGTGGGTGTGCGCATTGAGCATCTGCGCAGGGATATGGACAAAATGCTGTACGGTGATATGGCGGGGCATCCCGATCTGGGAGCTGCCGAATACCATTTATCCCACACCAAAGGTGTGCGCGGCGTGTATACTTTCTGTATGTGTCCCGGCGGTGAAGTCGTTGCGGCGGCCTCGGAAGAGGATACCGTTGTGGTCAACGGCATGAGCCATCGCGCCAGGGATATGGAAAACTCCAACTCCGCTGTGGCTGTTTCTGTGTTCCCCGAGGACTACGAGCCCGTGGACGGAAGCGACGTTTTGGGGGCGATCGAATTCCAGCGCAACATTGAGAAGGCCGCATTTGTGGCCGGGGGAAAGCAATACGACGTTCCCGTGATGACGGTGGGAGATTTTCTCGGCGGTGCTTCCGAGCATCAGCTGAAAGAACCCGGCCGTGTCAGACCCTCCTACCGTGGAGGTGACCACTACCGTGTGGCATCCCTTGCTTGTGTGCTGCCTCCTTACGTGATTACGTCTTTGGACGAGGGTCTTCGCGCCTTTGACAAAAAGCTTCACGGCTTTGCCATGCCCGAGGCCGTGCTGTCGGGTGCTGAGACCAGAACCTCTGCTCCCGTGCGGATCCTCCGCGGTGAGGACTACTGTGCGCTGGGGCACCCCGGTATTTACCCCTGCGGTGAGGGCGCGGGATATGCGGGCGGCATTACCAGTGCCGCTGCCGACGGCCTCAGAATCGCGGAGGCTGTGATTGCGAAGTATAAGATGCCCGATTGACGGAAAATGCTTAAAAAAACATGACGAACAATGACTTGATTTGATTGTGACGAAGATATGAAAGGAAAACCGGATTCCCTATGAAAGAAATTACACAAGGCAAGGATCGCGGACGAATATGGTCGTTGCGCTATGCTTCACAGGGTGTAGAAAACGATGCCGATATTGCCCGCCTCAGTGCCGAGTTGCATATATCTCCCGTAACCGCTTGTCTGCTTTGCAATCGCGGTTACACGACCTCCGAAGCGGCGCGCCGCTTTATGGCCTGTGACGCAAACGCATGGCACGACCCGTTTCTTATGCAGGATATGCTCAAGGCGGTCATGCGTATTTTACAGGCGGTGGAGAACCGCGAGAAAATCGCCATCTACGGCGACTATGACGTGGACGGCGTAACCTCTGTGACATCCCTTCAGCTCTATCTGGAAAGCCTTGGAGCCAATGTGATCAGCTATATCCCCAGCAGAACCAAGGAAGGCTACGGTATGTCGGTGGCCGCCGTTTCCAAGCTGGCTGAAGAGGGTATCAAGCTCATCGTCACCGTGGACACGGGCATTACCGCAAACCAGGAGATCGCGTATGCCGCCGAGCTCGGCATGGATACCGTGGTGACGGATCACCATGAGTGCCATGCGGAGATCCCATCCTGTTCGGCGATCATCAATCCCCATCGTCCCGATTGCGGCTATCCCTTCAAGGAGCTGGCGGGGGTCGGTGTGGTGTTCAAGCTGATCTGTGCCTGCGAAATGACGAGATCGGGACGCTCCTCCGAGGACGCGCTTTCGGCTGTAATGGAGGATTATCTGGATCTCGTGGCCATTGGTACGGTGGCCGACGTGATGCCCCTGTGCGATGAAAACAGATTCATCGTATCTAAAGGACTTTCCCTGATCGAGCATACCAAACGCCCGGGTCTTGCGGCGCTTTTGGATGCGATTTCGGGGAACGGTACGATCCGCCCTGCGGCAGGTGCGGCGCAAAAGCCCCGCCGAAAGGTCAACGCAAGTCTGGTGGGCTACGGCATCGCTCCCCGCATCAATGCGGCAGGCCGTATTTCTCACGCGATGAAGGCGGTGGATCTCTTGCTGGCTTCCTCCAGGACCAAGGCAGACCGCATGGCAGAGGAGCTTTGTAACATTAACCTTCAGAGGCAGACCGAAGAAAACCGTATCGCCGAGCAGGCCTACCGCACGATCGAGGCACAGTTGACTTCCGAAGAGACTCCCTCGAGAATCCTTGTTTTGGAGGACGACGCTTGGATGCAGGGTATCGTGGGGATCGTCGCTTCCCGTGTGACCGAGAAATACGGACTCCCGTCCATCCTCATCTCCTATGACGGCTCGGTCGGTGATACGCCCTCGGATGACGACATAGGAAAAGGCTCGGGACGAAGCGTCAAGGGACTCAACCTGGTCGAGGCGCTGGCTGACTCCAAGGAATTGCTTGTGCGCTTCGGCGGTCACGAGTTGGCCGCGGGACTGACCTTGCGCCGCGGTAACGTGCAGGCCTTCCGTGAAAAGATCAATGCCTACGCGACCCGCTATCTGACCGATGAAATGACTGCTGTACGGTATGAGGCAGACTGCGAGGTCAAGATGCAGGATATGACCATGACGCTTGCCGAGGAGCTGAATCTCATGGAGCCTTACGGTGTATCCAACCCCACGCCTCTCTTTGTGATGCGGGACGTGACGGTGCAAAAGGTTATCCCTTTGGGCAACGGCAAGCACACGAAGCTCGTGCTGTACGCGGACGGTCTGATGATGCAGGCTGTGTGGTTCGGTACTCCCGTTACCCGTCTGCCTGTTATGGTCGGTGACCGTGCGGACGTTTTATTCCAGCTCAGTATCAACGAATATCAGGGTGTGCGCAGTCTCCAGATGATTTTGCAGGATGCAAAACTCTCCGAGGCCTATGCCAACACCTGCCGCTCTGAAGTGGAGCGCTTTGAAGACGTTATGTCGGGCGCACCCATTTCTCCAAGCGAAAATATCATTCCCAACAGAGACGATATCGCCTGCGTGTATACGCTACTTCGCGGAGATGCACGCCTGGGCTATAAAACCTTTTTTGACAGAGATCTTCTGACTCGCATCAAGGCGGGCGGCGGACAACTGGATTACATAAAAATGCGTCTCTCTCTCTGTATTCTCAACCAGCTCGGCGTTTGCCATATCGAAACGCCCGGGCAGGGGATCTTTGTATTTGACGTTGACTTCTCGGCACCCAAGACCAGCGTGGAGGCTTCTCCCTTGTACAGGCAGCTCCGCGCACAGGTGACCGAGGGCTGACATAGATTTTTCCCATTCCCATATGCTGACAGGAGGCTGTATGGAACAAACCAAGCAAACCGGTGAAGGCATTCAGAGACTACTCGATATTCTGAAAGCAACCGGTAAAAAATACGATATAGAAAAGATCACGGCGGCATACGAATATGCGGCCAAGCTCCACGAAGGGCAGTATCGCGTCAGCGGTGAGGCCTATATTACGCATCCCATTTCGGTGGCGGAGATCGTGGCGGGATTGGAATTGGATACCGATTCCATCTGTGCAGCCCTCTTGCACGATACCGTGGAGGACTGCGGCGAGCAGACCAGTATACGCGATATCACCAAGCGCTTTGGCCCCGACGTGGCGCTGCTTGTGGAGGGGCTGACCAAGATCGTGACGCTGCACGTGGACGACAAGGAGGAGGCGCACATTGAGAACCTCCGTAAAATGCTGCTTGCCATGTCCAAGGACGTTCGCGTGATCTTTATCAAGCTTTGCGACAGACTGCACAATATGCGCACGCTGGGTGTCAAGCCCGACCATAAGCGCCGCGTGACCGCACTGGAGACCATGCAGGTCTACGCACCCCTGGCGCACCGCCTCGGTATGCAGAAGATCAAGCAGGAGCTGGAAAATCTCGGTATGCAGTATCTCGATCCCATCGGATATGCCGAGGTGCGGGAGGGTATTGAGCGTAAGTACGGTCAGAGCCTCAATTTTATTGAAAACGTTCGTAGCACTGTGTCCGAAAAGCTGGAGGCCAACGACATCCGCTTTACCCTGGAGGGACGTATCAAAACGGTTTACAGTATGTACCGTAAGATGTTCAACCAGAACAAGAGCTTTGATGAGATCTACGACTTCTATGCGCTCCGTATCATTGTGGATACCGAGCTGGAGTGCTACGCCGTGTTGGGTATCATCCACGAGATGTTCAACTCCATCCCCGGACGCTTCAAGGACTATATCTCCACTCCGAAGCCCAATATGTACCGCTCTCTGCACACCACGGTCATCGGCCGCGACGGTATCCCCTTTGAGGTACAGATCCGTACTTGGGAAATGCACCATATCGCGGAATACGGTATCGCCGCGCATTGGAAGTATAAGTCGGGTGCGACCTCCAAGGAGGACATGGACAAGAAGCTGGAATGGATCGCCCGTCTGATCGAAACAGAAGACGGTACCCGCGATCCCGAGGAGTTCATGAGCGCCCTCAAGATCGATATTTTCCATGACGAGGTGTTCGTCTTTACCCCCAAGGGCGACGTCCGCGCTTTGCCGCAGGGCGCTACCGTCATTGACTTTGCGTATTCGGTGCACTCCGAGGTGGGTAATAAGATGATCGGTGCTAAGATCAACGGTATGATCGTTCCCATTGACCGCGTGTTGGAAAACGGCGAGATCGTGGAGATCCTGACATCTGCCTCCGCCAAGGGACCCAGCCGCGATTGGCTGAGTATCGTCCGAACGGGCGAAGCGAGAAATAAGATCCGTCAATGGTTCAAGCGGGAAAAGCGTGCCGATAATATCATCATGGGTAAGGGCGCTTTGGATGCCGAGCTCAAAAAGCAAGCCCCCCGTTCTTCCGAGACCCGCCGTTTGGAGATGGTGGCCAACGTGGCCAAAAAGAATGGCTTCAATACCGCGGAGGATCTCTTCAATGCCATTGGTTACGGTGAGATCACCGTGTCCAAGATCCTGCCCAAGTTCAAGGATGAGCTGGAGGCCTTCCGTCAGGAGGAGCAGCCCGAGGCGCAGGCAACGCCTCAGATCACGACAGCGGCAGACGTTGTCACCGCTACCCGTCCCAGACATCTGCGCTCCAACAGCGGTATCATTGTGGATGGTGCCGACGGTTGCGCCGTCAAGTTTGCCAAGTGCTGTAATCCCTTGCCGGGCGACGACGTGGTGGGCTTTATCACTAAGGGCTACGGTATTTCCATCCACCAGAAGGATTGTCCCAACGTAACCCAGGGGCAGAGCAATCCTGACCTCAAAGACCGCTGGGTCAATGCATGGTGGGACGAACCCGAAGGCATCACGCCTGTCAAGAGTGTGTACGAGGCTTTGCTTCAGGTGCACGTTCTGGACGAGGTGGGCGCTTTGGCAGATATCGCCAATACCCTTGTGGAAATGAAGGTGTCCATTCTGCAGATCAATTCCCAGAAGGCCAGCGGCGGCCGTGCCATCATCAACATGAAGATCGGATGCAAGAACGTGGAACACTATAATTCCATCGTATCGAGACTCCGCTCCCTGCATAATATCATTGACGTGGTGAGAGGATTTTCGTAAATCCCAAAAATCTGCGAGATGATGCTTTCGCAGAACTGTCAAATATCAGGGAACCTCTAAATAAAGGATACACAACATGAAAGCAGTCATTCAACGTGTCAGCCGCGCACAGGTGTCGGTGGACGGCGAGGTGGTCGGCAAGATCGGCCACGGATATATGATCCTTTTGGGCGTTGCTCAGGGGGACACGGAGGAGGATCTGGATAAAATGCTCCAAAAGATCCTCAAGCTCCGTATTTTTGAGGACGAAAACGGTAAGATGAACCGCTCGGTCATAGACGTGGATGGCGGACTTCTGGTCATTTCTCAGTTTACCCTGATGGCGAATTACCGTCAAGGCAACCGCCCGGACTTTTTGGGGGCGGCCGCGCCTGCGGAGGCAGAGCGTTTGTATGAGCTCTTTGTCAAAAAGGCATCGGAGCAGGTGTCCCTTGTGGAAAAGGGCGTGTTTGGTGCGCATATGGCTGTCGAGCTTGTCAACGACGGCCCTGTGACCATCTGCATGGACAGCGAGGTTCTGAAAGCCCCCAAAAAACAGGCGTGATGCCCGAAAACCTCCTTTTACATCGAAATATCTCTAAGTCATCTCAAAATTTCAGGACGTGGAGTAAATTATGAAACTATATATAGACGGCTCCGTAAATAAATACTACGTGCAGACACTCTGCATGATCTTCTTTCCGGGTACGAAATTTTCTGCCGATGAAGAGCTTACAGAGGATACGCCCCAGCTTTGGGTTTCCATGACCAAATCTGCCGAGGGTGTGGACACGACGGCAAAGTTCTCCTACCGCGGCGAAACGGCCGAAGCTGAGCGCCATTATGATTACCGTGAGGGCTATACCAAGGAGCGCATTGAAAAGATCGCTGTGGGCGATGCTGTGACCACCGTTTGCGAGCAGGTCATGGGATATCGCTCTTCTTGGGGTATGCTTACAGGTGTGCGCCCCTCCAAGGTAGCCACCGAGCTTTTGCAGAAGGGCATGAGCAAGACCCGTGTCAAAAAGGAGCTTACAAAGGATTATTTCGTCATTCCCAAAAAAGCGGCGCTTGCGACCGACGTTGCCCTCAATGAAGCGCGTCTCATCGGTACGCCCGGACGAAAGGATTGTTCGGTATACGTGTCCATTCCGTTCTGTCCCACAAGATGCTCGTATTGCTCTTTTGTTTCCTATACCTCCAAGCGGCTTTTGTCGCTCATCCCGGATTATCTTGTCCGACTGGAGGAAGATCTCAGAGAGATGTTTGCCTGCATTGCACGGCTGGGGCTGAATCTCCGCACGATCTATATCGGCGGCGGTACACCGACCATTCTGGATGAAGCCCAGCTTCGGCACCTTTTGTCTACCATTGCTTCTCTCACCGACGTGACCCGTCTGGAGGAGTATACGCTGGAGGCGGGCAGACCCGATACCATCACAGCGGAAAAGCTTGCTGTAGCAAAGGAATACGGCGTAGGACGCATCAGCGTCAATCCCCAGACTCTCTGTGATGACGTGCTTTGCAATATTGGACGTGCGCACAATACCGAAATGTTCTACAAGGCCTATGAGATCGCCCGTGCATCGGGAATTCCCGTCATCAATACCGACCTCATAGCAGGTCTGCCGGGGGATAATTTCAAGACGTTTTCGGCCTCCTTTGACGGGATTTTGAATCTTCGCCCCGAAAACATCACGGTGCATACCTTCTGCGTCAAGAAATCCTCCGAGCTGCGTCAATCAGGCTCCGACGTGTATTCCATGCGCGGTGGGGACACGGGCAAATGCGTGGACTATTCCCAGATCCAGTGTATACATAACGGGTATTTGCCGTACTATATGTACAGACAGAAAAACACCGTCGGCAACTTTGAAAACGTGGGCTTTGCGCTCCCCGGCTGTGAGGGACTTTACAACATTTACATGATGGAAGAAGTCCATTCCATCTTCGCTGCAGGTGCGGGTGCTGTGACCAAGCTCGTGGATTATGCCCCCGTGGACGGCTCTCCCCGTTTCATTGACCGCCTCTTCAACCCTAAGTATCCATACGAGTATCTGGATACTGTCGGGGCAGAGGCCATGACCGCCAAGATCCAGCACATTGAAGCGTTCTACACGAGCCGTCAACTGCTGGATGAATGATGCGGACAGCTGCCTGTAAAGGAGAAAATCCATGATACCTATGAGAAATATCAGCATCCCCGCGTCCTTCAAAAGCCAAGAAAAGGCTGCCGAGCTGGTGCGCATCAGCGAGCGGGATTTTGATCGCCGTCTGACCGAGGCCGCCTTGGCTGTCAGTCACGCCTGTATCAGCGAGGGGGTCAAGATCCTTCGCCTGTCGGGGCCTTCCTGTGCGGGAAAAACGACCTGCGCCAAAAAGCTGACGGATGCTTTGGATGCGGCAGGCAGGGACGTATATTCCGTTTCTCTCGACGATTTCTTCTACGACCGAAACACCTTGTTCGCCATGGCGCAGGAAAACGGCGGCAAGCTGGATTACGATTCGGTGGATGCGCTGGATCTTGACCTCTTGCATATTTGCGTACAGGATCTTATGCGCAAGGGGCAGGCGGGAATGCCGAGATTCAATTTCAAAACGGGACTCAGAGAAGGCCCTGTCCTCTTGGATACGACCCGAGGTAAAGCACCTGTGTTTTTATTCGAAGGGATCCAGGCCGTGTATCCCAAGGTCGTGGATATGCTGGACGGAGCGCCCGATCGCAGTATTTTCATGTGTGTCCGTTCCGCCATCACGGTGGGAGACGTGACCTTCGAGCCCAACGAGATCCGACTCATGCGCCGACTTGTCCGCGACGAGGCCAAGCGCGGTGCGGCTCCCGAGTTTGTCCTTCGTCTCTGGCATAGTGTCAGGGAAAACGAAGAAAATTCCATTTTCCCCGAGATGGACAAATGCGATCTGATTCTGGATTCCACCATGCCCTTTGAGATCCATATGCTGAAGCCGCACATGGAGCGTATTTTTACAGAGCACCCCGTGCAGGGTGAGGATGCGCATATTGCTGACACGCTTCTTTGCAAGCTGTCGGGTGTGCAGGGCATTTCTCATTCCTACCTCTCGGAGAACTCCCTCTATCACGAATTTATCATGGTCTGACATCATATAATGCCTTGTCCCCCATCGGGGAGAAGGGTGGTGTCTCCATGCAACCGAAAAACAAAACCGCCAAGGGCTTCCTTGGCGGTGTCAGTATTTTGACGGCTTCGGCGCTTGTCGTCAAGGTCATCGGACTTTTGTATCGCATCCCCATGCTGTCGTATCTCGGCACCGAGGGAATGGGGTATTTCAATACCGCTTATGAGCTGTACGCGCTGTTTTGCGTGATCGCGACTGCGGGTCTTCCCGTTGCCATGTCAGTGCTGATCTCGGCCTCTGAAAGCCGGGCGACGAACGGTGGGGAAGTGCGACGCATTTTTCGTGTGTCTCTCGGTGCCTTTGTGATATTGGGGGCATCGGGGATGCTGCTCTTATACGGCTTTTCGGATGCCTTGGCGGCCATGTTCAAAAACAGCGGGGCATCCGCAGGAATGCGTATGATTTCGCCCACGGTCCTGCTCATATGCCTCTCCTCAGCCTTTCGGGGGTATTTTCAGGGGAAACGCTCCATGACTCCCACCGCCATTTCCCAGGTCATCGAGGCTCTGGGAAAGCTGATCTTGGGGTTGACCTTTGCGGCAATGGCCAAGCGGAGGGGCTGTGATCTTCCCGAAACTGCGGCGTATGCTGTGCTTGGCTTGACGGTGGGAACGGCCATTTCGGTTCTCTACTTATGGGTACAAAAAATCCTGTTGGATCGCCGTCAACCGTCGAGCTGTCTTCCTCGGAATCGGAGCGCGGATGCGGATACACTGATCCGCCTTCTTGCGACCGCTCTGCCCGTGACCTTGGGCGCGGCTGTCATGAGTGTGACAAAGGTGGTGGATCTTGCGTTGATCCTGCGCCGCTTGCAAAGCATCGGCATGAGTGAAAGCACCGCCAATGCGCTTTATGGCTGTTACTCTACGTTGGTCTTACCCTTGTTTCATATGCTCCCGACCCTTACGACATCTGTAGCGCTTCCCACCGTACCCGCCCTGTCTGCGGCCATGGGTGCCCGTAGTCAAGAGGGGACGGCAGAAGCGAAAAATATCGTTCTGTCGGCGCTGCGCCTGACGCTTTTGATCGCCATTCCTGCCGCAATCGGTCTTTCGGTATTTTCGGAGGACGTGCTGATGCTTTTGTTCGGGTCACAGCCCGAAGCTGTGCGGATGGCGACGCCCTGGCTGGCTTGCATTGCATGGTCTGTTCCCATGTCTTGTCTCATTACGGTCAGCGGTGCGATCCTGCAAGGCGCGGGACACGCCGCACGTCCTGTAATTTCGCTTGTGTGCGGAACGGCGGTCAAAGCGGTGCTTGCCTATATCTTGCTGGGACTTCCTTCGGTGGGGATGCTGGGTGTACCTGTCAGCACGCTGATCTGTGACGCGGTGATCGTTATTGTCAACGTTGTGTTCATGACGCATCTGCTACCTGAAATTCTTCCGTCAGCAAATGATTTTTTGAAATGCATGGCCTTCCCGACATTGGCGGGCGGCGGCGCGGTTGCACTTGTGTGGCTTTTGCGCCGAGGCTTGGGTTGGCAGAAAATCACGCCGATGCATACGCTTGGAACGGTGCTTGCGGTGATGTGCCTTTACGGTGCGGCGGCGCTGTGGAGTGAGCACAGGCGGAGACATATGGGGTGAGGCTTTCTGTATTTGTGTGCATCGCTTGGCGAAATGCCGGGCATGTAAATTGTTGTTTACGGGCGTATGACCAACATGGCCGTAGGGGAGGCCCTGTGTGGCCTCCCGCCAAAAAGATTGTTGACCCACAAGGGTTTTGTCGATGTCGGGACGACGGGCGACCACATAGGGTCGCCCCTACGG
>JAGASP010000065.1 GCA_017621695.1 Clostridia bacterium
CCACGCAAGTGGGCATATCGATCCGATGCGGGCATCGCCCGCTCGGAATATCGAGTGCGGAGGGAATCGACGCACATATCGAACGCCGAAGGCGTATATCGACTCAAGCTTTTTCATCGATATGCATCTCGGTTTCTCCCGAGATGCTCGATATACCGCTCGGCATGACCTTCGCGGCTCGATATGCCGCACGGCGGCTCGATATGCGCCTTGCGGCGCGAGCTTACTACACTAAACAACAATTTACCGCTATACTGCCCATCGGGTGATGAACACGGACACGGAGAGTGCGACGCGAGCATTGGCCGCCGCACGGCGGAAACAACAATTTACCGCATCAATAAAAATAACACATTCAACATAAAGGAGAACCATCATGATCTACGGAACAAGAATGATCTATTTCAACAACGACCAGGACAAGCTCCCCGTGACCTATAAGCTCAAGATGCTGGTGCGCCGCGCCATGGACGCGACTCTGAGCTTTGAGGGCTTTGAAAACGACTGTGAGGTGTCGGTCACTTTTACAGATAACGAGCATATCCACCTGCTCAACGAGCAGTACCGCGGAGTGGACAGACCCACCGACGTTTTGTCCTTCCC
This sequence comes from Clostridia bacterium, assembly GCA_017621695.1. Lineage (GTDB taxonomy): Bacteria > Bacillota > Clostridia > Oscillospirales > CAG-272 > CAMEON01. The sequence goes on from JAGASP010000065.1 coordinate 604, forward strand.
CCTGACCGATTTTTCGGGAGATACCGACGAGCCCGCCATCGACGCGCCCATGATCTCGCTGGGGGACATCGTGATCTCTTTGGAAAAAGCCGCCGAGCAGGCCAATGAGTACGGCCATAGCTTTGAGAGAGAGACTGCGTTCCTTACCGTCCATTCCATGCTCCACCTTCTGGGCTACGATCACGAAACGAGTGAGGCGGACGAGCTGGATATGCGCGCCCGTCAGACGGCCATCATGGAGGCTATGGGGCTGGGCGTTCGTAAGGACTGATCATCAAAAACAAAGGAGCTTACCATGCCCGATCTGAATGATAACCGTGACCGCGAGGGAGGTCTCTTTTCCGACGATTACGAGGTTCCCAAGCGCGAAAATCCGTATAAGAAAAAGAAAAAAGAGACAGAGGATACGGCTGCCGCATATCTTCGCGAAGAGGATGAGCCTGTCGGGAGCAAACGCGAAAATCCTTATTTGAACAGAGGCAAGAAAAAGCAGAAGGGAACAACCGCAACCGAAGCAGCGGAAGCTGTCGAGGAAGACCGCGAGGCCCCACCCATTGACGAGTCCCGCGTGACCCTTGACAAGGACGGTGCGCATCTTGAAGGCCGCAAGATCCCACTCAAGGAGCGTTGGAACAATTTTATTTTCGCACACGTCAAGCTGATCTGCTTCATCGGCGGCGTGATCCTTGTGCTTCTGTTTATCTCCGCGCCTGCCATCTATTACGGCATTCAAGATGCCCATGAAGCGGCGGAAAAGGAAGCTAAGGAGCCCCTGACCTTTACTTATATCCAAGGCCTTGCCGACCGTGCCGAGCCCCCGACGTGGAAGGACTTTGAAAAGTTTTATTACAAAGAAGAGGTCAACGAGAACGGCGTGACATGGTTTGTGCCCGTTGAGGACGGCAACCGCTTTGAGATCTGGATCAGCGGCGCATCCACCAACCTGCGCCCCTTGTACGTGCATTTGTACGATTTTGATACGGGCGCGGAGGCAGACCTTACGGAAGGCTCTGCCGATCTGGAAGAATTTTTTGAACAAATATCTTGAATTTCTTTTTTGCCGACGGTACGATCGAATTACAGGTCACCTCAAAATGTATTTGTGCCGCCGCATAGCGGCGGAATGGAGTTTGATATGAAAAAAACAGCCTTTATTGCCATTGTTGGCCGCCCCAACGTGGGCAAATCCACCCTGCTCAACGCGATCCTCGGAGAGAAGATCGCCATCGTTTCCTCCAAGCCCCAAACCACCCGCAACCGTATCACGGGTATCTTCACCGAGGGCGATAACCAGTTTGTCTTCCTGGATACCCCCGGTATCTTCCGCCCCCAGAACTCCTTGGGAGACTTTATGGTGAAGACCGCCAACGCCTCCATGCAGGAGGCCGATGCTGTCATCCTCGTGGCTGACACGGGCAAGGACATCGCCGAGGTGGAGGAGAATGTCATGACCTACGTCAAGCGCACGGGTGTCCCCTGCATTCTCGCCCTCAGCAAGACCGACCTCTACAACGCCACCCAGGTGGCCGAGGCCATCATGAAATACAACGCCAAGCATGAGTTCAACGCCATCGTGCCCATCTCCGCCCCCAAGGGGCAGGGCGTTCAGGCGGTGCTGGACGAGTGCCGACCCTACCTCCACGAGTCCCCCTGGTTCTTCCCCGAGGACATCGCCACCGACCAGCCCGAGCGTCAGATGGCCGCCGAGATCGTTCGTGAAAAGGTGCTTCGCACCACCAACCGCGAGATCCCCCACGGCGTGGCCGTAGTCATCGAGACCTTCAAGGAGGACAAGCACACGGGCATGATCACCATTCGCGCCGAGATCTACTGCGAGAAGGCCTCCCATAAGGGCATCATCGTGGGCAAGGGCGGCGAGTCCCTCAAGCGCATTGGCACCTATGCAAGACAGGACCTGGAAAAGCTCCTGGGCACCAAGGTGTTCCTGGATCTTTGGGTGAAGGTGAAGGAGAACTGGCGCGATTCCACCGCCGCCGTGTCCAACTTCGGCTATAAGGATGAGTAAGTATTTTTAAGAATTTGGTGTTATCGTACTTTCTCAATAGAATTATTTTTTGAAAGTTCTTGGAGGGTGCGGGAACCTTCTTGCAAGAAGGTTCCCACAAATAAATCTCCAAAGAAAGGAGCCTCGCCATGCTGATCACTACCGATGGGCTCATTACCCGATCCTATCCTTCGGGCGAGCATGACCGCATCGTACACCTTGTGACCCCCGAGCATGGACGGCTCTCGGTGATGGTCAAGGGCGGGCAATCCAAGACCAACCGCCACGCCGCCATCACCCAGCTTTTTACCTACGGCAATTATGAGCTGTACCATAAAAGCGGCGAGATGTACTGGCTGCGCGGCGGCTCGGTGCTGCATAGCTTTTATACCTTGACCTATGATCTTTCCCGCATGGCGCTGGGAACGTACGTTTGTGACGTGACATCCGAGCTGACAGGGGAAGGGGAGAACGCCGAACAGCTTTTACGGCTGACCCTCAATACCCTCCACATGATCGACGGCGGCGATAAGCCCCAAGCCCTTGTCAAGGGTGTGTTTGAGCTTCGCGCTATGTCCATGGAAGGGTATATGCCGAACGTGGGCGGTTGCTCTGTCTGCGGCGCGGCGTATCCCAAAACTTCTTATTTTGACATCATGTACGGATCTGTCATTTGCGCCGATTGCCAGACGGGACTGAACAGTCAAAGGAGCTTTGGCAATACGGTCGCTGTCAACGAGCTGGGAGAGCGGCGCATCATTTGTCCCATGACCGACGCGACGCTGGCCGCTGTGCGCTATGCCGTCACAGCCCCCGACAAAAAGATCTTTTCCTTTGCCCTCTCCGACCCCGAGGAGGAGCTGTATTTTTCCCGCGTGGCCGAAACCTATCTCTTGCACCACCTGGAGCGGGGATTTGACACGCTGGACTTTTATCATTCTGTGGAGAACTGACAATTTCCATGACCCTGAAAGCATTCCATTTTTTGGGGAGGTTTCATGTATTCTTATAAGACAATACATATGAAATTTATTTTGCCTGTCGCATTGCTCCTTTTGCTTCTTTTGACGGCCTGCTCGGGAAACGGATTTTCCCATACCGCAACCGGGACAGATGCCGAAAGGGCAACAGAAACGGAGGCACAAATGCCATCCGAGACACCGACAGCCCCGGATCCTTGGGAATCGGGCACGGACATCTCTCTTTCTGTAGAAACCGAAGCACCCTCCGAAGAAACGACACCCGGAAAAACGCCCACGGCCGAGGATCTTGACCCCGACGCGAATTATGCGGGACTTGTCATCCATGCGGTCTATTCCACGGGACGTATACCGGGAAAGGCGCTGTGCGAGGCCTCCTTTGTAGAGCTGTATAACAGCACGGATAAGGATATCTCCCTTGCGGGTGCGGCGTTGTATCTCTCGGGAAAAACGGGCGGATATACCGCGTATCCCTTCTCCTTTGACCATACCGTCCCCGCAGGCGGCTATTTCCTCATCCGCGGAGAGGACGCTGTCGGAGCCTATGAAAATCTTTTTTCCCTGACGCATTATGATGCTGAAATGTCCTTGCGCCCCGATGAATACGGCTTCCGTTTGGCTATCGCTCCCGTGGGCCTGACGCCGGACGAGCATACGCCGATGGCACAGATTCCCACGCTTTTTACATACGTGTCTTCACTGGACGCGGATGCGGATGACGTATACCATACCGCAGGCAACCCCCAGCCCGACCGTATCATCCGCAAGAAAGCCGCCACCAACCGACTGGACTATCAACGGATCAAGCTCACCGAGGCATCCAAATCCCTCTTGGAGCAGATCCGCCCCAAAACCGCCAAGGGGGATCTGAATACCGCCGTTATGCCCACCCGCGCCGAGGTCATCTTCTCTGTCAGCGGCGGCATATATGCCGAACCGCAAACCTTGACCCTCAGCGCTCCCGAGGGATATACCATCTATTATACCATCGATGGAAAAGACCCCCGTGACGGGAACGCGCTGATCTATACGACTCCGCTGACTCTTTCGGACACCACGAGCCTTGCGTGGGGAGACCTCACCAAAGCGTTGGGAGTTGCCGCAGGCTCGCTGTATTATCCCAATACCTCCCGCTTTCCCGGCGCATGGGCTGTCAAGGCCTATGCGGTGAAGGATGCAGACGGCACGGCAACACCGCTGATCTCTCAGACCTATTTTATCGGAAGCTATTTTGCGGAGCTTACGCTGGACATGGTCAACGTGTCGCTTGCACCTGCGGATTTTGTGGGGCAGGAGGGCATTTACAACACCGCCAGCGGAAGCACCACGCAGGAGCGCGACAAGGTGGCGGCTTATATCGAGCTGTTTACCGCCAAGGACACAGCCGCAGCGACCGACGGTCGCGTATATGCAGGCTGGTCGGAGATCGCCATGAATGGCAAGGGCTCTTTGGGCATGACCCAGAAATCCTTCCGCATTCTTTTTAAAAATGAGATCGAAGGGGAAGGGGATATGGGAGAAAATCTTGCCACCCTGTCTTACGATCTTTTCGGAGAGTATGCTTCCGTCACGCCTGAAGGTGAGCGCGTGACATGGTATCGTCATCTCCTTCTCCGCAATGGCGGCGGCGACATGAGCGGCTCCAGCATTTCCCGCTCCCACTTCGGAGACGCCTATATTCAGCGTGTAGACAGATTCCTCGGTGCCGACATCATGGCCTCCAATTCCGTGATGGTCTTCGTCAACGGCGAATTTTGGGGCATCTACAATACCCGTGACCGACTGGACACCAAATATTTTGAAGGGAAATACGGCATTCCCGAGGAAGATTTCACCATGCTGGAGTGTCCGCACCCCTTGGTGTACGGTTGGAACGTGGACTACACCACAGCTTACGGTGATCCCGCCGAGGCCAAGGAATTCATGGATCTTGTGAATTTCTGCCGCACGAACGATCTTTCTCTTTCAAAGAATTATACCTACGTGGCAGATCAGGTGGACATCGACGGACTCATTGATTTCTTCTGTGCCCAGATCTACCTCTGCTGCTCCGACTGGCCGTCCAATAACATCAAGGTCTGGCGCAATACCGACCCCGACCTCATGGACACCAAATGGCATTTCTGCATCGTGGATACCGACCACGGTGTGGGGCTGAACTCCTCGGTAGAGACCAACCTATTCGGTGTCATCAACGACGTGTCGGTGATGGGCTCCCTCTTTAACCGCCTTTGCACCAACCACGATTTCAAAGAGCAGTTTATCGCCCGCTTTATCTGGTGTACGGAATATTATTTCGCGCCTGCATGGATGCTCTCCGAGCTGGAGACCATGCTGACCCCCATCCGTCCCCAGATGCAGTACCAGCTGGACCGTTGGCGCGCGCTGGATCATACCGCCACGAGCTATCAGCTCTGGGATCACTACATCGGGGTCATCAAGGATTTCGTGCAGAGACGCCCTGCGTATGCCAAAGCACAGCTCATGGGCTGGTCGGGCATCAGCGAGGATACCTATCGGTTTTATAAGGCAAAGGCCGCGCAAACATGGGGGACGGAGGGGATTCACACATTTTTATGAAATATTTTCCCAAAACCTATTGCCAAAACAAAGAAAATAAGTTATAATAGTGGTGTATGCAGATTTTCCTGCATCAGATCATCGTCAAAAATTATTTGTATAAATTTTTAGGAGGTTCTCATCATGAATCAGAACGAACGCTACCTCTCCGCTAAGGAAATGTATGCCAAGATCGGTGTTGACACCGAGGCTGCTCTTGCTAAGCTGCAGAACATCCGCATTTCCATGCACTGCTGGCAGGCCGACGACGTCCACGGCTTCGAGGGCATGGGCGCCCTGACCGGCGGTATCCAGACCACCGGTAACTACCCCGGCATCGCCCGCAACCCCGAGGAGGTCTTCGCTGACCTGAACAAGGCTCTGTCCCTGATCCCCGGTACCCACAAGATCAACGTCCACGCCAACTACGCCATCGGCGAGCCCGGCGAGGTCATCGAGCGCGACAAGCTGGAGCCCCGCCACTTCAAGAAGTGGGTCGAGCTGGCCAAGAAGCACGGCTGCGGTCTGGACTTCAACCCCACCATCTTCTCTCACCCCATGGCCGCTGACGGCATGACCCTCTCCCATCCCGACAAGAAGGTCCGTGACTACTGGGTCAACCACGTCATCGCTTGTATCCGCATCTCCGAGTACTTCGCCAACGAGACCGGCTACCCCTGCGTCATGAACATCTGGACCGGCGACGGTACCAAGGATATCCCCGCTGACCGTATGGGTCCCCGCGCTCGCTACGCTGACTCCATCGACCGCGCCCTGGCTTGCGGCTACGATAAGTCCAAGGTCTATGTCACCGTCGAGTCCAAGGTCTTCGGTATCGGCGTTGAGGCTTACACCGTCGGTTCCGGCGAGTTCTCCCTGTGCTACGCCATCTCCCGCGGCATCACGCCTCTGATGGACAACGGTCACTACCACCCCACCGAGGTTGTCTCCGACAAGATCCCCGCTCTCCTTTGCTTCTCCGACAAGATCGCTCTCCACATCACCCGCCCCATCCGTTGGGACTCCGACCACGTGGTCGCCTTCGACGATGAGACCCGCGAGATGATGAAGGAGGTCGTCCGTTGCGACGCTCTGGATCGCGTGTTCCTGTCCACCGACTATTTCGATGCCTCCATCAACCGCGTTTCCGCTCTGATCATCGGTATGCGCAACGTCCAGAAGGCTCTCTTGAACGCCCTCCTGACTCCCAATGAGGATCTGAAGGCTCTGCAGGATGCCGGCAACTACTCCAAGCTGTTCGCTCTGCAGGAGGAGTACAAGCTCATGCCTCTGGGTGACATCTGGGCCGAGTTCTGCGTCCGTAACAACGTTTGCCCCTGCAACGATTGGTACAAGGAGATCGAAAAGTACGAGGAAGAAGTTCTCTCCAAGAGAGTTTAATCTCATACATAAAAGCACGGGAATGTTTTGCATTCCCGTGCTTTTCTTTATCTAAACAAAAGCTCCTTCCCAAGATGCGCAAACGCAAAGGGAAGGAGTTTTTTATGCAATTCGATGTGTAAGGTTCAGAAAAGGCCGGTTAAAATCGCAGAAATACCCGCAAAGGCTGCTACGAGATAGACGGCGGAGATGGCAGAGCCGATGATGCCCGTAATCAGGCCGGCTTTTGTCATCGTGCTGTTGTTGCCGTGATTCTTGGCTATGTATGCAAGAACAATGGCGACGATGCCTGCGGGCAGAGACATCAACGGGATGGAGCAGATACCGCAGATCATGGAAGCAAGACTCTGTCCGTAGTAAGGCGGGCGGTATTTCTGCACAGGGGGCTGATAGTATGGCTGTTGATAGTTGGGTTGCTGGTAATTGCCCTGTTGATAGTTAGGCTGTTGATAGTTAGGCTGTTGATAGTTGGCTTGCTGATAATTAGCCTGTTGATTGTTGGCTTGCTGTGCACCGGAATTCTGCTGGTTAGGCTGTTGATTGGGGGTATGGTTTGCAGATGCCTGAGGGTCGAAAGAACCTTGATTCATGTGATACCTCCTATAATGTATATGGATATTGAAATTTTACCACAGATGTAAGGGAATTGTCAAGTACTTTGGGCATAGAAACGCAAAAAATGTATGGGGTGCCCGGTGGTTCAACTGGGAAAATGACATCATTTGACAACAGAACAGGTCTCAATGCCGTAGTACGCAAAGCATTCCAGCGCAGACCTATCGATGATCTCGCCGCTGACTACAATGGGCACTGCGGGAGGACACCCTACCGTAGCCGCCGCCAGTACCCGACCGAGACATTCGGACACGGGCAACGTTTCCGCAGGGGATAGCATGGCCTCGCGGATGGTCATGGCACGCTTAGGATGAGCCAAGGCGGGAGGACATTGCATCAGTGCCTCGCGGCGTGGGAGAGACAGAAGCACCTCGGTCAACCGCATAAGATCAGCCTCGGTGATGGCGGGGGTTATCATCAGCACCACGAAATCGGGATCGGCAAACTCACATTCGATGCCGTGATCTCGTAAATGCCGGGCGATCTCCAAGCCCGTGTATCCGAATAAGCAGGGGTACAAGGTCAGCTTCAAGAGCTCGTCACCCTGCATGGCATTGATGCCGTGAGCCATCAGCTTGACCCGACAGGCCTCCACTCGCTTGGCGGTTTTCATGAGGGCAGGGGCGAAATCCTTGCCTGCCAGCACCGCGCTGGCCATATCCAGCGATTGCAGGATCAGATAGGACGGGCTGGTGGATCCGAATAAAGCAAGAGCCTGCTTGACCTGAGAACGCAGACCCAAGGGCAGATGTGACCCAATGTGCAGGTAAGCCCCGCCCGTCAGCACGGGGAGGGTCTTGTGCGCCGAGTCACAGCAGATATCTGCTCCCAGATCCATGGGGTGAAGGGAAGGGGACAGGAATTTCAGATAGGCACCGTGGGCGTTGTCTACCAAGAGAAGTACGCCGTGCTTGCGGCAGACCTCGGATAGACGTTTAACGTCCAATATATGCCCCAAATAGTCGGGAGAGGTCAGATACACCGCCGCAGGCTTGATCTCGTAAGAGGAAAGCACAGTGTCCAACCGAGCGGGGGAAATGTCACAAGAAAGATACCATCCCTCGGCAGGAAACAACCAATCCACGTCCAAGTCCAAAAGGGCAGCTGCGGAAAGGAAGGTCTTGTGGGCGTTTCTCCCCGCCAGTATGAGCGGACGGTCGATACCCCGTTCCTTGGCGTGCAGCGTGACCAGATACAGCATGGCGCGAATGCACTGGGAAGACCCTTCGGTGGAGTAGTAGGTGGGACATCCGAAAAGCAGGGAAGCATTCTTCTCACTTTCGCGGATGATGCCCTCGGCCTCATAGAGACTGTCAGCCCCCGCCACTTCGGTGATGTC
>JAGASP010000066.1 GCA_017621695.1 Clostridia bacterium
GTCGTCCCGACATCGACAAAACCCTTGTGGGTCAACAATCTTTTTGGCGGGAGGCCACACAGGGCCTCCCCTACGGCCACGTTGGTTAAAAGCCCATAAACAACAATTTACAAGACCAACTACTGTCGGGTGATATACAACCGCCACGGATGGTGCTACGCAAGTCAAAGCCCTATTTGCGACAGGTAAATGGTCTCTGGTGGCGCCGCACTGCGGCAAACAACAGGTCACCTCTAAAAACTCTCTTGACGGAGAATCCGTGGTAACTTATCCGTCATATTTCACGCTTTCGCTTGCGAAAGCGATTTTCCCTTCGCGTAGCTCCACTACGCGTGAGAAAAATTGTATCATCTGACGAAAAACTTCCTCACGGCTCTCTCGCCAACAGAGTTTTTAGAGGTTCCCAACAATTTTCACTCCGAATGAAGAAAGGAAATCCTATGTCCGAAAATAAAAACACCATTATTCCCAAAGATGAAAACCGCACCGCGGGCGATGCCATGCCCATCAAGGCCGTCCTTGTGGGTGTGGTCGCACGCGAGGAGCGCACGGCCGCTGACAGTATGGAGGAGGCGGAGAAGTCTCTGGATGAATTGGAACGTCTTCTTGACACCGCAGGCGGCGAGACCTTTGCCCGAATGATTCAGAAGACCACCCCCGATCCCCGTACCCTCATCGGCTCGGGTAAGGTGAAGGAGCTGGCGGATCTTTGCCATAACAATGATATTGGCCTTGTGGTCTTTGACTGCGATCTGTCCCCTGTGCAGATCCGAAATCTGGAGGATGATATCGGGGGAGATAACCTCCGTGTGATTGACCGTTCCATCCTGATTCTGGACATCTTCGCCCTCCATGCCGTCACCTCCGAAGGTAAGCTCCAGGTGGAGCTGGCACAGTTGCAGTATACCGCCCCCCGACTGACGGGTCACGGTACCGAAATGTCCCGATTGGGCGGTGGTATCGGCACCCGAGGCCCCGGTGAGTCCAAGCTGGAGAGTGACCGCCGTCACATGAAGCGCCGCATCGACGCTTTGAAGGCCGAGCTGGAAGTGGTGGAGAAGAACCGCCGCACCATGCGTGCCTCCCGCGACAGGAGCGGCGTGCCCAAGATCGCCATCGTGGGCTACACCAACGCGGGCAAATCCACCCTGCTCAACACCCTGACGGGCGCGGGCATTTTGGCCGAGGACAAGCTCTTTGCTACCCTCGATCCTACCACAAGAAAATTCACCCTGCCGAGTGGCGAGTCTGTCTTGCTCACCGATACGGTCGGCTTTATCAAAAAGCTCCCCCACCATCTGGTCAACGCCTTCCGCTCTACCCTGGAGGAAGCGGTGTATGCTGATATTATCATGCTCCTTTTGGACGCTTCCGATCCCGAGTGCGCTTCCCAGCTGGAGGTCACCGAGCAGCTCCTTGACGAGCTGGGCGCGGGCGGAAAGCCTACGCTTTACGTATTCAATAAATGCGACCGCGAATCATGCGACACCGTCAACCTCATGGATGTGACCGCCAACAAGGTGAGCGACCGCGACGGGCAGAAGCGCGCGGTGTGTATTTCTGCTCTGACAGGGCAGGGCTGTGACGAGCTGGCAGAGGCCATTCAGGACATCATCCAAAAAGGCAAGCGCAAAGTGACCTTTGTGATTCCCAACGCCGAGCAGGGTGCCTTGTCTCGCCTCTATTCCGAAAAGGCATCCGTGGAGTCGGTGGACTATGGCTACGACGCTGTCACCGTGGTGGCTACCGTGGACGATCGGGTGTATGGGCTCATGAAGAAGTATGATCCCAATGCCAAGACGGTGAAGGAAGAGGATTTGTGGTAATGTAGGGCGGGGGTTTGCTCCCGCAGTTACGCCCGATATCCTTTTCAAGCCCTGTTTGGGGCTATTTCGGCGGGAGCAAGCCCCCGCCCTACGATGGACAATACATCCGACAACTATGATTTCCTGATCTGCTCGAACCGAGTAAAAAGAAAGAGACCTATCTATGAAACTCATTCTGTCCTCCTGCGACTTCCGCAACGAACACTCCAGACAGGTGATTCTGGACAACCTCCCGAAGCCCCTCTCGGAGTGCCGTCTCCTGTTTATCCCCAACGAAAAAGTCACTTCCGACAAGGTGGCATGCGGCAAATATCACGCCCGTATGACGGAGTTGGGCTTTGATCCTGCTCTTGTTTGCGTGCTGGACTACGCCGATCCCACCGCCTCCGTAGGGCTGGATATCGACGTTCTCTATATCAGCGGCGGTAACACCTTCGCCACCCTCGATCGTATCCGTAGGTGTGGCTTTGACCGTGAGATCATCCGCTATATCCAAGCGGGTGTGACCTATGTCGGAGGAAGCGCTGGAGCACATATGGTCTGCGGCGACCTCACCCACGTCGCCCGATACGATGCACCGCCCGATGGAATGGCCGAGCTGCGGGGCTTGGGCCTGATAGACTTGACATTTTTATGCCACTTTACCCCCGCTCGCGAGAGCCATTTGGATGAGCTGAAAACGACGGGGCGAAAGGTCGTAACGCTGACCGACGAACAATCCATTGTTATAATATAAGGAGCCATTATGGAACTTTGGGATTTGCTTGATAAAGACCGCAATCCTCTCGGCATCACCCACCCTCGCGGCCGTCAATACCCTATGCCGCCCCATACCTATCACACCGTGGTCTCGGTCTTTACGGTGGACGCGCAAAACCGCCTCCTTCTGACCCTCCGCGCTCCCACCAAGGGGATGTATCCGGGTTACTGGGAGTTCACGGGTGGCTCGGGTGTCAGCGGTGAGGACAGCCTGACCTCGGCATGGCGGGAGCTTTTCGAGGAGACGGGGATTTCGGTCGACAAAGAAAGACTGGTCTTTCTCGATACCCTCCGCGAGCCCTCGGCCTTCATGGATTGTTATCTTTGCTTGACGGACGAAGCCGGAGAAGATATAGAAATCATCTTGCAGGAAGGTGAGACCGTGGACTATCAATGGGTCACCTTCTGTGAGTTTGAGACCATGATCCATAGGGGGCTGATTCCCCCGCCCTGTGCCATGCGTTACGGCTATGTCAAGCAGCTTTTGATCGACATCATCGGGGATGACGCTTGGCTGCAACCGATGGCAGAAGAGATCTCCACGCTTGAAAACCATTCCAAGGAGAAAGATCATGAGTGAAAGCAACGTCGCTCCTGTCCTTTACACCACCGTAGAGGGCTTTGGCGAGGATAGATTTGAAGAAAAACGCTCGGAGTTTATTGGTCACGCCACACACGTGGAGACCGAGGAGGATGCCATGGCGTTTATCAAGGGGTTTCAAAAGCAGTACGCCGATGCGACCCATAACGTCTGGGCATACCGCATCAGCAAGGGCGGCTCGCAAGAGCTGGCGGCACGCTACTCGGATGACGGAGAGCCGCAGGGCTCTTCCGGAATGCCCACGCTGGAGGCCATCCGCAAAAAGGGGGTCTTTGACGTTGTTGTGGTGACGACCCGTTATTTCGGCGGCATTCTTTTAGGTGTGGGCGGTCTTGTCCGCGCTTATTCTCACGCGGCGACCATCGCGCTGGATGCGGCCAAAATCATTACCTATGAAAAATACACCGAGTTCATGCTGGAGGTATCCTATTCGGACTATCAAGTGATCCTGCCGGAGCTTTCCAAATACGGTGTTTTGACGGATGACAGCGAGTTTTCGGATCGCGTGACGTTGACATTGGCTATCAAAAAGACCCGTTATGCCGAATTGGAGGAGAGACTCTCTGAGATCACGGCGGCAAGGTGCTTTATGATGGAGACAGGGGAGCGGTTTGATTATCGGTAAGAGAGAAAGGAAAGCCCGTGGGCTTTCCTTTGTTTTTGGGGTGTCATATGTAAATTGTTGTTTAGCGGGGTAAACCCCACACCTCTCGGGTGTCGGATGGCCGTGGGGGGTTCTGGGGGCGACGCCCCCAGAACCTATGAGAACGGCCGGCGGTTTCGGGGGCGGCCTTGAGCGCCCTGAATAAAAACAATTTTGTTTTGCAAAGCAAAACTTCCTTGTTCCGCAAAGAGAATTTCGTTTCTTCAAAAAACGAATCAACACCCATTTTGTCTCTTGAAAATCTTCTTGCGGCTTCCGCCGCGCGCCGAGGCGCTCACGGCCGCCCTCGGCACTGCCGGCCACCATAGTAAGGTGCAGGGGCTGCGCCCCTGCACCCCCTTAGGCCGCTAAACAACAATTTACATTTTGAAAAATATTTTCCTCCATCCCCTCACCACCGCCCCCTTTCTGACACTATATCATTGAATGCATTCAAAAAAGGAGTACACCATGGATCGAAAACGCGCCGCCGAGCTGCTTGCTGAGAATATTACAGCGATATACGGCTACGCCTACGATAAGCTCTATGACAAATCCCAAGCCGACGATCTGGCAGGGGAAATCGTATATGAAGTGCTGTCATCGGTAGAACGCCTGCAAAACGATGCCGCTTTCTGGGGCTTTGTCTGGCGAGTGGCCGACCACACCCTGCGCACGCATTTGCGCCGTGAAAAGCTCCGCGCACGGGTGCTGGCGTTCCCTGACGAAGGAAGCGAGGTTTCACTCGGCATCTATATGCCCTCTCCGGCAGAATCATACGCTGAGCGGGAGGCAGCAGATGAGGAGCTCCATCTTTTGCGCCGCGAGCTGGCAACCTTGTCCCGACACAGAAGGGAAGTGACGGTGGCCTACTATGTCGGCCAAAAGAGCTGTGCTGTCATCGCGCGGGAGCTGGGCATCAGCGTGGACATGGTAAAATACCATTTATCACAAGCAAGAAAGCAAGTGAAGGAGGGAATGAATATGACACGAAAATACGGAGAAAAAAGCTATGATCCGGGCGTTTTTCGCTTGGACTTTTGGGGAGATAACAACCACTACGACCGTGTGTTTGATCGCCGCTTGTCGGGGGCTATCATGCTGGCGGCATATGATGCGCCCATGACCGAGGCAGAGCTGGCTGTGGAGACAGGGGTTCCTGCGGTCTATCTGGAGGATGAACTGGACTCCTTGGTGGCGGCAGGGCTCATGACAAAGAGGGAAAAGCGTTACCGCACAAACCTGATTATCCTGACGGATGCATATGAAAAAGAGTTTGTCAGGTGCACCGCAGAGGCATATGACACGCTGGCTCGTGAATTGTTTGAAGCCGCGCGCGCATTGCTTCCCAATGTCCGGAAACTGGATTTCTCGGGACAGGATTATGACGACAACCGCCTCCTCTGGACGGTGCTCAATATCGTCTTGTACCGAGGATACGAAATGAGTTGCTTCAGATCTCCCGTAGCAGATCCGCCCGCACTACCCCTCGGGGGACATGGATTCCTGTTCGGCTATGATAATGATTATGAAAATCATCATTTCAAGGGTATCACAGGACATACCTCCAACAAAGAGGGGACGGCATGGTTCACCGCCATAAATTACCGCGTGGCGGTCTCCTGCCAGATATACAGTCATTTCCGCTTTTGGGAAAAGGGGAGCATTATGTGCGATGCCATCCTCGGCCTTCCCTCCGAAGGGGATCCAGAGGTGATCGCTATGCTGATCCGGGATCATATGATCGAAAGCCGCGACGGTGTTTTGTCCCCGCTCTTTCCCGTGTTTACAGAGGACAGTCTTTGGCGGTTGGAGGAAATGATGATCCCCCTGCGGGATAAAATCGGGGATTTCATGATCGGAATATCCGACAAGGCAGAGGAACTGATGCGTCGGTACGTGCCCCAGGATCTCACAGAACCGCTGGCCGGGATTTCGGATGTCGCCAAGATCCACCACCGTTTGGACGTGATGGCGTTTGTGATGGAGGCGTTGGTGCGCAACGGCTTGCTGACTGTCCCCAACGAGCCGACCAATCTGACGGTGTTCGGCGTGCGAAAGTAAAGGGAACCTCTAAAAACTCTATTGGCGAGAAAGCCATGAGGGAGTTTTTCGTCAAATGAGACAATTTTTCGCGCGCGTAGTGGAGCTACGCGAAGAAAAATCTGTGAAATGTGACGGAAAAATCACCATGGATTTTCCGTCAAGAGAGTTTTTAGAGGTGACCTAAAGATCACCTTTAAACATCGTCGAAGTCTGACGTGTAAAATCCAAACTTTTCCCCAAAAGGGTCTTGCATTTTTGCGTATGATGTGGTATAATACTTGGGTAATATCACATCTACCCGTGGCACAGCTGGATAGCGCGTCAGACTCCGACTCTGAAGGCCAGCGGTTCGAATCCGCTCGGGTAGGCCAAAAGGAACACCACCCCTCGTGGGTGGTGTTCCTTTTGTCTATTGGGGCGGTAAGCAGAAGCCTGCGAAAGCGCGCAAGTGAAGAAAAGGTAAGGAAAGAGAAGAGGCGTGCTTTCTGCTGTGACGTGAGCGGCACAGCGGCGTTCAGAATCCGCTCGGGTAGGCCAAAAATTCGACAAGTTTCTGTTGCTCGTTCTTAAGGACAGTTTTTGAGAATTAAGAATAACGAGCATTGCGGAGGCAAAGAAAGATGCGAGAACATTTCGGTGTTTCTCGTATTTTTCTTTTTTGCACATTTGCAGATTTTCCATTCTTATAGTACA
>JAGASP010000067.1 GCA_017621695.1 Clostridia bacterium
ATGGATGATCTTCGAGAACACTCATCCCGCTATCATTGACCGAGAAACCTTTGCTATCGTAAAGGAACTTCGCAACAACAAATGCAGACCTACGAGAGAAGGCAAGGTTAGCATATTTTCGGGACTCTTGTTTTGCAAGGACTGCGGCTCAAAGATGTATTTCTGTACGGCTAAAAACTTCAAAAAGGAACAGAATTGGTTTACTTGCTCCAAGGCTCGCAAGAACAAAGGACTATGCACGGGGCATTTCATCCGCGAGGTCTTTTTGGAGAAAGCGGTTCTTGAAAGTATGCGCCGAGTCTTTTGGTTCGCACGATGCTACGAGGATCTGTTCGTTAAGCAACTTCAAGAGAAATCTGTGCAAGAAGCCAAAAAGGAGCTTGCCCGCAAAAAGCGTGAGCTTGAAAAGACCGAAAAGCGAATCGCAGAACTTGACAAACTCTTTATGCGTATTTACGAGGACAACGTATCGGGAAAGCTGTCTGATGACCACTTTTCTAAAATGTCTATCATTTACGAGGACGAGCAAAAAGAAAAGAAAGCTCTTGCCGAAAGGCTCCACGCAGAGCTTGACAAGGACAAAGAGCAGAACGACGGCATCGAGAAGTTCATAGCGAAGGTGAAAGCAATCACCGATATACAAGAGCTTACACCCGAGATCGTCCGCGAGTTTATTTCAAGAATTGACGTATATGCTCCATACCGCGAGAATAATCAGCGGCATCAGAGAATTGACATCTACTACCACGGTGTAGGATATGTATTCATCCCCGAACCCGAGGAAGTGGAAGAAATGTTCCAAGAGCATTTACGCGATAGAAAAGATAATATAAAAGTAAAAACGGCATAACACCGAAATGTTATACCGTTTCTGATTGAAGGCACGCCGCTTGGGGTGAACCTGCTCTATCGCAGGCACCCCAAGAAGTGCTTTTTTCTATGTGCATCAAAGACTTTCAAAAACCGACAGACCGTACTGACACAGGGCGTGATCCTCTTCTCCCGTGCCTCCGCTGACACCGAGACCGCCCACGATGACGCCGCCCACAGTGATGGGCACACCGCCGCCGAAGGTCACCATGCCGTCAAGGCTCTGGAGACCATAGAACGTCCCGCCGGGCTGTACCAGCTTGTTGAGCTCCATGGTCGGCATTTTGACAGCCACGGCCGTATAGGCCTTCTTGACCGCGACCTCGTAGCTGACGAGGAAGGTACCGTCCATCACGTGCACCGCCACGGGATTGCCGGCAGCGTTGACCACCGCGATGACCGCCTGCTTACCTGTCTCCAGCGCTCTCTGCTCCACAGCGGCAATGAGCTTTTTGGCTCTGCCGAGATCCATGGAGGCCGCGCCGCCAAGACGCGCCATGACCTGACTGACCACGCTTTCCACGGTGGGTGTTACCGAAGCCGCAGGGATGGCGGGCGCATCGGGTGTAGCAGGAGCATCCGCAGGCTTCTGCCCATTCAGATGATCCGAATAGCGAGCCGAGACCAGAAGATAGTCCGAGAGGCGGTTGATATATTGCTTGAAAAGCTCGGGAGCGGCATAGCGGCGATCCATTGCGACCACGGCGCGCTCACAGGCACGGGTCGTGGTATAGGCGACGTCCAGACGTGCTGATTGCTCGCATCCGCCGGGAAGATAGTCGTCCATGACGCCCTCGGGCATTTTGGAGAGCATCTTATCCATATCCTGCTCAAGGAAGGAAATCTCCTCCTCAGAGAAAGCATAGCGTCCGCTTCTCGCGTCGGCAAGACCTTTCGAGAGGGTGCGCAGGGTCTTCATGATCCGCTCCAGCTTGCCGCGATAGATGGGGCAAGTTGTCACGACACGAACCATCCCCAACGCGGAGATCACTTCCTCCACACCTCCGATGGCCGCAATACGCTCATCAGCCTTGGAGACCTGTGCCGCGGGGGTAAGGGCGGTCAGACCCTTATCGCCTGCTTTTGTATACAGTTTTTTCTCTTTATTTTCCATTTGACATCCTTTTATACCGTGTAGGGGAACATACTTATACAAAGTATATTATACTATAGATTTTGTATTTCGTCAAGTGGAAAATCACAGTTTTGAAAAATTTTGGAGGCGATTTTTGGGGACGGATTTTGCTACGGCACGATCTTTTCAAATTTCCTTTGATACCAAGGGGAAATTTGGTTTGGAATCCGTGGCTCTCCTTCTTCAAAAGGAGCGGATTCGGCTGTTTCTTCTCCCGTCTCCCCATCGGGCAGGGCTTCGAGATCAAAATGCAACCGACAGGTATCCCTCGGCTCACTTCCCTCGACAAACCAGCCCACCTCGGGCATTCTTCCTTCCTTTGCCGCAAGATAGCATCCGGGGGAGGCGATCTCTCCCGTCTCGGGACAGAGCTTTACCGAAACCAGCCCCTCGGGCAGAGAAAATTCTGTTTGCCCGAGATACCGTTCATAGCAGATCTCCAGCTCACGCATCACGTCATCCCAGATATACAGGCAGGGATTTCCCCACGCGGATGCCAGGGGCTTGGGGTAATCGTACCCCATCCAGACACCGCACAAAAGCCGCGGCGTATATCCCACAAACCACTTGTCACAGCTATCCTGCGTCGTCCCCGTCTTTCCCGCGACCGCAGTTCCCTCTTTTTTGAGGTGTAGTCCCTTGGCCGTACCGTCCTCGGTCACGGATTCCAAAAGCTTGGTCATGATTCCCGCTTCCTCCGCCGACAGCACGCGTTCCCCCTGCGTTTTGTTCTCCAAAAGTACATTTCCTTTGGGATCAATCACACGGCGATAGGTGATGGGCGCATGATACACACCTTCAAGAAAGACGGTATAAGCAGCCGTAAGCTCTCTGAGCGTCACGCCAACGCTTTGCTGCCCCAGAGCCACCGAGGCAAGCGTCACGTCCCCTGCGTTTCCTCGCTCGGGCGGCAAAAGGCTTTGCATATGCAGGGTATTTTTCATGAAATCAAACGCCGCCTCTACCCCGATTTGTTCCGCTACCTGTACCGCCACCGTGTTGAGAGAGTTGGCGATCCCTTCACGAAGCGTCACGCGCCCGCGATAGATACCGTCTGCGTTACTCGGCCACGGACGGCCGTTGTACTCCGCCTGCGCCTCATCCTCAAACACGCTCCCCCAGGTGATGTCCCCATTTTTCAGGGCAGGCGCGTATACCCCAATGGGCTTGATCGTAGATCCTGCAGGACGCTTGGTTTGCGTAGCGTAATTCTGAGGATAGTACGCCGTCTTTTCTCCGATCGCGCCCACCAGTCCCAAAACCTCGCCGCTGTGAGGATCGATAACGATCACTGCCGATTGCGGCCGCCCGTCTTCCCCCTCGGGAAAATGGCCGAGCGCCTCGTAATAGGACGTCAGCACCGCTTGGAGTTTTACATCCATACAGGTTTCGATCAGCAATCCACCGCTTGACAAAAGTCTCTCAGCGGCCTCCTTCGTCATGCCACGCCGTGCCTGCAGATCCTTCAGAACGTCCGCCATGACCGCCTCTGTATACCACGACGTCATGGGCACATCCATCTCCCGCTTGGGGCAGATCATCGGCTCCTCGGAAATAGCCCCTTGGTATTCCGTCTCCGAGATATACCCCTGAGAAAGCATTTGCGACAAAACGATTTCCCGCCGCTTACGGTTATTTTCGGGATGATTGCGGGGATGATAATACGCGGGGTTGCTGGTCACAGCGGCGAGGGTTGCACATTCGCAAAGCGTCAGCTCGGTGACAGATTTTCCGAAATACTCCTTGGCCGCCGCCCCGACACCCGAGCATCCGCTGCCCAAATGGATAATGTTGAGATAGACCTCCAGAATTTCCTCCTTGCTTACCTGCTTTTCAAGATCCCAGGCACAAAACATTTCGCTGAGCTTTCGCTCCGGGGTGCGCTCCGCATATCCCGTGAGGTTTTTGACGACCTGTTGGGTAATGGTCGAGCCGCCGAAGGATGCCTCCCCACGACGCACGGCATAGTCCCATGCCGCGTGCAGGGTTCGCTTGATATCCACACCCTTGTGCGAATAAAACCGTTTATCCTCCATAGCGATAAACGCGTGCAAAAGATCCTCGGGCATCTCCTCCAAAGCAACCCGTATGCTCCGCGCGCCCAACGGCGGCAACGCCTCCGCCATAAAACGGTAGACCGTATCCCCGTTTTCATGCGACTCAGCGCTATACAGTACGGCAGGTGTCCCGCTGTCCTGTAGCTGCATCAGCGACAGATCCATCGTTGAGCGGCTGTAAGGGAGCACGTACATCACGACACCGATCCCTCCCATGAGCAAAACGGCCGAGCATATACAAGCAAGCCTCAAAAAAATGCGTTTTCCCTGTCTTTTACGTCGCTTCATTTCGATCCTCCGTCATTTTTTAATCAGCCTTATTATGCGTGAAACGCGTATAAATACACCTCGCTTGCGGCATGATAATACCGACAGACAAGGCAATTTTTAGTCTTGCGCCACACATCCGAAAGAAAGAGGAAAAAACATGAAATTCATCAAAAAGCTCCTTTTTTCCCTGCTCGTTCTGGCACTGCTCGGAGGAACACTTTTCAATTTCGGCTTGTTTTATGAGCTGACGGAAAAAGCAGACACACTCAAAAAGCAGGGTCTTCGCCACTTCCTTTCCATCCAGAACAAGCTGGAGGTGCTGGAAGACGCGCGAGAGGTTTTCCGCACGTTCGGCGAATGGTGGGAATCCGAAGCATCGACATCCGCTGACACCGAGGCACAGACCGAGGCTTCGACCGATATCCCCGAAGATGAGCCCGAATCCCTTCCCACGTTCAGCAAACCGCAAACCACACCGTCCGAAACGCTTCCCCATGAAACAAATGCTCCCTGCATCGAAACTGATCTCACCGAGCCTGAGACGTTGTCATCAGAGCCCGAAACAGAAGTTTCAGCCTCCGAAAGTGAGTCTGCTTTATCCGCAGGCTATAAAATTTGTGTCTTTGAGGGTATCATCGGTGTTTTTGACAGCCAAGGGGTCTTGACAGAAACCGTCAACGTTTCCGTGATGACCCTCCCCGAAGCGGACAGAGTGGCGCTGGAAATCGGCATAGCGGCCGCAAATATGACCGAGGTGCGGGAGATTCTCGACAAATTGGTATAGCAAAAGAACCTCATACAAACGTATGAGGTTCTTTTCATTCAATCAAGCAGGGACAGCAAGGTTTCCCTGTCGCTGTAAGGGATTTTCTGTGTACCAATGAGCTGATAATTCTCGTGCCCCTTCCCGGCAAGCAGGATCATATCTCCCGTCTTGGCCTGAGAAACCGCGTAAGCCACAGCCTCTGCACGGTCGGGTATGATGACACGAGGACAGCTTCCCTCGGGGAAGGCCGCGTCGATCTCACGGAGGATGGCCTCGGGATCCTCTCGCCCGGGGTTGTCCGAGGTGAGGATGCAGAGATCAGCGCGCAGACCTGCCGCCTCTGCCAGCTCGCGACGACGCTCCTTGGTGCGCTCCCCCACCGAGCCGAACAGACAGATCAGCCTCTCCGGGTGGTAACCCCTCAAAAGATCCAGCATGGAGGCCATACTGACCCCGTTGTGGGCATAGTCAATGACGTACAGCACGTGGTTACGGAATACCGTCTCAAACCGCCCGGGGACGGTGGCCGTCTCCAGACTCTCGCAGGCGGATTCTACGGGAATGCCAAAGACCTCATGCACCATAGCCATGGCACACAAGGCGTTTTTGACGTTGAACTCCCCCGGCTGAGGCAGAAAATACATATGGGGTAAGGTGAGACCTTGGATATGCAAGCCGTATTCCATGCCGGGGATGCCGTTTCGGATGACCCTTTGGATGACCGTGGTCGTAAAGGCAGCGTCGGGATGTCCGTTTGTGGAAAAGCCTACGATCTTGGCGGGATCGTTTTCCGTCATATACGCGGCGGCGGGATCGTCCATATTGCAGACGGTAAAATCGTGGGGATAGTCGGTAAACAGGAGGTGCTTGCAGGCAGCATAATCGGCCATGTCGGGGTGCTCGTTTCCGCCAATATGATCGGGAGAGAGATTGGTGAAGGCGCAGACGCGGAAGGAAAGGCCGTAGGTGCGATAGAGCTTCAAGCCCTGGGAGGACACCTCCATCACCGCGTTGTATATTCCCGCGTCCAGCATCTCCCGCAGGTAGGCATAGATCAGGAGGCTGTCGGGGGTGGAGTTGACGGTGGGATAGTGCTTGTCCCCGAAGACGATGCCATTGGTGCCCATGTAGCCCGTGGGGACACCTGCGTCGTTCAGGATTTTTTGAACGAACAAGGCAGTGGTGGTCTTCCCCTTGGTTCCCGTAATGGCAAACAATTCCATTTTCCGCTCAGGGTGTCCGTAAAAGACAGCAGCAGCCTCGGCTTGCGCAATTCTTGTGTTGGGCGTGATGATCTGCAGAGCATCTTCGGGAAGCGCCAATACACGCTGAACCAAAAAAAGGCGACAGCCCTGCGCGTAGGCAGAAGGAGCGTAATTGTGGCCGTCAGACACAAAGCCTTGAATACAAACCAACAGAGTTCCCGTTTTTGCCTTGCGTGAATCGGAGCAAAGTGTTTCCACCCGTGTGTGCGCCAAAGAAAGGTTGCCCTGCAGGGTCGCGTCCGACAACTCACGGAGTATATCATTTACAAAAACCGACATAGCATATCCTTTCGTTTCAATCATTTTTTAAAACAATGCAGGACAACGGATCTCCCGTTTTGGGAATCGGCAAGATCACAAAGCGACTCTCCAAGGCCTCTGCCTTACGTGCTGCAAACGACGCTGCCTCGGAAGAACAGGGGTACAGCACCAAAAGGCCTGATTGCTCGGACGCAAAATCCAGAAGGATCTGCAAAAGCAAGCTGTCAGACATTTCCTCTACCGGATGAGGCAGGCGGTGGTAGCGGGCACATCCCCAAAGTCTCATCCCCCGTCGGTGGCCAAACCAATGTGAGATGATCTCATGGCGCAGATGAATCTCCCGTGCCACACGTCCTGCGGGCACACCTTCACCCAAAAGCACGGGAACCACGGTTGTATATAAGTATTCATGGCCGTTCACGGCTCCGTCCATCGCCTCACCGCCTTTTCTTAGGGAAGTATTCCCTTGATTTTTTAAAATTCCTCTTGCAAAAATATCACAAGTATCGTATAATAATGGAAAACATCCTTTCATATCCTGCGGCGCGCGCCGTCAGTACAGTCAAATTTCAAAATTTATTTGTGTTGCCGCATGGCGGCGGAATGGAACTGACATGAAAAAGAATGCCATCTACCAGCTGTTTTCCCACATCCCCACCCTGCAGACCGAGCGGCTGACCCTGCGCGGAATGCGCGTATCGGACGCGGAGGATATGTATGCGTACGCCAAGGATGAGCCTGTCACCCGATATCTGACGTGGACACCGCATCCCAATCTCAGACACACGAAAGAGTATCTGACCTATGTCGGCCAGCGGTACCGCACGGGAGATTTTTTCGATTGGGCGCTCATCTGTAAGGAGAACGGCCACATGATCGGCACCTGCGGCTTTACCGCCTTCAATTTTTCCTCGGATTCCGCCGAGATCGGATACGTGTTAAATCCCGCATATCATGGTCAGGGGTTGGCGACCGAGGCGGTGCGGGAGGTGATACGCTTCGGCTTCGAGGAGCTTTCTCTCCATCGCATCGAAGCGAAGTTCATGCTGGAAAATGTCCGTTCCCAAAAGCTCATGGAGCGTGTGGGAATGCGGCTTGAGGGCTTCGCCCGCGAAGCCATGAAGATCAAGGGGAGCTACCGTACCATCGGCACGTGCTCCATTCTTAAGCGGGAATGGGAGGCTCAAAACGCGTGATTCAAGATTCCTCTCGCGTCAGCTTTTTGATCCACCGATAGCGATTGCACTTGATCGCCGCCGCGCCGCATTTGAACACCTGATCCGAATTCAGGCAGATCACCACGGCCACAGGCGGCCAATGGAACACAAACGCCGCCAAGAAAGAAAGCGGTATTACGATACACCAAATGCTGATGATATCGTTGACCATCACGAACTTTCCGTCTCCGCCACCGCGAATGATCCCCGTGGCCACAGGCATCTGATACGCCGTACCAAAGCCCGTTACGCACAGAACGAGGATAAAGGACAACGCCATATCCCTCGTCTCGGCAGACAGATCGGTATACAGATTGACGATAGGCACACGCAATACGAAAAGTAATACGGACGTGACAAGTCCGATGCCCAAAAACATCAGTTGCAAAGTCTGCGTATAAGAACGGATCTTTTCCATTTTCCCGCTTCCGATGGCTTTGCCGATCAGAATGGATGCGGCAGAGGATGCGCCGATGGATGCGACCTTCAACATCTGGAACAGGGTGGAGGCCACCGAGTTGGCGGCGATCGCGCTGTCATTCATATGTCCGAGGATCACGGTCTGGAGCAAAATGGAGGATCCGAAAATCAAGGACGTCAGCAAGAAGGATCTGCACAGCTTGAAATAGTCCTTAACAAGCAGCTTGTCCCATGTAAAAAGATCCTTGAGACGCCACTTGAGCTTTTTGTCAAGACCAAACGCATAGACCGTGACAATGACAAGCTCCGTCACGCGTGCGGACAGGGTTGCAATGGCCGCGCCCGTTGTTCCCAACACGGGGAATCCAAGATTTCCGTAGATCAAAAGATAGTTGAGCGAGATATTGACGACCAGCGTCGATACCGATACCCAAAAGCCGATCCGCACCGTTTCCACGCTTCGAAGCATGGACAAAAACAGCATGGTCATGGCAAACACAGGGTAAGAGTATTTCATGACGCGCAGATAAGCCACACCCTCTGCCTTGATCTCAGGCGAGGTGGTGAACAGCGACATCAATCCCTCGGGAGCCACACAGGCAGCGATGAAGAGCGACAAGGAGAGCACAATTCCAAACAGAAGCGCGCCTACAGAGAAACGCTTGATGGGCTCGGTTCGTTTCTGTCCCCAATATTGGCTGCCTAAAACGACCACGGCGTCCCCCGCTCCCATCAACAGCTGTTGAAACAAAAACTGGATCTGATTGACGGCGGTAACACCCGACAGGGCGTTTTCGCTGTAAGCGCCCACCATAATGTTATCTGCCAAATTGACGCCCAGCGTGATGATATTGTAAAGCACCAGCACCGACCAGACAGAAAAAAACTGCTTGTAAAAATCCCTGTCCCGGGTGATGGTAACAGAAGGCTTTGGCATAATGCATTTGTTCCTTTGCTTTAAAAGAATCAGCCGCCGCACAAGGCGGCGGCTGTGGATGTCAAAAAGCGATCGACATCAGATCACTTTGCAGAACGCAAGGATCTGAATGATGATGCCCGCCAGCACGTAAATACCGATCAAGCTACCAACGATACCCAGTGCCCAGCCGAGCAAAGCGCCCGCCACGGGAATCCAACCGGTGATCATCGTGGCCAGGAAAATCAAAGCACCGGCAATTGCGCCGACAACGATCTGAATGAGAATACCAATGATGAGATTCGGCACGTCCTTCGTATACTTAAAGGAAAGAGGAAAAAGCTTCTTCAACGCATCCATACAATGCCTCCTGAAAAAATGATGTGGGGAAAGTCCCTATGACTTATTATATAATAATTATGCCGAAATGTCAAGCGAAATTCCCCCTTCTCCGTATATTTTTTTACAGAATGCGAAAACTTTTTTCCATAAGATATTAACACAGAGCCAAGGAGAAACGTTATGAAAATTGCTTTTTTTGACACCAAGCCTTACGATCTGACCTATTTTGAACCCATGGGTAAGGACGTAGGCATTGAGTTTTTGTTTTATGAAACCAAGCTGAACGAAAGAACGGTAGAGCTTGCGCGCGGCTGCGACGGCGTTTGCGCTTTCGTCAACGACACTGTAAATGCTGCCGTGATCGACGCTTTATACAGCATGGATATCCACGTGCTTGCCATGCGCTGTGCGGGCTTCAACAACGTGGACGTCCGTCATGCGGAAGGCAAGGTGCACATCCTCCGCGTGCCTGCCTACTCCCCCTACGCCGTTGCAGAGCACGCCATGGCGCTGTTGCTGACCTCCATCCGTCGCATCCACAAGGCCTATATCCGCACACGTGACTATAATTTCAGTCTCAATAACATGGTAGGCTTTGACCTGCACGGCAAGACCGTCGGCATCGTTGGTACGGGTAAGATCGGTCGCGTGTTTGCTGACATCTGCCGCGGCTTTGGTATGCATATCCTCGCCTACGACAAATATCCCACCGAAATGGAGGGCGTGACCTACACCACC
This sequence comes from Clostridia bacterium, assembly GCA_017621695.1. Lineage (GTDB taxonomy): Bacteria > Bacillota > Clostridia > Oscillospirales > CAG-272 > CAMEON01. The sequence goes on from JAGASP010000067.1 coordinate 10,258, forward strand.
ATGGAAACGCTTTTGCGGGAAAGTGATATCATTTCTCTCCACTGTCCCCTGACCGAGGAGACCCGGCATCTCATCAGCTACGATTCCCTGCCCCTGCTCAAAAAGGGCGTTGTCATCATCAACACCTCCAGAGGCGGACTCATCCACGCCGAAGCGCTTCTGGACGGTATCAAATCCCGCCGCATCGGCGCGGCCTGCCTCGACGTTTACGAGGAGGAAGGTGACATCTTCCACGAGGACAATTCGGGACACATTCTGGACGACGACACGCTGGCCCGTCTCATCTCCATGCCCAACGTCATCGTCACATCCCACCAAGCCTTCCTGACCACAGACGCGCTTTGCAATATTGCCGAAACCACGACTGCCAATCTTGTTTCCTTTGAAGCCACGGGCGCATCCGAAAACGAGGTGCTCATCTCTCATATCTGAGGGATGACAACAAAATTTTTGACATTCGCGAAACCTGAGGGGGAGAGATTTCGTCTTGATGGATAGAAGATATTGATTTCCCGCCTCTATCCCCCTTAAGAAAGGAGCTCCCATGGACGACAGTCGCATCATTGCCCTCTACTTTCAGCGAGACGAGCAGGCGATCCGTGAAACCGCCTCCAAATACGGTGCCGCTTGTCAGAAAATCGCCATGAACATTCTCTCCAACCTCCAGGATGCCGAGGAGTGCGTCAACGACACCTATCTGCGCACCTGGAACGCGATCCCTCCCGAGCGCCCGCAAAAGCTGGGTGCGTTCGTCGGTAAGATCACGCGGCATCTGGCGCTGGACAAATATAAGGCCGCCCATGCCGCCAAACGCCAAGCCGATACCTTTGCGCTCTCTCTGGACGAGCTGGGGGATGCCTTTCCCTCCAAGGACTTCCATGCAGAGGAGGATGCGCGTGCCATCGGAGATGCCATCCATAGCTTTTTGAGAAAAGAAACCGAGACCTCCCGAAAGATCTTCGTGTGCCGCTATTTTTTTGGTGACAGCATCGAAGACATCTGCTCGCGCTTCCACGTGAGCGAGGCCAAGGTCAAATCCTCTCTCTTCCGTTCCCGCAACCGTTTGCGGACGCATCTTGAAAAGGAGGGGATCTACTTATGAACGAAAAATCATTACTCCTGTCCGAGGCGCTGGGGTACATCGCAGACGAATATCTGGAGGAAGCGCACCCCGAGATATCCGAAAAGGCTTCATCTCCTCGTCGTCGCTTGCAGATCCTTTACCGCGCAGCACTTGCCGCCTGTCTATGCCTTGTGGCCGTGGGCACGGTCCACTTTGCACTTTCTTCGGGCGAGATGTTTACCAATGCCACAAAGGATGAAGCGATCATTCCCGAAGCCGACTGTCCCATATACGACGGTATGGCCTCCGATGCCAATGACGTCGGCACCGTCGGAACCACCGCAAAGCCGCCCGAAGACAGCACGGCAGAGGAAACCGAGGAGGAATCTACGACCGAAGAAACATCTTTGGCCGAAACAGAATCTCTTGCACGATCAGAGGATTCATGACGATCCCCAATTTCCCTCAAACAGAAAAACAGGCGAAGCCGTTGCTTTCGCCTGTTTTTCTATTTACTGTGTCTGGCTGCGAATCCGATCCCAAATCAGCGGGACTCCAGGAATTCGACGATATCTCCAACCGTCAAAAAACGGTGCAGATCTTCGTCATCAATGGTCAGATCAAACTTATCCTCACAGATCATGACAAGGTTGGCAAGCTCGATGGAATTGATGCCAAGATCGGCAGAAAGCTCAGCCTCGGGGGTAATGGTGGACGCATCGATCTGCAGCTCATCCACGAGAATATTTTTTACAGTCTCGAACATAAGTAAACTCCATTCTTTCAGATAAAGGGACACCCGCCCTTCACATACTTCCCTTGTATTATAACCCACTTTCTATGGTTTGTCAAGATTAATTTTTCTTTTTTCTTGACAAATGCCGTCAAATTTTGTAAAATAGTTGTAAATCCCCGAGGAATCTCTAACCTATGGAAAGGAGCCGCCATGAGCCTTTGGAAAAACAGACCTCTCTTCAGCGTATGCTGTATCTGGATCTTTTCTGCGCTCTTCGGGTTTTTCCTTGTGCCGAGCGCAAAAATATGCATAGCACTTGCGCTTTTGGGTGCGGCTCTTTCCTTAGCTGTCCTATGCGCAGTCAGACGCTATCAACACCGCCGTCCATGCTTCAGCGGCGGGATTTTCCTCCTTTGTCTGTTGCTCTCCGCATCCGCCGCACTGGCCCAATCCTATCTTGCCATCGACCGTAAGGAGGCCGTATCCGACCGATACGCCGGCACAGAATGTGAAGTGGTCGGCACAGTCACCGAATGCCGCGGCCGCGGCGGGCAAATGAGCACCTTTGTGCTGGAGCTCTCTGAGATCAACGGTGAACCCGTCCGTCAAAACGTCCTTTTGACCTGCTACTACGTGGCGGATCTCAAGCCGGGGCATACCCTCCGCATGACTGCCGAGATATCTTCTCTTGCAGATGCCGCGGGAAACATATACGAGGAATATGCTCTTTTGGGAGACGGTATTTTCGGAGGAGCGCTATCCAAAACTGCCGATGATTACACCCTGATAACCGAAGCGCCAAGCACACCGCAAATGTCGATCCTCCGCCACCGCGCGCTTCTTTCAGAGCATACGGAGCTTTTATTCGGTGAGGAATGTGAAGGACTTCCCTCCGCGTTGCTTTTGGGAGATCGCACCCATCTCAGCGATACCCTCAAGAAGGATTTTGAGCGCATTGGCACGTCACATATGCTCGCCATCAGCGGTCTGCACATCACCCTGCTCTTCGGATTTTTGGCCGCTCTCCTGAAGCTGTTCCGCCTGCCGCCAAGGCTCAGGGCAGTCATCCTCACGCTTACGGCAACCGCATATCTGACTTATCTCGGCTTTCCACCCTCGGCCACACGCGCCGTTGTCATGCTGGGCATGACTTATCTCGCGAGCCTTTGCTATGCGGGCGCAGATCCTTTGACCTCTCTGGGGCTCGCGGGGGCGCTCATCCTCCTCTTCTCTCCCACGACCGTTTCGGACGTAGGATTCTGGATGTCCTTTTCGGCAACCTTCGGAATTCTGACAGTGATGCCGCTTTTCAAAAAGAACGACAGCGTGTCTTCCAAACCAAGCACCGCTCGCTCCTTCCTGCGTTCACAGGGAATGCGCCTTTTGGGAGCGGTCTGCGCGGGCGTTGCCGCCGTTGCGGCCTCTCTCTGGATCACAGCCCCCGTCATGGGCAAGATCAGTCTCCTGTCTCTCCCCATGACCCTTGTGTTGACACCCTTCATCGGACTTTTGCTGATATTGACTCCGCTTGCCCTGCTGACCGAAGCCTTCTTTTTCGGTCCTGTTGTGATCTCCGCCGTTAAAATCACCGTTTCAATCATCACATCGCTCAGCCGTTGGGGAGATGCCCCTTGGGCCATGCTGTCCTTGCGCCACACCGCCGTGGGCGTGATCGTTTTCATCGTCATGCTCTCCACCCTCTACCTTTTAGGACGCTCTCTGCGCAAAAAGGCGATCCTCCTTCTCCCCATGGCCGTCGGCGTCCTTTTGATCTCCGCCATCATCGCTGTAAGCACCTCCGCCGATGAAAAGGATATTCAGATCTCTTATATCATCCCCTCATCGGAGGCCGAAATGCTCGTCATGACAAGCGGTAGCGATACTGTGATCTGCGAGATCTCCAACGGAAGCCACAGCGCATTCATGTCCGCGACCCGTGAGGCTGCCCGGCAGGGTGCTACCGAAATATCCGTATTCATGCTGACCGATTATCATTCCCGTACCTCGGGCTCTTTACAGCACATTCTCAACCGTGAGACCGTGCGCGAGCTTTGGATGCCCAAGCCGACCTCCGAAGCCGACTATTATCTCATGCTGTCCTGTCTTGAGGTTGCCGAAAGAGCGAGCATTCCCACGGTGATATACGACCACGGTCAAGCACTCACGGTCTTTGAAAGCTCCACACTCTGTCTTCAAAGGGAAATGATTCCCCGCTCCCAAAAGCCCGTGTTGCTTTTGACGTTGGATACACCGTCGGAACGACTGAGCTTCTGCGGAAGCAGCATTTCTGAAAGCCTCCTCTCCCCTCAAGCGAACGAGGCCATCCGAAAAAGCGAAACCGTCATTCTCAGCAGTCAAGGCCCGAATTTAAAGCAAGCCATTCGGCTGCCGCTTTCGGAGCAAGTCTCTCGTCTGTGTATCGCCGATAAAACGGTCGCCGCATATATTTCCCCAGATACGTATCCCACCGAAGGCATATCCATGACCGTCGGGCAGGCGGAATTCCGTCTGCGGCGAGAATCCAAGTCCTGACCTACTCCAAGAACAGCGGACGGGGTTGCCGCCCCTCCATGGCGGCCTCCAGCGTCGGTATCACCAAAGAAAAATCTGCCACCAGCGAATGCGGCTTATGCAAAGGGTCATCCTGATGCATGGGCACAAAATACACCTGCTTCCGACTGAGCAAAACCGCGATGCTTTGCAGATTGGCCGACAGCGCGTCGTTGCTGGCAAGCGCGATCACCAACGGACGGTCTGAGCGCAGATGTGCCTTGGCCGCCATGCAAACAGGCGTATCCGTGATGCCACGCGCCAACTTGGCAAGCGTATTACCCGTACAGGGACAGATGAGCAGCGCATCCAGCGGACAGGCAGGCCCCAAGGGCTCGGCATCCTGAATGCTGTGCACAATAGAGCGGCCGCACACCGCCTCGGCTGTTTCTATGAAATCCGCCGCCTTACCGAACCGTGTATCCGTTTCGTAGGTCATGTGGCTCATGATGGGAAGCATCTCAAAGCGCTCAGACAGGGACGACAGAATCTCCAAGGATTTCCGCATGGTGCAAAACGAGCCGCACATGGCATATCCGATCATACCGTCACCTCCCCACCCTCCGATGCTGTCACCGAAGCATGGAGGTTTTCCAGGATGCATTCCGCTACGGCGCGCCCTGCATCTCGGGGCGCATATCGCCCGGGAAGTCCCGGCGCACGAATGATCTGCAAACCGCAACGCAACGCCGCCTCCTTGGCACCTTCGGGATCCAGCCCTCCGGGGGCAGATGCCAGCTCAATCAGCAACGTGCCGCAAGGCATGGCCGTGAGTGTCTCACGGTCCAAAACCTTTGCAGGCACGGTATTGAAAATCACGTCATACCCCGCAGAGAGCCGCATTTTTTCGGATATATCCAGTGCCGCAAACCCCTGTGCTTCGGCTTCCCGACGGCTTTCGATGCGACGGGCTACCACCGTTACATCAGCTCCCCATAGCCCCAAAAGCTTGCAAAGCTCCCGTCCGATGCGGCCGAAGCCGATCACCGCGACCTTGCTGTGAAGAATCGCCCGATCTGTCAGTCCCATGGCTGTCATAACAGCTCCCTCGGCCGTCAGATAAGCATTCTTTTGTAAAAATGCTTCGCTGTCCTCGTAGTCGACCGCCCGGATACCTTCTTTTTTCAAGGATTCCACCCACGCCGTGGGGATTCGCCCCCCGAATACCGTGACCTCTTTTCTTCCTCGCAACGCAGACATGATGGAATCCCAAGAAACCGTCATACCCTCCTCCATGGGACAGGGGACGGTCATCCCGTCTCGGCTTGCAGGATATGGTAGCACCACGGAATCACACCCATCCAGCGCCCCGGTAATACGGTGATATAAACGGATGCCGCGCGGCATATCACTGTCGCTGACAGCTACGCTTTCCCCATGTCCCAAGCCCATCGCTCGGACATGATAGCCCGCCTCAGCCAGAAAGCGGGATACGGCAAGCTGTCGTTCGTCCCCACCCACCAAGGTGAGGATATGTTTCTCTTTATGTTGGTGGCAGGAAAACGAGTTCTCCGCCTGCTTGCATACAGTCGGATCCAATGCATCAGCTGGTGTTTGACCTCTCTTTTCCACGTAAATTCGCCTCCTTTCTCGGAGGGTATCAAAATATCCCTCCATACTATAGCCTATGCGTTCGCATTGGAATACGTGCGGACTTTGTCGAAGAAAGGAGACTCCTTGCATTTTCGGGATGATTTGTATTTTATTTGTGCAAATCTTTCATTTCCCCTTTTCAAACAGAAAAAAATATGATATAATGGTAAAAACCCTTCAATATTTGAATCCATGGAGGCAATTATGAGCGAAAAATATTCCATTCCCCTGAAAAAGCTGGCCGCGGAATTTTCCTTGGAGGAAATCTACGTCCCCGAAAATTATGAGAACATTCTGGTCACGACCCCCGAAGTCAGCCGTCCCGGTCTGGCTGTTGCGGGATTCTTTGAGGTATTTGACGAGGACAGATTGCAGATCATCGGTTACGCCGAGCATCGCTATCTCTCGGGTCTTCCCGAAGAGGAGCGCACCAAGCGCATCACGGATTTTGTCAAGGCCGCACCCGTCGGTATCATTTTCACCACGGGACAGGATGTATTTGAAGAGCTCATTGCCGTTGCCACCGAGGTCGGCGTTCCCGTGCTGAGAACGAGTGAGCACACCTCTCCCTTTATGGCGGCCCTCATCGCTTCCCTGAACACACATCTGGGTCCCCGCATCACCCGTCACGGCGTATTGGTAGAGGTCTACGGTGAGGGTCTTTTGTTGCTGGGTGACAGCGGTGTCGGTAAATCCGAAACTGCCATCGAGCTTGTCAAGCGCGGCCACCGTCTCATCGCAGACGATGCCGTGGACATCAAGCGTGTATCCGCCAAAACGCTGGTGGGCTCCGCTCCCGAGATCATCCGTCACTACGTCGAGCTGCGCGGTATCGGCATCGTGGACGTGCGCCGCCTCTTCGGTATGGGTGCCGTCAAAATGACAGAGAAGATCGACCTTGTCATTCACATGGAAAACTGGGTACAGGGTAAGATGTACGACCGCTTGGGACTGGACGAAGAGACCACCGAGATCCTGGGTCTTAAGATCCCCTCCATCACCATCCCCGTCAAGCCCGGTCGAAATCTGGCCATCATTTTAGAGATCGCCGCCATGAACAACCGCCAAAAGAAGATGGGCTACAATACCGCCGAGGAATTCAACAAAAAGCTCATGAGCCAGATCGGCGCTGAATTCTGATATGCAAAGCTTGCAAAGCAAAACAGGGCTGTATCTTTCGGTACAGCCCCTTTCCGCTGAAAAATCTGTCGATGTCACCAATATGCTTGCAACTTTGAAGCATCGACTTCCCTCGCATCCCGAAAACACGAAATATCTGCAAAGCATCGCGGATTCGAGTGCCCCTTCACGGGTCAAAGCACAGCGTCTCTCTGCCCTTCTTACCCTGACAGAGCTGCTCTCGCAGGTGTTTCCCGATGCGTTGGACGGGTTGCGTCTCTTGCGGGATGAACACGGCCGCCCATATGCCCAAGCAGGCGGATCCTGTCCCCCCTTTGATTTCAACCTTTCCCATACCGAGGGGATGGTTGCCTGCGCGCTCCTTGTCGGTGAAGGACGCGTGGGGGTAGATACAGAAACGCTTCTCCCGCATGACCGCGCGCATAAACTGTCCAAGCGATTTTATTCAGAGCGGGAAAACACGCATATGTCAGCATTTTCCACAGAGGATGCGTATGCCGAGGAGGTCACCCGCCTCTGGACAGCCAAGGAAGCGCTTTCCAAACAGGACGGACGCGGTGAGCCTCTGCGCTTTGACGGACTCAGCATCCCCGATGGAGTCACCCTTCAAAGCTTCCGCTATCTTCCTCCTAATGGCTCCGTGATCCTCGTTTCTCTGTGTTCCCCTATCCAAGCAGGCGCTCCCATCCTCATTGCTCCGACAGAAGGCCTACGGCCGACAGAACTTTAGGGAACCTCTAAAAAATCAAGGCAGAGATGTATTGTCTCTGCCTTGATTTTTTATTTAAAAGTTTTGAATGTCGATCTGACAGACCTGCATGGCCTTCAGCGCATTCTCATGGCTTTCGGGGGTCACACCTGCGCAGCAAGCCGCATCCACCGTCACGTCGATCTCAGGGAGTGCCGCTTTGATGAGCATGGCGTTGGAGATGACGCAGATATCGGTGCAAATACCGATCAAGGTCACCTGATCCAGACTGCGATCCTTCGCATAGTCTGACAGATGCGCGGCCAGATCAACAGAGCCGAATGTGGGCTTGTCCATCACAGTCACGTCAGGCTTTCCTACAGCGGCTTCCCATACCTCGTCCTTGATCTCCCAGCCCTCGGTATCCTTGATGCAGTGAGGAACGGGCAGATGCTTGCCTTCGCGGGTATGCATATAGTCGGCCGTATGGGTATCACGGGTGAAAATGATCTTTCCCTCATGGCGCTTGATTTTCTCTTTGACAGCGGGCAGGATAGCCACAGCCTCGGGAGAGCCGAGCGCGCCATCCACAAAATCGTTTTGCATATCGACAACGACTAATACGTGCTCCATATCTGCACCTCTTTTTACAGGGTGGCTTTTGCCGCGCGTAACGTGTTCTGCATGAGCATGGTGATGGTCATGGGTCCGACGCCGCCGGGCACGGGGGTAATATAGGAGGCCACAGGCTCCACCGATGCGAAGTCCACGTCGCCACAGAGCTTGCCGTCAGAAGGACGGCGATTCATACCTACGTCAATGACCACAGCACCCTCCTTGACCATGTCGGCGGTAAAGAATTCGGGCTTACCGATGGCGGCAACCAGAATGTCGGCGCGACGGGTGGTTTCGGAGAGGTTCTTCGTGCGGCTATGGCAGATGGTCACGGTGCCGTTTGCCTGCAAAAGCAGCATTGCCATGGGCTTACCCACGATATTGGATCGACCCACCACCACGCATTCCTTGCCGCTAACATCCACACCGCTGCGCTTGAGCAGCTCCATCACACCCGCAGGTGTGCAGGGGAGATAGTTGTAGTCACCGATCATGATACGCCCCACGTTATAGGGATGGAAAGCATCCACGTCCTTTTCGGGACGGATGCGTAGCAGGATACGCTGCTCGTCCAGATGGCGAGGAAGCGGCAGTTGAACAAGGATGCCGTGGATCTTGGGATCAAGGTTCAGCTTGTCAACCAAGGCTTCCAGCTCTTCCTGGGTAGTTTCCTCGGGGAGCTCGTAGGCTTCGGAATAGAAGCCCACCTCAGTGCAGGCCTTGCGCTTGTTGCGAACGTATACCTGAGATGCGGGGTCGTTGCCCACGATCACCACAGCCAGACCGGGGGTAAGCCCCGTTTCTGCGATCAAGGTCTTGGTCTCCTCGGTGATCTCGGCTCTGACAGCCGCGGAAATGGCCTTTCCGTCAATGATTTGTGCCATATCAGTTTTCCTCACTTTCTTTTGTTTCCTCTGAAACGTCGTTATCTTCCGACGGTAGATCTTCGTTCAATAAAATATCCGATGCGTCTTTTTGGAGAGATGCATCTTCGGGGATATCAGCATCCGCACCGTTGCTTTCGCTTTCGTGGTGCACGGTCGCCTTCAAAGGAGCGGCAGGCGCAACCAAAAGGCCACCCATCACACCGTCCAGCTTTCCGAGATGCTTGAGAATCAAGCCAGCCAGCAGGAGTCCACCCGCAACGATAAAGCAGACAGCACCGACGAGTTGGGAGATACGGAAGGGACCAACGTAGAGGCTGTCGGTACGCAGAGCTTCGATAAACATACGTCCGAAGCCGTACCAGCAGAGGTACATAAGGGCGTTCTGACCGTTGAATTTTTTCTTTTTATAGAGGGCGGTAATGATGATAAAGCCGAGAATGTTCCAAAGGGATTCGTAGAGGAAGGTGGGGTGGTAATAAAGCATCTCCCGACCCGTATATTCCGAAACAATACCCATGCGCAAAAAATACAGCGGGCTGGATTCCGCGACCTCATAGCCAAACGCTTCCCCGTTGGCAAAGTTGCCCCAACGGCCAATGGCCTGCGCAAGCATTACACCCGGGCCGACCATGTCCAGTACACGAAAAACGTTGAGCTTTTTGATAAGACTCACGACCACAATGGTGATCGCCCCCGCAATGATGCCACCGTATATGGCAAGTCCACCGTCTCGAATGGCGAACACATCACCGATGCTGTCATATTGATCCAGTTTGGTCAAGACATAATACAAACGAGCGCCGCACACCCCGAAAAAGACGATAAAGATGGTGAAATCCAACAGGTCATCCACCTTGACACCCTCATATTTGGAGCGGAGATAGGCGTGGAGCACAGCGGCCAGAACACCCATCATGATGATCACGCCGTACCAGTAAATATCCATCCCGAACGGCGAAAAAGCTACGCGGGAAAAGGAAAATTCTTCAATACCCAAACCGGGAAAAGCTACAGTTGTCATATGCACTCGATCACTCCTTTGTTTGTAAAATTTCCTCCGAGGCAATCACCGACAGGGCATATTGCTCGGGAATAAAGCAGTCTTCAAAGAACGCGCTGATCTCTTCATAGGTCAGACTCTCCACCGTCGGGATGAAGGAGAAGAGATCCACACCGTCCATCGCGTAGGTCAGAAGATTCTGCGCGATATCCTCGGTAGCATCAAAGCTCGTGACGTAATCTCCGTAAAGAATGCGTCGGCTGCGTTCAAAATCCTCGCGTGAAAGACCTGTCGCTCTCACATCTTGCATATATTGGCAAAACGTTTCATAGACGGCGTGGGGATGATCCCCCTCACCCGACAGGGCAAAATAGCCGTACCCTTCCCCTAAGGCAGAGCCGTAAGCATAAGACGGGGCGATCTCGCCCGCTTCAAACAGCGCATTGTAAAAATCTCCCGATCTCGAAAAGAGCATTTCGGAGAGTACCGTCATGCAAAGATCACGGCGGAAGATCGCCTGAGGATCTGTGGGAATGTCTTTGACCTTGACACCGATACAAAAGAGGGGCTTCGGCACCGGCATCACGGTTTGCACGTAGGGGGTGGCGGGCAAGGCAGGCTCGTCGGGCTTGAGAAGCTCGGGTTTTGGAGGTGCCGACACGCACGCGCCAAGGTGAGCATCCACCACACGCAAGATCTGCGCGATGTCGACTCGCCCGACAACACTGAGCACCATGTTTTGGGGCGTGTAAAAAGCGTCAAAGTGCGCCCGCAAAAGCTTTGGAGTTATACTTCTGACCGATGCCTCGGTGCCGCAAATCTCTTCCCGCACACGGTGATTGCGGTACATGGCGCGAATGAGCTCTGCATAGCATTTTTCAAACGGGCTGTCGCGGTTCATACGAATTTCCTCGGTGATGATGGCACGCTCGCGGCGCACGGACGCATCCGTTACATTCAGCCCGGAAACCAGCCGCAAAAGCGCAGAGAGTGCCTCGTCGAAGCGTTCGGTCGAAGAAACGTAATATACGGTCTTATCGTAAGAGGTATAAGCATTGACCTCAGCGCCCAGGGCGGCAAAACGAAGGTCACAGGAGCTGCCGTCGGCCTCCTCAAACATTTTGTGCTCCAGAAAATGCGCAACTCCCAGCGGTGTTTTCTCGCCGACGGGAATCCCGCGCGGCATGGATGCGGGGATGTGCGCGGCACCGTACCGAACCCCTAACATGGCATAAGTGGTCGCCATGTCTTTGGGAAATACCAGCACGCGAAGTCCGCTCGGATGGGTCAGCGTATGGTAAGCTTCACCCAGCAAGTCGGAGGAAAAGGTTTGCATATCATTCATCTTCGTCCTCCTCTCCTGCGCAGGTGGCATTCAAAAAGTAAACGGTATCCAAGGAAAACATTTGCGCAACACGGATGATGTCCTCTCTCGTGACGGACAAAAACCGCTGAAGGTGGCTCTCGGGCAAGACCGAGTGCTCCGGTGTTTGCCAGAACCAATAGGATTCCATGGCGGCAGGGCTGTCAGGCAATTGGCGATAGCTGTTTTCCAAGGAGATCCTGGCAAGCGCTACGTCCTCGTCCGTGAGTCCGCCGGCTTGTATATCCTCAAACACAGCAAGGATCGCTTGCTCTGCGACCGCGCGATTTTTCGGATGAATGCCCGACGTGACCGAAAGAATCCCCTTCTTCCCTTCCCACGCGGCATCACAGTCATAGCAAAGTCCCAGTTCCTCACGCACACGGCGAAACAGGAGTGAGGACTGCATGATACCCAAAAGCTCACAAAGCACCACAGCGGCGGCATAATCATCCCGCCGATTTTCCACAGGGGTCTGATCGGTAATGCCTGAAGACCACGCGATACAAAGCTTGCCCTGCTCTACGGGCAATTCCTCCTCCATGCGCCGCACCGAGGCAGGCGGGAAATGCGGATGGGTCACCGACAGGGATAAAGCCTGCGGTGCAAAGCCCGCAAAACACCGTCTGAACGTATCAGCCACAGTTTCGGGGAGTTCACTTCCCACGTAATAGACCTCCCAATGCGCGCGTTGCAGTCGATCATCCAACAGCGCCGTCACGACTTCGGGAGTTACGGTTTCCAAAAGCGGGATACTGCCCGATAAAGACAGCCCGAAGGGTTCACCTTCGCACATGGTCTGCCTCAGCTTTGTAGCAGCATACGTGCGGGGCTCATTGACCTCTGCGCGGATACCGTCGATCATGGAGATCACCTCGGCCTCCACGGTATCGCGCCGCAAAAGTCCCTGTTTATCCCGCAAAGGGTGGAGCAGCATTTCCGCCATGACCTCCATCGTCCCCTCCAGAATGTTGCCGTCATCCCCCGAAAATGTGTAAGCATCCGAGAGCATTTCAGCCGTAAAGCTCAATACGTGATTGTCACCGCGCAAAAAGTTTCTGAGTGTCAGCGTCGTTCCGTACAGCTCGTCCAAACGGCGATTGAGGAGAGACAGACGCGGATATTTCTGACTGCCGCGGCGCAAAATGCCAAACAGAAGCGTCCCAAGGGGAGACTGCACTTCATCCGCAGGGGTCACGGTATAAATGCTGAGCCGCGCCGTTTTGAAGCGATCCGTTTGTATGGCGTAAAGTGTCACGGCATCCGACAGAGGAACGCGGACAGGCGTTGGGGTCATCATATCAGCTATGCTTGATCTCATCCCAGATCTCGTCCAGCTGGGGCATGGTCAGATCATCCATCTCCAGTCCCTTGTCATGAACGGCGGTCTCTACTTTTTCAAAGCGGTCGATGAACTTATCGGTGGCGTGGTAGAGGCATTCCTCGGCATCCACACCCAGCTTTCGCGCAAGGCTGGTCACGGTAAGGAGCAGATCTCCCATCTCCTCGGCAACGTCCTCCTTGTTGCCCGAAGCGGCTGCGGCCTTGACCTCGGCAATTTCCTCGTCCAGCTTTTTCCAAACCTCATCGGCGTTGGCAAAATCGAAGCAGGCGGCCTTTTTGCCCACCTTTTGTGCACGCATGAGCGAGGGCTCCATGGGGGGAATGGCGCGGAGCTTGTCCGTCATGGTCACGCGGTGCTTTTCCTCTCCCTTGATCTTGTCCCAGTTCACGAGCACCTCGGCGCTGTCAGCGACCTCCAGCGTGCCGAAGACATGGGGATGACGGTGAATGAGCTTGGCGCAAATATCGTTGGCCACCTCATCCATGGAAAATCTTCCCTCCTCCTCTTCGATGCGGGCATGGAACACGACCTGCAGAAGCACGTCACCCAACTCCTCGCGAAGAAGCTCGGGATTTTCGGTATCAATAGCCTCGATCACCTCATAGGTTTCTTCAATGAAATCGCGGCGGATGGAGGTGTGGGTCTGCTCCATGTCCCAAGGACAACCTCCCTCGGAGCGCAGAAGCTCCACCACGAGGCGGAGATCCTCATAGGTGTAGGTACCGGGGGCTTTGGTCAAAAGGTAGTTGACTTTTTCTTCTCTGTTTTGAAAATTCATAGCGGTTCCTTTATGTTTTGATATATTTTTCTTTGTTTTCAAGGTGGAATACGTTGCGGTAAAATGTTGGTCGTCCGACAAGAGGTTGGTCATGTAAATTGTTGTTTAGCGGAGAATTAACGAAAACCCGTAGGGGCGACCCTATGTGGTCGCCCGTCGTCCCGACATCGACAAAACCCTTGTGGGTCAACAATCTTTTTGGCGGGAGGCCACACAGGGCCTCCCCTACGGC
>JAGASP010000068.1 GCA_017621695.1 Clostridia bacterium
GTAAAGAAAAAAAGAGAATTTATGGAACAAACCCAAAAAAATCGCAAAATCTATTGCATTCTTTAGAGAATTGTGTTATAATATGTCGAATGATGGAATATTATACTTTTTTGCAAAACGCAACATAATCGCCGTTATGTTACAGAAAGGAGAGCACAATGGGGATTCAATTGTTTGAACACAACCAAATCGCATATGAAGCCGCGATGGCTATGCTCTCCGAGACGGGAAAAGCAGCAGTCATCCACCCTACGGGTACAGGAAAATCCTTCATAGGCTTCATGCTGTGTGCGGAGCATCCCACCGCGACCGTTTGCTGGCTGTCTCCTTCTGAGTACATCTTCAAAACCCAAATCGAAAATCTCAGAGTCGCTACGGGGGGCTATGTTCCCGAAAATATTCGCTTTTATACCTACGCGAAGCTCATGAATCTTTCAAAGGACGAGCTATCCGCGCTTGATTTTGACTATATCATTTTGGATGAGTTTCACCGTTGCGGTGCTGAAATGTGGGGGCAGGGAGTCCATACGCTTTTGAGCACGCATCCCGAAACGCCCATTCTCGGTCTTTCAGCAACAGCGATCCGCTATCTGGACAACCGACGCAACATGGCTGACGAGCTGTTTGATGGCTGTGTAGCATCCGAGATGACCTTGGGAGAGGCCATTGTCCGCGGGATCCTGCATCCCCCGAAATACGTGCTGTCGGTATTTTCCTATCAGAAAGATTTGGAAAAATACGAGCGCCGTATCCGTGCCGCCAAGAGTCGTGCCGTCAGGGACGAGGGCGAGGCCTATCTCGAAGCCTTGCGCCGTGCTCTGGATAAGGCCGACGGGCTGGAGAAAATTTTTGAAAAACACATGGAGAACAAAAGAGGAAAGTATCTTGTGTTCTGTGCCGACTACGACCACCTCTGCGAGATGGCGGGTTTAGCCCCTCAGTGGTTTTCGGGGATCGACCGTGATCCTCATGTTTACAAGGCTTACTCCGACGATCCCGAGACCAGCCGTGCTTTTGCGGATTTCAAGGCGGACAACAGCGATCACCTGAAGCTCCTTTTCTGCATCGATATGCTCAATGAGGGCATTCACGTGGAGGATGTGAGCGGCGTGATCTTGCTCCGACCTACGCTGTCTCCCATCATTTATAAGCAACAGATCGGTCGAGCTTTGGCCGCGGGCAAAAAAACGAGTTCGGTGATCTTTGATATCGTTCTCAACATCGAAAACCTTTACAGCATTGATGCCGTGGAGGAGGAGATGCAGATCGCTACCGCGTATTACCGCTCGCTCGGTTTGGATGAGGCGATCATCAATGAGCATTTCAAGGTCGTGGACGAGGTCAGGGATTGCATGACGCTCTTTGACAAGCTCAATGATACCCTCTCGGCCTCGTGGGACCTCATGTTTGACGTGGCGGAGAGATATTATAAAGAAAACGGGGATCTCGATGTCCCCAAGCGCTACGTCACAGCGGAAGGATACACCTTGGGCACTTGGCTGACGACCCAGCGCCTCGTTCATGAAGGAAAAGTTAAAGGCATCCTGACGGATGAGCAAGCCGAGAAGCTGGAGGGCATCGGAATGCAATGGGAAAGCGTTCGGGATGCGGCGTGGGAGAAATACTATGCCGCGGCGAAAGCATACTGCGAGGAACACGGGAATCTGATGGTCAACATCACCGGAAAACATTATCGCGGTGTGAATCTCGGCGCGTGGATCTCCAATCTCCGTACCTATTACAAGGGGGGTGTTCAGACCGCCTACCTGACGCCCGAGCGTATCAAGGCGTTGGAAGAGATCGGCATGGTCTGGAGCGCGGTGGATTATCTTTGGGAGCGTAATTATCATGCCGCTGTCAAGTTCCATCAAAAAAACGGCCATCTGGATGTCCCGGCGGGATATGTGGATGAGGATGGGATTCGATTGGGCTCATGGATATTCACGGTACGTAATGCCCGAAAAAATGCCAATTCCCGATCCAAATTGACGGATGAGCAGGTGAAACGGCTTGATGCGATAGGAATGTTTTGGGGTAATATACACGATCTTGAGTGGGAAAAAGCATATGCTGCTGCCTGCGAATATAAGAAAAAACAAGGTGACCTGAGCATACCGGTGACGTTTCAGACGGTTGATGGCATCCGTCTCGGGCGTTGGATCAGACGTCAGCGGGAAGCCTACGCGGAAGGGAAGCTGTCTTCTGAACGCAAGGAGCGATTGGATCATATCGGTATGATATGGTGCCTGCCGGATCCGTGGATGCAAAAATTCCAACTGCTCGAGCGCTATTATTTGGAAAACGGTCATACGAAAATGCCTGCTGATTACGTAACAGAGGGTGTATGGCTGGCGCGTTGGCTCTCTGAGCAGGTCTTGCGCCTCAACGGCAGAAGCCGAAAAAGATTGACGGTTGAGCAGATTCAAAAGCTTTCGACCGTGGGGATTTACCCCAATACTGATATAAAGTCTCTTCCATCTGCGGAATTACTCTCAGACCGTGCTGAGCCTATGTATAGTGCACAAGCAAGCGCCAAGTATTCCGTAGCGGATGAGGCAGCATGGACTTTTGAATGTGGTATGTGAGGTACCTATGTACAAGCATTTTTTTAAAAGATTTTTCGACATTCTGTTTTCCCTTTTGATTCTTCTGATCCTGTCCCCCGTGCTTCTGATCGTAGCGATTGCCATCAAAATTGATTCCAAGGGGCCTGTGATTTTCAAGCAGAAGCGGATCGGAAGAAAGGGAAAAGTTTTTAACATTTACAAATTCAGAAGTATGTGCGTGAACGCCGAGCATACGGGTAGCGGTGTGTATTCAGGTAAGGACGATGCCCGCGTGACCCGTGTTGGCAAATTCCTTCGCGCTACCAGTATTGACGAGCTGCCGCAGGCTGTCAACATTCTCAAGGGCGACATGAGCTTTATCGGCCCCCGTCCTCCCCTTACATATCATCCGTGGCCGATCGAAGAGTACACCGATGAGCAGAAAAAAATGTTCGACGTTCGCCCCGGTATTACGGGTTGGGCGCAGGTGAACGGGCGCAAGGGCGTGGAGTGGCATGACCGCATCAAGCTCAGCGTCTGGTACGTGGAGCATCTGACGATGTGGCTGGATATCAAGATCTTTTTCCTGACCTTTTTTAAGGTGTTGTCCAACGCGGATAACGAAAATGTGGGAGCTACCGTCAGAAATGATGAAAAAATGCATTCGTCAGAAGTCGAGCAGGCACAGGAGCCTGTCAACAAGTGAGGAATAAAAAATGTCCCTGAAACTCATGTATATCACCAACAATCCCGAGGTTGCGCAGATCGCCGAGGCAAGCGGCGTTGACCGCATCTTCGTTGATATGGAATATATCGGCAAAAGCGATCGACAGGGCGGTATGGATACCGTGCAATCCCGTCACACCGTAGAGGATGTGAAGCTGATTCGCAAATGTCTGAAAAGGGCGCAGCTTTTGGTTCGTGTGAATCCCATACACGAAGCTACGGAGAATTATGATGCTTCTGCCGAAGAGATCGACGCGGTGATCGCAGGCGGCGCAGACATCCTCATGCTGCCTTATTTCAAGACGGTGGAGGAGGTCAAAACTTTTATCGCTCTGGTGAACGGCCGAGCGCAGACGATGCTTTTGGTGGAGACCCCCGAGGCCGTTGAAAAGATTGACGAGATCTTGTCTCTTGAGGGCATCGACGAGGTATTTGTGGGGCTCAACGACCTGAGTCTGGGCTATGGCAAGAAATTCATGTTTGAGCTGCTGGCGGATGGTACCGTAGAGAGGCTATGCATGAAGTTCCGCTTGAAAGGCTTGCCCTATGGCTTTGGTGGAATTGCCGCACTGGGAAAGGGGATGCTGCCTGCCGAGCATATCATCGGCGAGCATTACCGCTTGGGATCTACCTGTGCTATCTTGTCGAGGAGCTTTTGCAATACTGCTTTGATGGATGATCCGGACGAGGTTTGCACTGTTTTCCAAAAGGGAATTCGTGAAATACGTGATTTTGAAGAAGAATGTCAATCTTATACGAACTGGCTTTGGAACAACCACTATGAGATGCAGAAAATTGTTACGACAATTTCGGAGAGTATATCGTGAAGCTATTGATTACCGGTGCCTGGCACCCTACAGAGAAACAACTGTGTAGCCTTCGGGAGATGGGGCATGAAATCGTATTCATGCCTGATGAGAAAGCTTCTTTGCCGCTTTTGTATGAGGAAGTGGAGGGTGTCATTTGCAACGCCCTGTTTCTCCACCATCCTATAGGGAAATTTAAAAATCTTTCCTACATACAAGTCACCAGCGCGGGTCTTGACCGCGTGCCCATGGACTATGTGACAGAGAAAGGCATCACCATCCGCAATGCCCACGGGGTGTACAGCATCCCTATGGCGGAGTATGCGCTTTCCTCGGTGCTGGCGATCTATAAGCAAACCGACCATTTCCGTGTCGCTCAAAACGACCGCCGCTGGGACAAGCATCGCGGCTTGCGAGAGCTGTACGGTAAACGGGTCTGCATCGTAGGGTGTGGGAGCGTGGGATCTGAGTGCGCCAAACGCTTCGGCGCTATGGGTTGCGAGATCGTGGGTGTGGACGCCTATCCCCGTGAGGATGCGCATTACACCGTCATGCTCCCTGTGGCAGCGTTGAACGACGCTCTGATGACCGCCGATATTGTGGTGCTGACCCTCCCTCTGACTCCCGAGACCCATCATCTGATGGGGCGTGAGCAGTTGGAGCTTCTGCCCGAGGGATGTGTGCTGGTCAATATCGCCCGCGGCGGCGTGATGGATACCGAGGCTCTGATCGGAACGTTGGAAACGCGGAAGGATCTGATCGCGGTGCTGGATGTCTTTGAGACGGAGCCCCTGCCTCCCGAAAGTCCACTATGGACACTACCCAATGCGGTATTGACACCGCACAATAGCTTTGTGGGGGAAATGAATGAGCAACGCCTGTTTAATTTGATAGAGGAGAATTTTTTTCATGAATCAAAATAAGATCATGGAGCTGGTCAAGGATAACGACTATTTGAAAAACAAGTTGTTTTTTAAAGGCTTTATTCTGACAGACGATCTCGGTATAGATGGCAGCGGTTATCCTTTTTTTGGAAACTGGATTGTGACGTCCATAGGCTCGCGATATGTTCTCTCCGTGCACCCAAACCAAACATTCCATGTGAAGACCTTTGGAAATGATCTGACCATAGGCCTTGTGGGACATGCATATAGTCCCACGGACGGCGCTGTCGACGAGACGAGTATCTTGGATGATCTGTCTCAAAAATACTTTGAAAGAAAACAGTTTTTTGATGTTGTTAATCAATTGACGGGGTGCTTTTTCTTGTTCGTGGCAGGAAGGGATAAGGTCGAATTTTTAAGTGATGCTTTGGGACTTTATTCTGTTTTCTATGCCGGTCTGCGAGATCATATCTATATTACCGCGCACTCAAATTTATTAGGAGATCTGTTGGGCTTGAATGAGATGCCCTTCGTTACCAAGCTCAAAACCTGCAAAACCTTCAAATATTTTGGCAACCAACTTCCCGGAAATATTACCAGGTTTGCCGAGGTCTGGAGATTGAACCCCAATCACTACGGGACGACTGAGGGCGGGAAAGTCCGGCAGCTCCGCTTTTATTGGCCGCATTCACTGGATATGAGCAGCGAAGAAATCTGTAGCGAGCTGATCGGGCTTCTGCAGAAAACGGCGGACGCGATCTCGAAAAAATGGAATCGCCCCGCGCTCTCCCTGACGGGCGGCTGTGACAGCAAAACGTTTTTAGCGTGTGTCAGCCATCGTTATGAGGATTTTTTGTATTTCAGTTACGATTCACAACCCAATGAATTGCCCGATGCCCAAGCGGCAGCATCTATCTGCAAGGCATTGGGGATTCCGCATATTTTTTACAAAATTCCGTATGAGGATGAAGCTTTTGAACAAATCGAAGGAGTCAAAGACGTTCTGCTATGGAACGGCGGAGATGTGCGCTATAACAATCCAAACGATGTACGTAAGCGGATCTATTTGGATCATGTACACGATTTTGACGTGGAGATCAAATCTTGGGCATCTGAGGTGGGAAGAGCTCGCTATACGAAACGGTACAATGGAAGACGGCGTTTCGGAAAGAAGCCTACGCCGAGAAAATGCACGACCTTTTATAAGTTCCTCTTTTTTAATCGCGTGCTTGTGAACCGTTGTGATCGTGTGTTCAAGGAATATCTGGAGAAGTTTTTTGAGCAGGATAAGGAAAGACCTATTCCATGGCAGGATCAGTTCTATTGGGAATGGCATTGGCCCAGTCGCGACGGTGTCAATCTGACTTGTGAACAGATCTATTCCAACGATATTACAGTTCCCTATAATAATAGGCGCGTGCTGGAGCTCCTATTGAGTGCCTGCGAAGAAGATCGCATCAACGACGTGATCTATACCAAGATCAGAGATCGTCTTGATCGACGCATAGATCAAGCCTCAATGACGGTTGTTGATGTCAATCACACTAATAAGAGAGCGATTCTTGAGGATTTATACTATATTTTTAATAGACTCCTTCCGTATTGATCCACAGAAAGGTTGATTTCCATTGAAAAAGGTTCTTTTAGTTGCTACCGTACAAAGTCATATTTGTCAATTTCATCGCCTGCTTGCTGATCTTCTCCATGAACATGGATGGGAGGTTCACGTGGCGGCTCGGGACAATTTGATTGAGAAAAACGGGTTGCAATTGGATTTTGCAGATCAGGTTTTTGATGTCCCGTTCTCGCGTTCTCCCAAAAGCAGCGATAATCTGAAGGCGTACCGACTGCTGAAGCGTATTGTTTCGGAGGGTTGCTATGATGTGATCCATTGCAATACGCCTATGGGAGGAATCATCACGCGCCTCGCCGCCCAAAAAGCGCGGAAGCAGGGAACGCAGGTATTTTATACAGCCCACGGATTCCATTTTTATAAAGGTGCACCAAAGAAAAACTGGTTGTTCTATTATCCTGTGGAAAAATGGTTTTCACGAAAGACTGATAAATTGATTACCATTGTTGACGAGGATTTTCAGACTGCTTCGAAAAACTTCCATTGTCCTGTATTCAGGATTCACGGTGTCGGGGTTAACGAAAAACGATATTTTCCCGCGAATGAAGAAGCTAAAGCTGCCTTGAGAGATGAGATGCATTTTGGCCAAGGGCAGAAGATCATTCTTTGTGTCGGAGAGCTTTTGCCGAATAAGAATCATCAGATGGCTATTCGAGCCATGGTGGAGATCGTGAAGCACTTTCCAGATGCTATGCTCCTGATTGCAGGTAATGGGCCTGAAAAGGAAAAGCTGATTGATTTGATCGCTGCGCTGGATCTTCAAAAAAACGTCACGCTGTTGGGATATGTGACTAATTTGCAGGATTATCAGAAAGCGGCCGATCTCTTGGTGGCGTGTAGCATTCGTGAGGGGTTGGGCTTGAATGTCGTGGAGGCTATGATGTCCGGCAACCCTGTTGTGCTGTCCGAAAACAGAGGCCACCGAGAGCTTATAAACGGCGGTAAAAACGGTTACATGGTTGCTACCAATGACGACAAGCAGATGGCAGAATGTGTAATAAATATTTTTAAAGAAGCAGAAACAGCACGGATTTTTTTTGATAATGCGATTGCCTTTTCAAAACAATATAGCTTTGAAGCAGTCAAACAGGAATTGGAGAAAATATATGAAATTTGACGTTTCGGGGCAACATGCTTTTGAACCGATGGTATCTATTGTTATCCCTGTTTATAACGGTAGTAACTATTTGAAAGAGGCTATTGACAGTGCCCTTTCGCAAACCTATGCAAATTTTGAAATTATTGTGGTGAATGATGGCTCGAGGGATCAGGGAGCTACTCGCGAGGTTGCTCTATCCTACGGCAAGCGAATCCGCTATTTTGAAAAAGAAAACGGAGGCTCCTCGTCTGCCTTGAATATGGGTATCGCAGCTATGACCGGAGAGTGGTTCTCTTGGCTTAGTCACGATGATCTGTATACACCTGCGAAATTAGAGGAGCAGGTCAAATATCTGGAGAGGCTTCAGCTTTCGAATGAAGAATTGCCCAACCAGATTCTTTTCGCAGCCTCCGATCTGATCGATGGTCGTGGCCGAACTATTCGTCGTGCGAAGAAAAAAGATTGTGAAACGATAGCGCGGTTTCTATGGGCCATGAAGGGTAACGAGTGTCTCATCGCAGAACCAACAAAATATACTTTTCACGGTTGCTCCTGCCTCGTGCACAAAAGCGTGTTTAAGACTGTCGGAGTGTTTAATGAAGATCTGCGGCTTTTAAATGACCTTGACCTTTGGTTTCGTATCTATGCGGCGGACTATAAGATTCATTATTTGCCCGAGGCATTGGTTAAGGGACGTATTCATGAAAAGCAGGTGTCCAAGACTATTGGATATTCCTACCATAATCCGGAGCAGGAAATGTTTTGGAAAAGAAGCATGGACTGGCTGATGCTTCATCACCCTGAAAACCGGCAGCTGTTTTTTCTGTATGGCCGCAATGCCTATTTGAAAACGAGAAATGATGATGGCGATCGTGCGTTTGCGTACCTCGCTTCTGTCCAACCGTCCCAAAGGGTTAAACTGTTTTTTTTGAAACGAATATACAAGAGTCGTGCGGCCGCACACACGCTCATAAAGAAAGTTTATTTGAAACTAAAAACGTAAAGGATGTATCTTATTTCATGATTCCATATGTTCTGCTGATGTTTGTTCCCCTGTTGTTTTCCTTCATTTCTTTTTCTGCAGCATTTACGGAATACAACGGTAAATGGTCTGTCAGGATCGGAGCGAAAAAAGAAATCCTCGATCATAGCTGTTTAATCCCAGTGTTTTTCGCCATGTTTATTGCTTTGCTGGCTTTGAGGGATGAAACTATCGGACGAGATTTAGCAAATTATAAGAGTTATTTTAACTATTATTCGTCTGTTGACATTAAAGAAATATTTAAGGAAAAGGTTGATATCCTATATTGGCTGTTAAATTGGTTGGTTGGGAGATTCACAGATAATTATCAGGTCTTTTTAGCCATCGTGGCGTTGATCACGGTATTGCCGATGGCTAAGGTCTATAGCGAAGACCGGCAACATGGCTTTTTAAAGATCGTTTTGTTTATGAATATGACGACCTTTATCATGGTGTTCTCTGGCTTGAGACAATCTATTGCAATAGCCATGGGGGTTGTCGCATATGAATTTGTAAAAAGAAAAAAGCCGTTTCTGTTCCTTCTGTTTGCGGCGATCGCGATGGGCTTTCATCACACAGGGTTTATGATACTTTTGCTTTACCCGCTGTATTATATTACTTTTAAAAAAAGGCATTTATGGTTTGTTATTCCGGGTGTTTTGATGGTGTTTGTTTTTAACAAGCCTATCTTCACTTGGGCGACTAATCTTTTAAATTCATTTTGGAACGGCAGATATAATGTAACGATCCGAGATACCGGTGCTTATACTACACTGTTTTTGTTTTTCTTATTTGCTGTTTTTGCCTATGTTTTGCCGGATGAACGGAAAATGGATACGGAGACGCACGGGCTTCGAAATATTCTGTTGGCAGCTCTTATTTTACAATGTTTTGTACCGGTACATGCACTGGCAATGCGAATGAACTATTATTTTATTATTTTTATTCCATTATTGATCCCCAAAATTTTAACGAATGTCAAAGACAGTATGCGGGATATAGCAGGAATTGCTAAAGTTGTTTTGGTGGGATTTTTTGTTTTGTATTACATAATCGATATTTATATACAATGTCAAACCGGAATTACTGCACTGGACACTTATCCCTATATATTCTATTGGGAAAGTTAAATAAAGGAACCGGAGAGAACAAGCTATGAGGATTGTGCAAATCAATGCGACCTGTGGCATAGGAAGCACAGGAAATATCTGCATGGATATCAGCAAACTGTTAACGGAACGCGGCGTGGAAAATTATATCTTGTTTAGCGGCCAAACTAACGGATATGACAAAGGCATTCGCTGTGCTGATAAAAAATATATCCGTTGGCAGGCGGGCAAGGCAAGACTGCTTGGTAATTACGGTTTTAATTCAAAAAGGGCAACGAAACGGATGATCGCAGAGCTGGAACAAATTAAGCCGGACATTGTCCATCTGCATAATATCCACGGCCATGATTGCCATTTGAAAATGCTCTTCGAGTATTTTAAGGAAAAAAGGACGAAACTTTATTGGACGTTTCACGATTGCTGGGCTTTTACAGCGTACTGTCCGCATTTTACCCTTGTCAAATGCGAAAAATGGCAAAACGGTTGCGAAAAATGCCCTCTCTATCGAAACCACAGCTGGGTATTTGATCGAAGCCGCGTGTTGTACCAAAAGAAAAAATCTTCGTTCACAGGTCTGGACCTGACCATTATTACACCTTCCCAATGGCTGGCAGAGCTTGTAAAACAATCCTTTTTGAAGGATTATCCCGTGACTGTAATCAATAACGGTATTGATCTGACAGTGTTTTATCCTATGGAAAGTGATTTCCGAGAAAAATATGAAATCCCACAGAACAAGACGGTGCTTTTGGGCGTGGCATATGGTTGGGATGTTCGCAAAGGCTTGGATGTGTTCGTTGCGCTTTCCCAAAGGCTGGATCCTACGGAATATCAGATCGTTTTGGTGGGAACCAATGAAAGCATTGATCAAAAACTGCCACCCAATATCATTTCTATTCACCGCACTTTGAACCGTCAGGAGTTGGCAGGTATATATTCCGCTGCGGATCTGTTTATCAATCCCACTCGAGAGGACAATTTCCCAACGGTCAATATAGAATCGCTTGCTTGCGGTACCCCTGTTTTGACCTTTCATACGGGCGGAAGCCCCGAAAGCATTGACGCCAAAACGGGAGAGGTTCTCCCTGCGGAGGATATCGCGTATTTGAAAAAACGCATTGAAAGCATTCGAAAGGAAGGTACATATTCCAAAGACGATTGTGTGCGAAGAGCACAGCAGTTTGATAAAAATGTCAAATATCGAGAGTACATGGATGCTTATGGTATTTAGCTTATTTGTCAAGCCAAAGCTTTCCCCGACCTCGGTCGGTTTACATAGATCGCATCCCCTTAAAAATATGCAAAGGAGAAAAACATGAAAAATACGAAATTCATCAAAGTTATGGCTCTTGTACTTTCGGTCGTTATGCTTTTGGGTATGATTCCCGTGGGCGCATTTGCCGCAGAAACAGAATTTGTATCTGAAACTCACGACGTGTTCTCTTCGACCACTTCGACCATTGCCCCCGGCGTAACCCAGAGTATTAACTACGCCTATTCCAAGGACGGCAAGCAGATGGTTTATTACGTAGCCACTGCTGATGTCACCCGTGATGATGTTGTGGTTCAGACATCCTACAAAGAGCAGTATGTCAACAGCAATTTCGGCATGGAAAAGCTCACCAACCAGATTGCTTTCGCTGACAAGCTGTACACTGACCCCACGAGCGATCGCTTTATCAGTGAAAATTATAAGGTCGTTGCAGGTGTCAATGCATCCTTCTACAACATGACCACCGGTCAGCCCTCCGGCGTGACTTACCTGGACGGCATTCGCATCGGTGAGTCTGCCTCCTACAACCAAATTTTCGCAGTCAAGAAGGATGGTTCTGTGTATATTGAGTATACCAAGAATCTGGAGGATGCTGACTACGACGAGATCTGGCAGGCTGTCGCAGGCTCTCAAATGCTGGTTTACGAAGGCCGGGATGTTACCAAGAACATCAACGGTTCTTATAACACCGATCGCCACAGCCGTACCTGCGTGGGTGTGACTGCCGACGGTAAGGTCGTTGTCATGTCCTTGGATGGCCGTCAGGAGCCCTTCTCCTGCGGTGGTACTATGCACGAGCTGGCCCAGATCATGCTGGAGCAGGGTTGTGTGACAGCAATCAACCTGGACGGCGGTGGATCCACCACCTTTGCTGCTCGTCAGGAGGGTGAAAATGACGTTACCATCGTGAACCGTCCCTCCGATGGTTCCGAGCGTTCTATTTCTGCAGGTCTGATCATCGCCTCCCTGGCAGCACCCTCCGACAAGTTCGACCGTGCTGTTCTGACCGCTGAGAACACCTACGTGACCCCTGGCTCCACCGTGAAGGTCACCGCAGCCGGTGTTAGCCCTGCCGGTACCGCTGCTCCCATTCCCGAGGATGTGGATTGGCAACTGGCTGACAGCAAGTATGGTACTGTCGAGAACGGCGTGTTCGTTTCCAACGGCACTGTCGGTGCAGTTGAGATTCAGATGACCTACGGCGGCGCCGTTGTCGGCTCCACCATTGTCAACGTGGTTATTCCTGATACTCTGAAGTTCAACAACTCCTCCGTCACCGTCCCTTATGGGAAAACTGTCAAGATCGGTCTGACCGCTACCTTTGGTCTGAACGAGGTTGCTCTGAAAGATTCTGATATCGCCTTCACTTTGAGCAATACCGCTATCGGTAGCTTTGACGGCCTGTCCTTCACTGCCGGTGCTGAGGGTATCGCGGCTTCTACCTCCGAGGTGACCGCAGCATTCACCTTTGCTTCCGAGATCACCGCTACCGCTACCCTGAAGCTGGGTAAGGGTTCTCAGGTCATCTTCGACTTCGAGAACGGCACCACCGGCGGTCTGGTATTCTCCGAACCTGCAGGCACTCAGTACAACTATGTATGGCCTGAAAGCAACCAGTGGGTTGTTACCGCCGAGGAGGGTAAGGTCCACTCCGGCAACTATGCTATGAAGGCTTGGGTCAACTACTCCAACTCCTTGGAGTCCGGTTACCAGAAGACCTCTCTGGTCGGCCCCACAGTTCCCATGATATTCGAGAACGCTACTCGCGTCGGTATGTGGATCTATGTGCCCGAGGAGGCCGTAGGCGTGTGGGCTCGTTGGACCATTCAGGGTGCTACCGAGAAGGATGCCAACGGTGATTACAAGTGGTCCGGCGTGACCGGTCAGGATATGGATGATACTGCCGGCGGTACTGGTGTTATCTCCACCTTCCAGGAGTCCGGCTGGCACTACCTGTCCATCGACACCTCTGCATACACCGCTATAAGACTGCACTCCGGCGCGATCATGCAGTTCTACATTTCCGACCGTGACGGCTCCGCCTACGGCTACGACGCTTCCGATTATTCCAACATCACCGGTAACTTCACCTTCTACATCGACGACATTACCATCGACTACTCCGAGGCTGTGGACGACAGAGACGCTCCTAAGTTCTCCAGCGTTGTCTATGCCGATGAGTTCACCAATGACGCTCCCGAGCTGAATGGTCAGACCACCAAGTCCAACGTTTTGTCCTTCACCGCTACCGTAGCTGATAAGGTCGCTGCCAACGCAACCGGCCTGAACCCTGCCTCCGCTAAGGCTTATATCGATGGCGTTGCCGTTGACTTCACCTACAGCGACGGCAAGATCGCTATCACCGATGTGAAGCTGGCTGACGGTAAGCACACCGTTAAGTTCACCATCTGCGATAATATGGGCAACTACAGCTCCGTGATCCGTGAGATCATCGTGAACGCCGGCTCCGATATCGCAACCGTGAAGATGGTTCCTCACGACGCAACTCTGGACCGTATCCTTCACGGCTCTATCTACTACATCGACCTGGTCGCTACCGATATTGACACCGCCAAGAGCGTTGCCTTCTCCATCGACCTGGATTCCCTGAGCACCTGGCAGCTGGATCACATGGATCTGGCCGAGGGCTTCACCGCTACCTACAGCATCGACGCTGACGACAACATCGCCACCGTCGTGATCACCCGCACCGGCGCCGTTGTGGCCGAGGGCGAGGCTGTTCTGGCTTCCATCCCCGTTCGCGTCTGGCAGTTGAAGACCGGCTACACCTATCCCAATGGTACTCAGGCCGGTAAGCCCGCATTCACCTCTAAGCAGTTCCGCGACAAGAAGGAGTTCTGGAGAATCTCCCTGATTGCTGACGTCGAGTTCGGTCAGCTGACCAACCTCGATGACACCACCACATCCTTCACCAGCAACGGTATCTTCGTGGATACTGAGATGTGGGCAGAGGATGCCGACATGATCGCTACCGAGGCTGGACTGGCATACTACAACAACTGGAACGGCGGTCACGTCCACTCCGCACACGCAGTCGACGATCTCGACGCTACCTGCGATACCGCCGGCTACACCGGCCGCACCTTCTGCGACGTTTGTAATTCCGTTGTGGATTGGGGTACCACCATCCCCGCAACCGGACACACTTACAGCCTGGTTGACGGAGAGTTCAAGTGCGTGGATTGCGATGCTGACCTGGGCAACTACACCGGTATGGTGTACGATGACATCGCAGAGGTGTATCGCTATCTCATGTTTGGTCAGGTCAGCGCCGGCTGGTTCATGGTTAACAACGAGTGGGTCTATATCATACCCGAGACCTTCGCAGCTGCTCAGGGTAGCGTGACTACCACTGACGGCATTACTTTCGACTTTGTTGACGGTAAGGTCCAGGGTCACGTCTGGGAGGACTGGTACGTTTACAAGAGATGCTGGTACGGCCCCGACTATTATAAGAATACCTCCAAGAACGTTAAGTACCTTATGGTTGAGCTCGACGGCGAGATTTACTTCTTCAACAGTGCGGGTTGCATGCAGAAGGGTCTGGTTGTTTCCCACGAGTCCAACAAGTTCGACTTCTTCTGCTACGATTGCGGTACCGACGGTAAGGGTGTTCCTTACACCGGCGTTGCCGAGGATATGTACTTTGAGAATGGTCTCCAGCAGATGGGTCTCCGTCTAGTCAAGGTAGAGGAGAATCACTACTTTATCACCGCCTCTAATCGTTTAGCATCTAACTGCACGGTTGAGCTTGGGTCCGAACTGACCGGTTTGGTATTTGCAGACGGTAATGTCTACTTCGTCGAAAACGGCGTCGCAGTTGCAAAGGGTCTGGTACAGGATGCGGAAGGTAACTTCTACTTCATCAACAGCACCAAGAAGGCTGTTGAGAACACCTGGTATGCCTTTAGTGCTTCCGGCACCAACGGTCTGAATGTCAAGCCTGGCAGATACTACTTCGATGCCAATGGTAAGATGGTCGATCCTATTATTGAGGAAGAACCCGAGATCCCCGTAGTCAAGGAGGGCTTGGTCTTCGAGGAAAACGGCGACATCCAGTTCTATGAGAACGGTGTGGCAGTTGCCAAGGGTCTGGTACAGGATGCCGAGGGTAACTACTATTTCATCAACAGCACCAAGAAGGCAGTGAAGAACACCTGGTACGCATTCGCTGTTTCCGGTACCAATGGTCTGGATGTCAAGCCTGGCAGATACTTCTTCGAGGCTGACGGTAAGATGGTCATTCCCGAACCCGAGGAGCCTGAGACTCCCGTAGTCAAGGAGGGCTTGGTCTTCGAGAAAAACGGCGACATCCGGTTCTATGAGAACGGTGTGGCAGTTGCCAAGGGTCTGGTACAGGATGCCGAGGGTAACTACTATTTCATCAACAGCACCAAGAAGGCAGTGAAGAACACCTGGTACGCATTCGCTGTTTCTGGTACCAATGGTCTGGATGTCAAGCCTGGCAGATACTTCTTCGAGGCTGATGGTAAAATGGTTCTTAACTGACCGATGAAGTGATTTCATAATCACTTCTGACCGATAGGGCGCAGGGTGCTTCAGCACCTTGTGCCCGAATAAGAAATCTGTTCTGGGGGACTTTCCCATGGAAATAGGCTCAATATTTGGTTTGTTTGTCATTGATACATTCGGGTTTTTATAGGAGGGGAGAATGAAAATTGATTTTGTTGTGCTTTGGGTGGATGGTGCTGATTCTGAATGGAGAAAGCAGAAGAGTTTCTACACCGGAGTTCCATATGTCGAAAATGACATACGCTACCGCGACTGGGAAATTTTTCACTATTGGTTCCGTGCTGTAGAGCAATATGCTCCTTGGGTCAACAGAGTCTTTTTGATAACCTGTGGTCAAATCCCCCAATGGTTGAACACCCAACATCTTAAGTTGAAGTTGGTTTTTCACAGGGATTATATGCCGGAAGAATATTTGCCGACATTTAGCTCACATCCCATAGAATTGAATTTGCATAGAATTTCTGACCTTTCAGAACATTTCGTGTATTTTAACGACGATATGTTTCTGAATGCTCCTGTCCAAGCGGAGGACTTCTTTCGCGACGGGTTGCCCCGTCTGAGCGCTGTGCAATCCTTATTCGTCCCGATGGACCTTGGCAACTCGTTTCCTCATATCATGTGCAACAGCACTGCTTTTTTAAATACTCATTTCAAAAAAAAGGAAGTTATCAAAAAAAATCCAGAGAAGTGGTTTACTCTAAAATATGGGAAAGGTCTTTTGAAGAATATATACTTTTCCATTGGACAGCACGGCTTTTCTGTTTTGCAGAACTATCATATGCCGTCTCCAATGTTGAAATCTACCTTTGAAAAGGTTTGGGAAATGGAGCCCGGAATTCTCCATGAAACATCTCTTCGCAAACTGAGAAGCGAAAAGGACGTGAACCAGTATATCATGAATTATTACGATATAGGAACTGGAGGCTTTGTCCCTCGAGATCCACGGGAAGGAATGCTCTATGAGGCGGGACATAATAGCGAAGCGTTGTATCGTGATTTGCTTGAAGAAAAACATAAAATGATTTGTATCAACGATACAACATGTCATGATTTTGAGGGAGAAAAGCGAAAACTGATATCTGTTTTTGAAAAGAAATTCCCTCAAAAATGTTCTTTTGAAAAATAAGAAATCTACGTCGAATCATTCGATTGAACATAAATACTCAATTACGCTATAAAGGAGGATATACATGAATATTGTATTCGCATCTAATTATTACAATCATCATCAGTCCTCTATATCGCAGGAACTGAACAGACTAACAAACGGTGAGTTTTCCTTCATTACCACTATGTCGGTGCCGGCACAGAGGCGGGCATTGGGTTATACTGAGATGACCGAATCCTTTGTTTATCATTGCGAAAATCAAGAAGAGACTTTCACGAAGGCCGTACAGTTGGTGGATGACGCAGATGTCGTGATAGTGGGAGGCACGTTGGAGCAATTACTGAAAAACCGAAAAAAAGCAGGGAAATTGATTTTTCGATGTTCCGAGCGACTTCTGAAGAACGGCTTCGAACCGCTGAAGTATCCGTGGCGCTTCTATAAATGGCATAAGAATATGCCATCCAAGGCAAACGTCTATATGCTCTGTGCCAGCGCCTATACCGCGTCGGATTATGCGGCCTTCG
Organism: Clostridia bacterium; assembly: GCA_017621695.1. Taxonomy (GTDB): domain Bacteria; phylum Bacillota; class Clostridia; order Oscillospirales; family CAG-272; genus CAMEON01. Next base: position 17,284 of record JAGASP010000068.1, read on the forward strand.
GTATGTATCGAAAAAAAACCTACAAGTGGGGTTATTTCCCCGAGACCAAGTACTATGAGAATTCCAAGGGACTCATTGATCAAAAGGATACTACCCAAATCCTGTGGTGTGGCCGGTTTCTGGATTGGAAGCATCCCGATGATGTGTTGACGGTAGCGAAACGCTTGAAGGACCAAAATTACAACTTTCATATCAATATCATTGGCGCCGGTGAAATGGAAAATACGCTAAAACAATTTGTTCTAGAGAACGACTTGTCAGAACAGGTATCGCTTTTAGGTTCCATGTCCCCCGAAAAGGTTCGCGAGCACATGGAGAAGTCGGGAATCTTCTTGTTCACCTCGGACAGAAAAGAGGGATGGGGGGCTGTTTTGAATGAGGCCATGAATAGCGCTTGCGCCGTTATTGCCAGTACGGAAGCGGGTTCCACGCCATACCTGATCCGCCAAGGAGAGAACGGTCTGACTTATTCGTCATGCAAAGTTGATGAATTGCTTGAAAATGTAAAATACTTATTGAAGCATCCTGAGGAGCAAGCTCGGCTGGGGCAGGCTGCCTATGAAACGATCACGACAGAGTGGAATGCGGACATTGCGGCTGAAAGGCTGGTTGCCTTGGCTACTCGAATATTGAATGGCGAAAAATATCCGGATCTTTATTCGGAAGGTCCTTGTAGCAGAGCATGATTCTAAGAATAATTTTGTTGATCCTTCTGTGTGGGCGTGAGCATTGAATCATTCGGAGGATATGGTTATGAAGAAAATAAAAATTGTAACTTATTGTTCATGGACAAGTATTGGATCAGTTCTTCAATCTTTGGGACTAAAAAAAACATTAGCCGTAATTGGATACCAAAGCTCAATTTGGTTAAATAGAGAGGATAATGCTTTTGCCAAAACCAGAGTTCATTCGGTCAAGAGCTTTTTTAAACGATCTTTTGAGGTCGTGACCCATCAGCAAAGACAAAAAACTTATCAAAAACGCATGGATTTTATATCCCGAAATATTGACCTCGAATATTACTCGACTTACAGTGAGCTTGAGTATATGGCGGCTCAAAATGAGACTGATGTTATCCTAGCAGGAAGCGATCAAATATGGCATCCCGATCATTGCAATCCCGTATTTTTTCTCGATTTTGCCTCCAATAAAAAGCGTGTTTCCTATGCTGCCAGCATGGGGAAGACCGAGATCCATCCCGATAAGCGGGCTTTGTTCGGACAATTGGTCAACAATTTCGATTCTATTTCGGTCAGAGAAGAAGCCTGCGTTTCGGCCATTCGGGACTTTACCGACAAGGATATATCCGTCCACATTGATCCTACATTCCTTGTAGCTGCTGATGAATGGCGAAAATACGAGGTGGCGTACATGATCCGTCGGCCGTATATCTTGCTTTACATGCTTTATTGGAATAAAGCATGTAAAGACAAGATCAAGGCGCTGAAAAGGAAGACGGGATTGCCCGTGTATGCGATATCGAACGGTTTGTCGGGCGTATATGCGGATACGGTGTTGTATGATGTGGGTGTGGAAGAGTTTCTGTGGCTCGTCGATCACGCCGAATACGTGGTCACATCATCCTTTCACGGGGTAGCTTTTTCGGCGATCTTTAATAAGAAATTTGCTCCGATCATCAATCCGTCTGTGCCTTCTCGCATCGAAAACCTCCTTCGCACGCTTTCACTTCCTGTGGTAGATATTGAGGATCTGGCCGCCGCTGATGTTTGGAATTATGCAACCGTAAACGACTTGATCGCGCGCGAAAAGGAAAGAAGTATGGAATATTTGAAAAAGGTGTTGGAGTAAATGAATATATCCTCTTTTGAAAAATGCGCCAATTGTGGGGCTTGCTACAGTATCTGCCCAAAGGCGGCCATTTCCATCCATCGGAACGCCTTATTCTATGAACCAAAGATAGACACCGAGCTGTGTATTGATTGCGGTGCGTGTGTCAAGGTATGCCCAGTCAATCAAGAGATTACCGGGGTGTCGCCCATATCTGCTTGCGCTGGCTGGCACAAGGAAGAAGACGTGGTGCTGAACAGTTCCAGTGGCGGTGCGTTTTACAGCCTTTCCAAAGAGATATTGGCGCAGGGTGGTATTGTATTCGGTGCGGCGTACGCAGAAGACTGTAAGACGGTAGAGTTTGTTTCTACGGATGACGTCTCTCTAAAAATGTTGCAGAAAAGTAAATATGTTGAGAGCTTGGTAGGAACAGCATTTCAAAGGGTTAAAGCTGAGCTTGAAAAGGGAAGAATCGTTCTTTTTTGCGGCACCCCCTGTCAAGTGGCAGGGCTTAAACTCTTTTTGAGAAAAGATTATGAGATGCTTTTGACCTGTGATTTTGCTTGCGGAGGCTTGCCGTCACATAAGATTTATCAGAATTACTTGCGTGAGCTGGAGTTGAAATATCATGCTTCGGTAAAAAGCATCGATTTTCGTCCGAAAACATATGGGTGGAAACAGCATGCTATGTGGGCAACCTTTGAAAACGGGAAAGTGTATGACCGCCTTGGTGCAGAGGATCCCTATTTAAAGAGCTTCCTTTTCGGAAAGCTTACGGTTCGTGATTATTGTCTGGAGTGTAAGTTTTCAGATCGCCACTTGTCGGATATTACCATAGCCGATTTTTGGATGCATCATAAGCTGTCTGCACTTGAACATGAAGACGGAATTTCGCTGATTTTGTGCAACACCGAAAAGGGAGAGAAGGCCGTGAACGGTATCAAAGAGCAATTTGTTTTTGAAAATCTGGACGTAGCGAAGGTATCTTATAATCATAAAGAAACGAAAACGTCCGCGCAGGACAAGGCCAAACGCATCGATTTCTTGAAAATCTATGAGGAAAACGACCTGTCGACTGCCTGTAAACGCTTTTTTCATAGCTCACTCAAAAATAAGATCAGAAACCGTATATCCATGATAATCCACCGACGATCAAGGGGTGGGAAATGAATCAGAAAAAAGTTGGTGTTTTAATTTCATATTTGAATCTTGCGATGGGCATGGTGTCCAACGTTTTTCTGGTGCCGTTATTGATCGCCTCCCTTGGTGATGTGGATTATAGCTTGTATAAGGTCATGCAATCCTTTGCGGGACCGCTGTCTATGTTCCATCTGGGCATTTCTACCATTGTCACGCGGAGCGTTGTGAAATGTGCTACGTGTGAAGACTATATGGAGAAAGATAAGAAGAACACACTGGCGCTTTCATTATTGGCATCTGTGGTCATGTCTTTGTTCGTCATGTTGGCGGGAATCGGAATGTACTTTCTTCTTCCGTCTATGTACGGTAACACTTACACGGAGGCAGGTATCGCTGTCGGACAAAAGCTTTTCTTACTCTTTGTTGCTTCTACGGTGTTTCATATGCTGACGGATGCTTTCAGTGGATGTATCGTTGGGCATGAACACTTTGTGGTCAGTTCGATGCTGCCTTTGATGAAAACGGCATTGAAGATCATTCTTTATATCGTGTTACTCAAGTGTGGTATGGGCGTCGTTTGGGTTGTTGTAGTGGACCTTATTCTGTCCGTTTCTACATTTTCGATTACCGCGTGGTATGCCATGTTCATTCTGCGTGAAAGACCGAGGCTTTATCGATTCGACAAGCGGCAAATGATGGAGATCCTCTCTTTCGGTGGGGCGATTCTTCTTCAAACCTTTGTGAATCAGGTTAACAACAATGTGGATACCATGATCCTTGGTATGTATATTGAAGATAAAATGGTCATTACTATGTATTCATCTGCCTTGGCCATCTACGGGATCTATAATTCCTTGATATCTGTTGTGACAAATTTCTTTTTGCCCAGAGCGACCAAATTGGTTGCCCAAAAGGCTTCGGGAAAAGAATTAACCGATTTCGTGATTCATCCGGGTCGGTATCAAGCCATTGTCGCTGTTGCGTGTGTCTTTGGATTTGCCTTGTTTGGCCGGAATTTTATTTCGATCTGGATCGGCACGAAGTACATGGACGCTTATTGGATCATACTCATGCTGATGATCCCGGTTACGGTTCCTTTGGTGGAGAATGCCATGATCGCCGTGTTGGATGCAACACTTAAGAGGATCTATCGCTCTGCGGTGCTTGTAGTCATGGCTGTTATCAATGTGATCGCTTCAGTGTTGATGGTGCAAGTGCTGGGTTTTTGGGGTGCTGCCATCGGAACGGTTGCCTCATTGGTGATAGGGCACGGCCTTCTGATGAATATTTATTACGCAAAAGTATTTCACATTGAAATCGGCAGAATGTTTGGCGCTATCTTTAAAGGGATCCTATCGGCGGGATTGGCTACGACAATTTTTTGCTTGCCCCTTGCTTTGTTTTTGCCTGATACGTGGTTATGTTTTGCTGTGAAGTGTGCGCTTTTTTTGATCGTCTATATGATATTTTTGTGGCTTTGGGGATTCAATTCATCCGAAAGATCTATGCTCAAAAGCATTTTGGGCAAGCTGCTTAGGGCTAAGACGTGATTTGAATAATACTATTGTGAAATTAAATCAATTACACAGTGCGGGGACTTTTGGGGAGTATAAGTCTGTACTGATACCGCACTTGCAGGAGGTTATCGTGGAAAAATGCAAGGTGAAAAAAGTATTATTTTTGTTGATAATATGTTTTCTTTGGATGCTAGGGCTTTTTCTCCCCTCCTGCACCCCCCGCGAAACCGTCCTCATCTACACCAGCGCCGAGGACTACCGCGTGGAGCATATGCGGCAATGCCTGAACGAGCAGTTTCCCCAGTATAATATCGTGATCGAGTATATGCCCACGGGAAATCACGCGGCCAAGCTTCTGGCAGAAGGGAAGAGCACCGCTTGCGATATTACATATGACTTGGAATATACCTACCTTTCCAGACTGGAGTCCGAAGGGCTTTTGGCGGATCTTTCCTCTTATGACTACTCGGTCTTCTGCGAGGACGTTTGCAAGAGCAACTGCTATATGCCGGATTATCGCAACGGCGGCGCCATCATCATCAATCCCGCCGTCCTGGAAAAGCATGGTCTGGACAAGCCTACCTGCTACGACGACCTGCTGGATCCCAAGTACCGCGATCTGATCTCCATGCCCAACCCCAATTCCTCGGGCACAGGGTATATGTTCCTGTTGGCTATGGTCAACCGGCGTGGCGAGGATGAGGCCTTCGCTTACTTTGACAAGCTTTCCGAGAACGTGTTGCAGTTCACCTCCTCGGGCTCGGGTCCCGTGAACGCCTTGATCCAGGGTGAGGTCGCCATCGGTCTCGGCATCACGGGCACCGCCGTGAACGCCATCAACAACGGCGCTGAGCTGGAGATCATCTTTTTTGAAGAAGGCTCCCCTTATGCCTTGTACGGCCAGTCCATCATTAAGGGAAAAGAAACCAGACCCGCCGTCAAGGAGGTTTTTGACTATCTCTACAGCACCTACGGCTACCTCAACTGCGAGCTTTTCTACCCGGAGGCCATCTACGAGGGCAAGAGCTTTTCGGTGCCCAACTATCCCGAGAATATTTCCTATTGCGACATGAGCGGGGATACTGCCGCTACCAAGGAGCGTCTGCTGGCAAAGTGGACGCACTGACCGTCGCTCTTCACGACTCCTTCATGTAAGAAAGGGATGATTATGAAAAGTCTTTGTGGACAACCTCAGGCCAAGCCCGACACGCTGCTCCGTGCAGGGGGGGAGGATCTGTGAAAAACATACAGTCTAAAGAAAACGCAAGGCTGTGGATCATTCCCGCCTTTCTCGGCTTGATCTTTGCCGCCTCTATCCTGGCTCCCCTTGCCTGTATGTTCTTCAACATAGACGGCGCGAGCTTGAACAAGGTGTTTTCCAAAGGCGAGTTGCCGACGGTCATAGGCAACTCGCTTCTGTCGGCTACCCTCACCACCCTGGTTTCTTTGACCCTTGCATATCTGCTCGCGCTGTGCACCGAGCGGAGTGCCATGCCCAGCAAGGGCTTATTTCGTGTGCTGATCACCCTGCCGATGCTGATCCCTTCGGTGTCCATTGGCATGGGGACGGTGCTTCTTGGCGGCAATAACGGCTTGCTGATCAATCTTTTGGGGATGGACAGTACCCACGTGTACGGCCTTGTCGGTATCGTTTGGGGCTCGGTCATGTATGCCTTGCCTGTGGCCTATCTCATGATCTCCAATATTCTCAAATATGAGGACTGCTCCCCCTACGAGGCCGCACGGGTTTTGGGAATCAGCAAGTACCGTCAGTTTGCCGCCATCACCCTGCCGTATCTTAGGAAGCCTATGATCGCTGCGGCCTTTTCGGTGTTTACTCTGTCGTTTACCGATTACGGTGTCCCTCTGATGGTGGGTGGAAAATTCAAGACTTTACCTATGGTCATGTATCAGGAGGTCATCGGTCAGTTGGATTTCGGGCAGGGAAGCGTGTACGGTGTGATCCTTCTGACCCCTGCCGTCATTGCCTTTCTCTTGGATCTGCTCAACAAGAACCGTGCCAACGGGTCTTTTGTGATCCGTCCCTTTGAGCCGCCAAAGCAGACTTTACGCGACGGTGCCGCTTTTGTTACAACCCTGTTTTTGACGATCTTGTCATTGTTGCCCATCCTGTCCTTTGCGGTGCTGGCCTTTGTCAGAAAATACCCCGCGGATCTGTCCCTGACCTTTGACCACGTGTTCAAGACGTTGCAAATGGGCGGCGGGAAGTATCTTGTGAATTCGGTCATCATCTCCCTTTGCGTGTCGGTGATCGGTGTGATCCTCTGTGTGCTGTGTGCCTATTTTTCGGCTCGCGCCGTAAGCGCAATGTCCCGCTTTCTGCATCTGGTGGCCATGGCCACCGCGGCCATCCCCGGCGTGGTGCTGGGACTTTCCTACGTTCTGTTTTATAAGAGTACACCGCTCTACGGAAGTCTTGCCCTTTTGGTGATCGTCAACACCGTGCATTTTTTTGCGTCACCCTACCTCATGATCTACACCTCTTTTTCAAAGATCAATGAAAATCTGGAAGCCGTAGCATCCACCTTGGGCATCGGCAAGCTTCGTCTCCTCAAAGATGTCCTGTTGCCAACCTGCAGACAGACCGTAGCGGAGATGCTGTCTTTTTTCTTTGTCAACTGCATGATGACGATATCGGCGGTGTCCTTTTTGGCCAATACCTCCAACAAGCCCATAGCCCTCATGATCAATCAGTTTGAGGCGCAGGCGCAAATGGAGGCCGCAGCCGTGGTGTCTCTTTTGATTTTGACGGTCAATATCGCTGTCAAGGTAGTGACATCCTGCATCAAGTCCGAGAGATAGAAGAGCTGGCGGATAATTTTTACACGTGGAGAACCGACGGTAGCCGTTTTTTCGCGGGTGTCCTGCCTTGCAGGGGGATCGTATGGCAAAAAGAAAACCCCCGAGGTATCCTCGGAGGAAAGCAAGGCCGTTTGTGTTGGCGTAATCCTTTCATTTTATATAATTTTCCTTCCCGCTTTTTTGAATTTCGTGAAGGAGATCAACCCTCCATGAAATCCTCGACAACGTCCCCAAGATGGATCGGGGACAAGTCTAAATCATTACACCTCTGAACCAAGTTTTCAAGCCTTGATCTGTCAGAGGTGATATCGTGAACCGCGGATATAACGGTGACGGTACCGTCCGTATCGGCGTCTGCAAAGATCGCGATGCCGTAGGAGATACGCAAGTGACCGTTCCAAGCGTAGCGCTCTTCAACGAGCCCATAGGTGATATTCATGTCGCTTTCATTTCCTTTTCATATTGCTCTTTGAATTTGGCCTTTGCTGCAAAGAGAAAACGTTTCGAATCATCCTGCATATCCGGCAGGATGACGGCGGTCAGCGTTTTGCACATGGTGCAGACTGTTTCGATATCCGAATAACAGCTTTCGCTCATGGCAAGACGCCTGTCCATTTCCTTTTGGGTAAGGCCTAAGCGATCACGTGTGGTGATCGCGAGTATACGAAGCTCCTCCTTTAAAAGTTTCTCTTTTTCATGTCTCATAGTCAAGCCCTATTCCAACACAAACTAAGAAAATTCAACAAATTAAGCCGACTGTTTGGAATCGGGCATACCTATGGTTCGACATGATCAGAGAAAACACAAAGCAGAGCCTGGAAATGCGACGTGAAGGAACAGACCATCCTTTAAAAATCCGGAGAACCTTTGAAATCTCAGCGGACAAGCACTGAAAAGATTTTGGAGGGAATTTCGGGGAATCTCTTAAAAGACTGTCAACGGAGGAACAGAGCAATATGCTGATGATACTCGAGCTCATCCAGACCATTGAGAATGATGACGAACGGGAAGTAGTCGAGCGGATTTTTCATCAATACTATAAATATATGATGGCCAGAGCCCAAAGCATTCTCAATAACCATCATGATGCGGAAGATGCCGTCATGGAGACGTTCTGCCGCATATCCGAGAACGTGAAGCAGTTTGTGCATCTGGAAAAAACGGAAACCGCCGCGCTTGTCAGTATTTACACGCGAAACGTTGCGATCAACCTATACAATCGCAAAAAGAAGCAACGGGAAATATTTGATATGAGCGGAGAGATAGAGTCATGTCAGGCTTGTGGAGATCCTATGTCGGGAAATCCGCAAGCTCTTATTGTTGACGACGAAACCGTTGACATTGTGTACAACGCGCTTGACCGATTGGAGGCCAAATACAGGGATGCCATTGTACTCAAATATTATAACCACTTGAAGAACGTGGAAATTGCCAATATATTGGGGCTGGAGGTAAATACGGTCAACAGCCATATATTCCGAGCAAAAAGCAAGCTCAGGGAGATTCTGGGGGAGGAAGGGTATGAAAGAATTACATATGGAAAAATTTGATGCTCTGCTTTCGCTGGCATCGGCCGAATGTGTCAAGGAAGAAGCCGAGGCTTTTCTGTCGGCGGATATCTCGGAGATCGGGGACAATCCCCAAATGCTCCGAAAGGTGTTAGGCGGATCCCGCAAGGGCAAGTGGCACACCGTCAAGATCATTTTGCTGGTTGCGCTGCTGTGTATGTCCATTGCGTTCACCGCCTGTATGCTTGTGCCTGAGATCAGACAGGCGATCTGGAATGTTTTGGTGCGGGGTCATGACGACCACGTGGAGATTAACTTTGAAGAAAACAGTGAGAAGAACAGTATAACGCCTGTGGCGGAATACCCGAATACGATTGAGAAAAAGATGGAATTGACATATGTGCCGGAGGGGTATGCCATAAATGATGAGCGTTTATCTCCAATACAGTATTCGATTGGTTATAGCAACAGCAAGGGAGAATGGAAATTTACGATTTCGCAAAGTGTTATAGACATTATTGATTCTTTTGTCAATGAATATGAGGGAAAAATTTCAAGTATTGAAATTGATGGCTTTGATGCGATTTTGATAGAATGTAATGAAGGCAGCTTTTCTCACAAACTAATTTGGCAGGACGATCACTACCGATATATTGTTTGTGGATATTTCCCTTCCACAAATGAAATCATTAAAATTGCAGAAGGAGTTATATAAAAACAAAATCCGACTTGATATGATGTTTATTGCGAGCATGTGCGATATTTAGTTTTGGAAATGGTTTCATCGACATTATTTCTTGTAACGGTAAAAAAGTAATCAGCCCGATAATAAGCACGATTAAAAGCGTTAAAGCGGCAACTTACCAATGTGCTTATTCCATAATAGGTATCATGTTCTTCGCCTACAAGAACCCACGAATCTCCGACTTGTCTGTATACATATATGTCTACGACAATTTTATTAACACCTGGTTCTCCGATTACATTTGCTTCGGCATATCCGTATCCGTCATCAAGAAACGATAGTGCTAATGTTATAGCCGCCGTATTTTGCCAATTCGGTTCCACATCCGGCTTCACCACCGCTGCCTGAATCGGCACAGCCATGCAGAGGAGGAGCGTCAAAACGGCCATAGCTACCGCTAACATCTTAAAACGTACTTTCATTCTTTTTTACCTCTTTTCTTAAATATACCGCGCGGCAGATCGCCTGCTTTGCACGGTTCATACATACTAACAAACGAATCCCCAAAAAATTGCAGAAAAACAGAAAAATTTTTTCTTTTTTGAAAATGATAACAGAAAAGGGCTGCTCAAATGCGTCTGGTCATTTGAGCAGCCCTGCTTTTATTCCATACTTGCGGTGACTGTGCCGATTTTTTGCGTTGCTTTATGGGTGAGATAAAAAAACCTTACTAACCCGCCTACTATAAAAAGTAGGTTCAAATTAGTAAGGTCTGGCTGGGATGGCCGGATTTGAACCGACGGATGCGGGAGTCAAAGTCCCGTGCCTTACCGCTTGGCGACATCCCAATATGATGTACCGTAGTATTGTACCACAAAATCATTTCTTTGTCAAGTCCTGTTTTGAGAAAAGCCTGCATTTTGAAAACAAAAAGTGTAGGGAACCTCTAAACTGCCGCGCGGTGTGGCCGAGGGGGCTTGACAATTTTCGGAGAATGCGGTATAATGATTAACATCTTAACGGTTAACCTCTTGACTTTCAACTATTTAACAGGAAGGGTGTTTACATGAAGAAAAACTGTCAGCATTGCTCAACTCCCGAGGGCATGGCCATGCATCTCTTCATCCGCGTGTCGCATATGCATCATGCGGCTATTGAAGGGCGTGTCATGAAGCTGGGATTTCACCACAGCCAGCATCGTATGCTCATGCACTTGGCGAAATATGAGCACATCCCGTCGCAAAAGGAATTGGCGGACGCCATGGGTATCACCCCTGCCGCCGTGACGACGACCCTCAAGCGCCTGGAAAGGGAAGGGTACATCACCCGTACCGTCACCGACGAGGACAATCGCCGCAATGAGATCCGCATCACCGACGCGGGACTCAAGGCCATCAACGAAAGCCGTGTCCTGTTTGACTCGGTAGATCGCCAAATGTTCAAAGGCATTTCCGAGGACGAGCTCAAGGCGTTTACGGCCACCTTGGAACGGATGAGAGATAACCTTGGCGAAGAAATTTCTCGCGAAGCATGATCGGAGGTGCAGGATTTTGAGTAAGGATAAAACGCAGAATCAGCTGAAGTGGCGCAAATACGTAAAGCCCTATTTGCCCTACTTTATTTTAGGCCCGCTATGCATGATCATTGAGGTCATCGGCGAGGTGCTTCTTCCCTTGATCCAAGGGTATATCATTTTCGGCGTGTACGGCGACGCCTCCAAAATGCCCGCGTGGCTTGCCAAGGTGTATGATCTTCTGGGCACGCAATCCTCCTTTATCGTAGCGCTGGCCGTCGGCATGGTGCTGACCGCTGTTCTCATGATGATCGGCGGCGTGGGCGGTGCGTATTTCGGCGCCAAGGCATCCGTCAATTTCGCGGCAGATCTTCGCGCTGATGTATACCGCAAGGTGCAGAGCTATTCCTTTGCCAACATCGACAAGTTCAACACGGGCTCCCTGGTTACCCGTCTGACCAACGACGTGACCCAACTGCAAAACTTCGTCAACACCTTGCTCCGTATGGCACTTCGCGCACCGGGTATGTTCATCGGCGCGCTCGTCATGGCCATCGCCATCAAGCCCGACCTTGCGGTGGTGCTGGCGGTCGCTCTTCCCGTCATGCTTCTCTGCATTCTGCTCTTTATGAAGCTGGGCTTCCCCCGCTTTACCGCCATGCAGGCGCGCGTGGACGGCCTCAACGCCAACGTGCAGGAAAGCATCACCAACATCCGCGTGGTCAAATCCTTTGTGCGCGAGGCGCATGAAAACCGTCGCTTCGCTGAGACCAACGCCAATCTGAAGCGCGCGGGTATGCGTGCCGTGGGCGTGGTGATCCTCATGTCTCCCCTCATGACCCTGATCATGAACTCCACCACGCTGGCGGTTTTGTACTTCGGCGGACATATGGTGCTGGATGGCAATATGGAGATCGCACAGCTCTCTCCCTTTGTGACCTACATTACCCAGATCTTGTCGTCTCTTATGATGGTGACCATGCTGTTCATGCAGTTCTCCCGTGCCATGGCCTCTGCGGGACGCATCAAGGAGCTGATGAACGAGGAGAGTGACATCAACGATACCGCCGCGGCTCATCCCGAGCTTTGCGTGACGCGCGGCGAGATCGAATTTCGGAACGTTTCTTTCCGCTACTATAAAAACAGCGAAGGAAAGGTGCTCGATGACGTGAGCCTCAAGATTCCCGCAGGCTCGACGGTGGGTATCATTGGTTCTACGGGCTCGGGCAAGACCACCTTGGTTTCCATGATTCCCCGTTTGTACGATGCGGATGCGGGCGAGATCCTGGTGGACGGCGTCAACGTCAAGGATTACAGCCTCTACAACCTCCGTGAGGGCGTGGGTATGGTGTTGCAAAAGAACGTGCTGTTTTCGGGTACGATTCTGGACAATCTCCGCTGGGGCGATGCTACTGCCGACATGGCGGCCATTCGCCGTGCGGCGGATCATGCGCAGGCGGACGGTTTTGTGACATCGTTTAAGAATGGGTACGAGTCTGATCTCGGTCAGGGCGGCACCAACGTATCCGGCGGCCAGAAGCAGCGCTTGTGCATTGCCAGAGCCTTGCTCAAAAAGCCGAAGATCCTCATTCTGGACGACTCTACCTCTGCGGTGGATACCGCGACCGAGGCAAGGATCCGCGAGGCCTTCCGCACCGAGCTGGCGGATGCGACCAAGCTCATCATTGCCCAGAGAATCTCCTCGGTCAAGGATGCCGACATGATCGTCGTGGTCAACGAAGGCCGTATCACGGGTGTCGGTACACATGACAGCCTGCTTGCTTCCAACGAAGAATATAAAGAAATCTATGATTCTCAGATGTCGGGAGCAACCGCTCCTGTCGGGCAGAAAGCCCACGCCGAAAAGGAGGTGAATGCATAATGGCTGCAAGAGATCTTCAGGAATTGCAAAAAAGATATGCCTCCCTCGGAAAAACAAACGGAAGAGGCCCGGGTGGCCCCGGAGGTCCCCGCAGAGGCGGTCCTCGCCCCCAAGGCAAGCCCAAGAATACCAAAGCAACCGTCAAGCGCCTCATGGCCTACGTTGCCGCCTATAAGGCGCGGCTTATGATCGTGCTGCTGTTTATGCTGCTCAACACATTGACATCGGTCGCGGGCAGCTATCTCTTGCGCGACGTGATCAACGCGCTGGATCGCACCGTCGATCCGGGGAAAAGCATCCTTCTGCGCTTCATTATGCCGGATGCCGTGGCCGCTGGTGTGCTGACCGATACGGAACGACTTTACTGTCTGGGCATCATCCTTTTGGTGCTGGCGGCCATATATGCCGTGGGTATCGTGTCGGTGTTTTTGCAGGCGCGGCTCATGCTCAAGGTGTCGCAAAGCGCCGTGGAAAAGCTCAGAAATGATCTGTTTCAAAAAATGCAGACGCTCCCTGTGCGCTATTTCGACGCGCATCCCACGGGAGAGCTTATGTCCCGTTTTACCAACGACATTGACAACATCGACATGATGATCAACAGCACCCTCACCAACCTGATCTCGGGTGTGATCACCCTCGCGGGTACGTTTGTCATGATGATCTATACCAACATCTGGCTGACCCTCATCACCGTGGCCTTTGTGCCTCTGCTGTCCCTTGGCGGCGCGGTGATCGCCAAACGCTCTGCCAAGTATTACAGCCAACAGCAGGCGGCGTTGGGCGCTGTCAACGGATATATTGAAGAATCCGTCACAGGCAGTAAGGTCGTGAAGGTGTTTAACCATGAGGAGACTTGTCTGGAGGAGTTTGAGCTTCTCAACCGCGATATGCGCGACAAGCAGTTCCGTGCGCAATTTTACGGCGGTGTGATGGGCCCTGTGATGCACAACATCAGCAGCATCGCGTTTGCGGTTACGGCAGGTGTCGGCGGTCTGCTTTGCGTGCTCAACGGCTTTGACGTGGGCGGCCTGACGGTGTTCTGTAACTATTCCCGCCAGTTCTCCATGCCCATCAACGCCATCTCCATGCAGATGTCCACCATCTTCTCGGCGCTGGCGGGCGCTGAGCGTGTGTTTGCCGTCATGGATGAAGCGCCCGAAACCGCCGACCTGCCCGATGCCATTGAGATGAAGGGAATTCGCGGCGAGGTGGTTCTGGACAACGTTTCCTTCGGATACGTTCCCGGGCAGACGGTTCTGCGCCATGTGAGCCTGTACGCCAACGCGGGACAAAAGATCGCGTTTGTGGGTTCTACAGGCGCGGGCAAGACGACCGTGACCAATCTTTTGACCCGCTTCTATGATATTGATGAGGGCATCATCACGATCGATGGGATCAATCTCCGCTCCTATACCCGTGATTCCCTGCGCGCGCATATCGCTATGGTGTTGCAGGATACCCATCTGTTTACGGGAACGATTATGGAAAACATCCGCTACGGCCGCCCCGACGCGACGGACGAAGAGGTTGTCGCGGCGGCCAAAACCGCCAGTGCGCACAGCTTTATCATGCGTTTGGAAAACGGATATCAAACCGTTCTGGAGGGGGACGGCTCCAACCTTTCCCAAGGTCAGCGCCAGCTCCTCAACATTGCCCGTGCCGCCATTTCCAATGCGCCCATTCTGGTGCTGGACGAGGCGACCTCCTCGGTAGATACCCGTACCGAGCGCCACATTGAGCGAGGCATGGATCGTCTGATGAAGAATCGCACGACCTTTGTGATTGCCCACCGCCTCTCTACCGTCCGCAATGCCAATGCCATCATGGTGCTGGAGCAGGGGGAGATCATTGAGCGTGGAACCCACGAGCAGCTTCTTGCCCTGGGCGGGCGCTACTACGAGCTGTATACAGGCAAGAAGGAATTGGACTGACGGAATGCCTCTTTGCAAAGGCGAGCGTCTGTTCGTTCCGGCAACATAAAATAAAAATCCCCGACGGACACGCATGCGGTCTCCGCCGGGGATTTTTATGGGATCCAAAAGGTTGTTTGCCGCAGTGCGGCGGCCATTGCTCGCGTGACATTCTCCGCAGGGAAGGTGCATCACCCGACAAGAGGTGGGTTATGTAAATTGTTGTTTAGCGGGGTAAACCCCACACCTCTCGGGTGTCGGATGAGCGATGGGGGTTCTGGGGGCGAAGCCCCCAGAACCTATGAGAATGGCCGGCGGTTTCGGGGGCGGCCTTGAGCGCCCTGAATCAAATAAAAATTGTTTTGCGGAGCAAAACTTCCTTGTTTCATAAAGAGAATATTGTTTTCGTATAACCTTCTTGCGGCTTTCGCCGCGCGCCGAGGCGCTCACGGCCGCCCTCGGCACTGCCGGCCACCGCATTGAGGTGCAGGGGCTGCGCCCCTGCACCCCCTTAGGCCGCTAAACAACAATTTGTAGCCTTAACCCACCAGACCCTTGATCCCGCTTTCCAGCTCAGCGGCGGTCATCATACCTACCTTGTAGTTGACGGCTTCGCCCTTGGCGTTGATGAAATACGTTGTGGGGATAGAGGATACCATATAGGCATTGGCAGCGCTGTAGGCTGTATCAAAATATACGGGGAAGGTGTAGCCGTTGTCCGCGACAAATGCCTTGACGGATGCAACGGTATCTCTCTGCCCGTCGGTCAGATTGACCATGAGAAAGACGACCTCGTCCTTATAGGTCTCGGCGGCTTGGTTAAAATCGGGCAACTCCTGCTTGCAGGGCGGACACCACGTTGCCCAGAAATTGAGCACGACAGGCTTGCCGCGGAAGTCCGAGAGCTTTACGGTGTTGCCGTCCTTGTTCAGCACCGAAAAATCAGGGGTGTAGTTGACGTTCTCGTCGGGTGTGGGTGCGGGGGGATTGTTCATTTCAGCCGTATCTTGCGCACCGCTTTGCGTGGGAGGACGCGAGAAATGCTCCTCCTCCGTAGAGCTACAGGCGGTGGAGAGCAGGCAGAACAGGATCGTCATGCCCAGAGCAATTAACTTTAACGATAAGTTCTTCATATTTTACCTCCATTATCTTTGCCACGTGCCGAGAAAGCGCATCAGCACGCGGATGGCGGTGTCTGCGGCTTTCTTGCAGAAGGTGGGATAGTCATCCGATGCATCCTCGTCGCCGCCGTCTGAAATGGCGCGCAGAATGGCGCAGGGGGTTTGGTTGATATAGCATACGTGGGCGATCGCAGCGCCCTCCATCTCGCAGGCTACGCAGTTGTCAAACGTAGCTGTGATGCGCGCTTTGACGGCGGCGCTGCTAATGAACTGGTCGCCCGAAACGATGGTGCCGCGCACCGACTTGACACCCTCGTGTCCGACGCAAGCTGCAAGACACGCGGTCACCTCTCTGTCGGTGGGGAAGTATACCACGTTGATGCCCGACACCAGACCGACGGGGTCACCGAGGGGAGATGTGTCCATATCATGCTGGACGAGTGCGTCGGCGAGGGCTACCTGGCCGATGGAAAGGTCAGAGGTCAGCGTGCCTGCCACGCCGGTGTTGATGACGATGCGGGGCGCATAGGTCAAAATCATGGTCTGCGCGCACACGGCGGCAAATACCTTGCCGATCCCGCACTGTGCTACCACAACGCGGCGACCTTGGAGCATACCGCTGACAAAATCAATGCCCGATACGGTATGGGTCTCGGTGTCTGTCATGGCGGCCTTGAGCGCGTCTGTTTCGATCTTCATGGCACCGATGATACCGATTTCTACGTTGTTCATATGTGTTTCTCCTTGATAGATGATGAGATGCCCGGGAATTTATTCTCCCACGAGCTTGGAGAGCCGCATGAGTGTCAGACGGCGGCGGACGAAGGGGGACATTTCCCATAGCGTGTCCCACAGGTCTTCCGAAAGATCAATGTCCGTCAGGGTGGACTTGGCACCCATGTCGGAGAGCATGGCAATGATCTCCTGTCCCGTAGGCAGGGTGCGTTTGGCCAATGCGCGGAGCTCTTCCCAATGAGACAGAAGCGCTTCGGCGGTCAGACCCTCCAAGGGATCGGGCGTATTTTCGGCGGTCAGCACTTCGTCGGCGCGGCTTGCGAATACGGTTTGGATGCGATCAATCGGCAATCCCTCATAGCTGCGGGAATGCAGGGTTTGGGCGGGAAGGGCGAGGAGCTTGTGATAGCGATCGGCCACCAGCGCGGCCGCAACGCCTACCTTTTCCCCGTGCAACGCAGGGTTATCCTCGGTGATGACGTCCATTTCAATGAGGTGAGAGACGTGGTGCTCAGATCCCGACGCGGGACGGGAATTGCCCACCATCTGCATGGCAAGCCCTGACAAAAGCAAGCCGTACATCACGGTTTCCACGGCGGCAGGATCCTTGGAGGCCACGGCATCCTTGCAGGCAAGCAACGCCGCCAGCGCATCCTCCTCCAGAGAAATGACGGTTTCGCAGACATATTCGCCTGTGACGATGTGCGACACGCGCCAATCAAACAGCGCGGTGTATTTGCCCAAAAGATCCCCCACGCCCGATGCTGTCAGCGCATAAGGAGCGGCGGCCAGTACGTCAATGTCAGCGATCAACGCAATGGGCGGCTTGGCGGGAAAAGAACGCTTGACACCGTGCCACGTCATCGCCGCAATGGAGGAAAGAAACCCGTCCACGCTGGCGGCGGTGGGGACAGAAATGAAGTCCACACCCATTTGCGTGGCTACGTATCGGGTAATGTCATGTACCGTGCCTGCGCCGACAGCCACCAGAAGATCGCAGTCGCCCATTTCTTCCATCACTTCTCCGACGGTGACTTCGGTCGCGTGCAGACCGCCCTCGGGGGTGGAAAGCGAAATGCTTTGCAGACTCCGTCCGTCGCACAGCCATTCCTCGCGCAAAAACGCTTCGGCACACTTGCCGGCTGCGGCGTAGGTGTTGTCATCCGAGATCATGACGAGATGCTTGTATTCTCCCAATGCCGAGACGGTTTCGGGGAGCTTTGAAAGAGCGCCTGATTCCATCATCAGCGCCCGAAGGGAGACAGGGTGTCGTTTCCCGCAGCTGCAGGGACGGTTCATGGTAAGAAGAGACCGAATGTTGTGGGACATGGTACAGACTCCTTGCAAGGCGAATTTGCGTTATGCCAAATAACCATTCTTATTGTATCATGAAGATGGAGTCTTGTCAATAAAAAGCACTTTAAAAAGCCGGAAGGAAGAGGGGGCGCGGGACTTTTCAGCATATTGCTCATAAAGTAGTGGCAAAAACTATAAAAATTGTCTTGAAAAACAACGATAAACCCATTGACAGAAAGAGTTTCGTGTGGTATAATGTGGTTACCTCTGCGAATGGGTCTTTTTGTTGCGCCTGAATATTTGCGCCACGAATTTTCAGCCGCCGCAATGCCACTCCGGAGGGAGGTACACACGGCAAAACCGTCCAATGCTGACGGAATTGCAAAATTTAATATGGGAGGTGCCGAAAACATGGCTAATGATGTAAGAGTCAGAGTAACTCTTGTCTGCACCGAGTGCAAGCAGAGAAACTATGACACAATGAAGAACAAGAAAAATGACCCTGATCGACTTGAGCTGAAAAAGCACTGCAAGTTCTGCCGCAAGCACACTCTGCACAGAGAGTCTAAGTAATTGGGAGGAAATGACATGACTGCTAAAAACATGAGCAGAAGATTTGCCCTCCTGGCGGCTGTTCTTTCTCTGCTGGTGCTCCTTTCCTTCGCCGTTGTTCCCGGCTTTGCTGCTGATGAAGCTGCATCCGAGCCTGCAACGTCCGAGTCCGTCGAAGCAACCCCCGATGAATCTGCCGCTCCTGCTGACTCCGCGGAGCCCGAAAGCGGCACTGCTTCCGAGACCGGCACAACGGCTGAAACGGGTACAGGCACAACGTCCACTACCGAAGCTGCTACGGGTACCGAGGCTTCTACCGAGACCGGTACGACTGCCGTTACCCCCGATGCAGGTAAGAACCAGTGGAGCAAGGAAGATACCTACCGCCTGGTGATCAACCTGAGCGTTGGTGGCGTAATCGTTCTGGCTGCTGTTGCCCTGCTGATCGTATTCCGCAAGAAGATTCCCGGCTTTGTAAAGGCTTTGAAGAGCGAGTGCGGTAAGATCGTCTGGTGCCCCAAGGACAAGCTGAAGAAGAATTCTATCGTCGTGCTTCTCACCATCGTGGTGATTGCTGTCCTCATCTTCTTGCTTGACCTCGCATTCTCCGAGGGCTTGGTGCTTCTGAGAAATCTGATTAAGAAGATCTGAGCTCAACGATAAAACCGAGAGGGAAGTATCATGAGCAATATCGACGAACTGAACGAAGGTCTGAAATGGTATGTGGCGCATACGTATTCCGGCTATGAAAGCAAGGTTAAAGCGAACCTTGAAAAAATTGTTGAAAACCGCGGTCTCGGAAATTTGATTTTCGACATCCGCATCCCTGTCGAGACTGTCATCGAAAAGAACGGTGCAGAGGAAAAGACCGTTGAGGTCAAGGTTTTCCCCAGCTACGTGTTTGTCAAGATGATTATGACGGGTGAGAGCTGGCACGCTGTGAGAAACATCACGGGCGTGACGGGCTTTGTCGGCCCCGGCTCCCGTCCCACGCCTCTGTCCGATGAAGAGGTGGCTCGACTCAACTTCGAAGAAGTCAAGGTGCATCTCAACTTCGCCGAGGGCGACGAAATTATGATCGTCAGCGGTATGTTCGAGGGCTACCAGGGCGTGGTTCAATCCATCTCCGAGGATCTTCGAAAGGTTACGGTGCTCGTCAAGCGCGGCCGCCGCGACATTCCCGTGGAGCTTGATAGCTCTGACATCAAGCTCGCAAAATAAGCAAAGCAAACGATCGGATTGCTTTGGCGGCGTCATCCGCTCAACTGACACTTTGAAGGCGGCGCAATACCATTGAGACGTCGCCCGTGGGAGGGAGAAAATATCGCCTTTGGCAAATCTCCCGCACAAGTACCACAAATGGAGGAATTCAATTATGGCAAAGAAAATTATGGGTTATATCAAGCTCCAGCTTCCTGCCGGTAAGGCAACCCCTCAGCCTCCCGTAGGTCCCGCTCTGGGTCAGTACGGTGTGGCTATCCCCGTATTCACCAAGGAATTCAACGAGCGCACCAAGAATGACATCGGTCTCATCATCCCCGTTGTTATCACTGTGTACGCTGACCGTTCCTTCACCTTCATCACCAAGACTCCCCCCGCTCCCGTCCTGATCAAGAAGGCTGCCGGCATCGAGACCGCTTCCGCAAAGCCCAACAAGGACAAGGTGGCTAAGATCACCAAGGAGCAGGTGCAGAAGATCGCAGAGACCAAGATGCCCGACCTGAACGCAGGTTCCCTCGAGGCTGCTATGAGCATGATCGCAGGTACCGCCCGTTCCATGGGTATCACTGTCGAGGACTAATTGAAGGAGGAATACGGAAATGGCTAAAGTTGGAAAGAAGTACTCCGACAGCGCAAAGCTGATCGATAAGAGCAAAATGTATGATCCTGCTGAGGCGCTGGCTCTGGTTTGCCAGACGTCCAAGGCAAAGTTCGATGAGACCATCGAAATCCACATCCGTCTGGGTGTTGACTCCCGTCACGCTGACCAGCAGGTCCGTGGTGCAGTCGTTCTGCCCAACGGTACCGGTAAGACCGTGAAGATCCTGGTGTTCGCTAAGGGCGACAACATCAAGGCTGCCGAAGAGGCAGGTGCAGATTACGTCGGCGGCGCTGAGTACGCCGAGAAGATCCAGAAGGAAAACTGGTTCGACTTCGACGTTGTTATCGCTTCCCCTGACATGATGGGTACCATCGGTCGTCTGGGTAAGGTTCTGGGTCCTAAGGGTCTGATGCCCTCTCCCAAGGCAGGCACCGTTACCAACGATGTTGCCAAGGCTGTTCGCGAGGCTAAGGCCGGTAAGATCGAGTACCGTCTCGATAAGACCAACATCATCCACTGCCCCATCGGTAAGGCATCCTTCGGTGCAGAGAAGCTCCAGGCTAACTTCGATACCCTGGTTGGCGCAGTTATCAAGGCTAAGCCCGCTGCTGCCAAGGGTCAGTATATCAAGTCCTGCGTGATCGCTTCCACCATGGGCCCCGGCATCAAGATCAACCAGTCCAAGCTGGGCTGATTTGAGCCGAGTATTGTGAATAGAAAAAAGCTCTCACTTCGGTGAGAGCTTTTTTTGTTGTTTCAGAGAAAGCCAAATGAAAGGACAAGCACTCTCCCCTACGGTAGAGCGCTTGTCCTGTTTAACTTGATAGGACGGTTCGGTTTGTTATGTTGCCAGACCGCCGTTTGCAATATAATCTGCCAAGAGGTCTCTCGCGTATATGCCCGGTGTATAGCGCTCCACGACGGTGAGCCTGTTGGGGGCATAGGAGGAACAGTAAGTATCGGTCACGATGTAATAGGTGCCATTGGGATCAATGCGGCTAATGATATCACTCTCGTACTCACGTCCGTAATTTACATAGTAATTATCGTTTGTGGTATTGATAAATCGCGAGAGAAGATCCCGTCCCTTGATGGAACAGAGCACCAGATCGTTGTCAAAGGGGAAGATGGACTGCAGAGTTCCGTAGGATACCTCGCCCACGCTGAGCTCATAAGGGCTTCTGACTGAAATAAAGCCGCCGCCCAGCACGATATCATAGGCGTCGTTCCAAGCCTCCACACCGGCATTGTAGTAAAGCTCGGCTATAAGATTTCTGAGATAGGTGCTGTTTCTGTGTTTCGCGTTATATCCCACGGTGCGCAGCGCGTTGCTGATCTGATCGTGATACTTCTCCAAAAGCTCGTCTACGACAGGGTCTTTGTCCTGACTTGCATATTTGCCGGCCTCCACGTATTCTGCCGTGTTGAGATGCTGATATCCGTTGGCGATGTTGAGCTGAATCTCGGCGTGGGACAGTCCCTTGTTGTCGCCACCTGCTTGCAGATGGTGAACGCCGTAGGTGTCGCGCAGGACATAACGCTGGTGGGTGTGACCCTCGAAGACCAGATCGACATAGCCGTCGGACAGGGCGGTGTCATAATAGGAGGAGAGAGCGGTGGAGGATACCGAGGTAGCAGCGCCGTAAGAGCTCTTTCCGTAGCCGTCATGGATGACATATACGATGATATCGGCACCCTGGTTACGCAAACGTTCGGATTCTGCCTTGACAAGAGACGTCAGCTGGCTACCCGTGATAAAATAAATATCCTCGGTCTTGTCTCCCGAAATAGAGGAATAGCAGTCGCCCATCGCGCCGATGATGCCGACCTGTACCTTTCCCTTGTCGATGAGCACAGAGGGCTGACAGTAGTCTACGGGGGTGTTGTCTGCGCGCTCGTAAATGTTGATGGCGAGGAAGGGAAAATCAGCAAAGCTTTCGTTTTCCTTGATGGCATCCTCTCCCCAGTCATATTCGTGGTTGCCGAGCACCATAGCGTCAAAATCCATCTGTCCCATCCAGTCGGTGATGATCAAACCGTTTGTGTTGTTGGATTCGGGGCTGCCTTGCCACATATCGCCCGCGGACAGGAGGAAGGAATATTCGTCGGCGGCGCGTGCGGCCTTGAGATAGGTGGACATTTCGTCAAGCCCGATGTGGTTTTCGCCGTCGGCCAGCTTGCCGTGCAGATCGTTGAGCGCGTAGAAGTCCAGCGTGACGATCACGTATTCGTTGCAGGTGTCGCAGTAGCCGTCGTTGCCTTCGTCTGTATGCGCATCGTCGGCGCAGGAGGGGAGAGAGGGGGCGGTTGTGGATTCCTCTGTGGGAGGCGTTGTTTCGGTCTCTCCGCCTGCGGGAGGATACTGACAGCCCTTTAAGGTGAATATCAGCGAGAGGATGAGTAGCAGCAGTTGCTTTTTCATGTATGGATACCTCGAATGTTCAAAGTGCATATATTATAGCATGAAGTGCGGAAATTGTCAACAATAGAAGGTGAAGGGAGCAAATAAAAACCTCCTCGTGATGGTGAGAGATCACGGGGAGGCTTTTATGGTTTGTTTCAAATGGCCATGAATTATGCGTTCATTCCGTTGAGAGCCTTGGTGAAAGCACTCTTCTTGTGAGCTGCACAGTTCTTGTGGATGATGCCCTTGGAAGCGGCAACGTCAATCTTCTTGACAGCAGCCTTGTACAGCACTTGAGCGGTGGCGATATCACCAGCGGCAACAGCTGCCTCATACTTCTTGACAACAGTCTTCATCTGAGAACGGAACATCTTGTTCTGAAGGGTCTTGGTTTCGGTAACCTTTACACGCTTCTTTGCAGACTTAATATTAGGCATGTCTTCTACCTCCTATTACAGCGAAATAATTATGTTCCAACCCTACCTCATATGAGAGGGTATGCGGCAAGGCTCACATATACTCCTATATCATATCACAAATTCTCTTGAAATGCAAGAGCTTTTTCAAAGTTTTCTTGAAAAATTTGCACATCTCTCACGCTTCTTTTTGGGCAAATTGCCCATAAATTCGTGATACAGGATCGGATGGGAGCAAAAACCGAATCAAAGCTCGATCAGCTCCTTGGGGCTTTGGGTGAAATCGTGGATGGTGCCGTCGGCAAGAACGGTGACCATATCTTCGATACGGCAACCATATTTGCCCTCAATATAGATGCCGGGCTCGACCGTGACCACGTGGCCGGGGAGAAGCAGCTCGCTTTCTGCCGATGCGGGGGAGAGACGGGGCGTTTCGTGGATGAAAAGTCCCACGCCGTGACCGAGGCTGTGTCCGAAGCATCCCTTGTAGCCGGCGTTTTCAATGATATCGCGAGCAACCTTGTCGGCATCGAAGCACTTCATGCCTGCGCGCAGCGCGTCAATGGCGGAGGTCTGCGCGAGTAGGACGGTGTTGTAGAGGCGCTTCATTTCCTCGTCGGCCTTACCGATGACCACGGTACGGGTCATGTCCGAGCAATAGCCGTCCACACGCGCGCCGAAGTCCATGGTGAAAAATCCCTTTTCCAGCTTGACATCACGGGGGGTACCGTGGGGGCGGGAGGAATTGGTGCCTGATACTGCGATGGTCTCAAAGGCGGTTCCCTCCGAGCCGTGGGCGCGCATGAAAAACTCCAGCTCCAGAGCCACCTCGATCTCGGTGCGGTCGGGTGTGATAAAATTCAGGATATGCGCAAAGGCGGCATCGGTGACAGCCTGCGCGCGGGTCATGGCGGCGATCTCGTCCTCGTCCTTGTAAAGACGAAGTGCATCCAGTATGGCCGATGCACCACTGAGAATGGTCACACCTTCAAAGCTCTCGCAAAGGCGGGTATACAGGGCGTAGGAAGCCTCAGATTCCTCAAAGGTGAGGACTTTGATACCGTGATTTGTCAGAAGCTTTTGGATGTATGCAAACATACGGGTGTCGGGCAGGACGACCTGACATTCCTCCTGATTGACAACCGTGCGCGCGGCCTCAATATATCGAAAGTCCGTAATCAGATAGGCCGCGTCGGGCAGGACGAGCATATAGCCGTCGGTATAGGAAAAGCCTGAGAGATAACGCTGGTTGATCTCGGAGGACACGAGAATGGCTTCGGTGCTCTTTTCCTTCATGGTGGATTGGAGCTTGGAAAGATGGGACATGGTAATATCTCCTTGTTGTTGAATATTGTGAGGGGATGAGGAGATACAGAGATACGAGATACAAGATACGGTTGTGGCCATATCTTGTATCTGCCGAGCTTGCTCGGCGCGTATCTTTGTATCCTGTATCTTACATTTCGACTACTGCCATCGCCGAGCAAGAGAATCCCGGCACGGTATAGGTCACGCGGCCACCCTCATAGACAAAAGGCAGATCCGTCATAGCAGGGGCGAGATACACCCGCTTGGGAGCGGAGGGCGTGGCCAGTGAACAGGTCACGTCGGGGGTAAAGGGCAGATCCTCAATGATCTCTGTGCCGCCGCCCCGCACCTTGGGGATGGCGTAGACCAGTTGGTGGATGAGCTGAGTGCCGTTTTCGGTTTCCTTGACTGCCACCGAGGTCACGCCGCAGGAGGGCAGGGAGGTGGTGAGGGTCTTGTCCTCCCCAAGCAGGCGGTCGATGATATCCAGCACCGCGTACTTGACGTGCACCGAGCCCTTGTCCGCATACTCGGTGAAGATGTCCCAGCCAATATATCCGATCTGAGCAGTCACAAGAGCGGCGGGTGCGGTCTTGTCACGGTCGTAGGGGGTGTGCTGGTGAGAGCAGAAGCGGCGGGGGGCTCGGTTGAAGTAGGCGTCTACTTTGAGGTCGCGAACCTCACCGTCAAAGCCCTCGCGGAGGGACACATCGTAGTTGCGACTGTAGGTGACGTAGCTGGTCTGTCCGTTGGGCTCAAGATCGAAGCAGGGGCGCAGGTAGGCGGGGCGGTACTGCCCCTCGCCAACGAAATCCACGCCGAAGTCAAAGATGAACTTACCCTCACAGGTACCCGACTTGCCCGTGAGCAGGAGCTTGCCGCCCTTTGCGAGATACTCGTTCAGGCGGTCGCGGAGGTCGCCCGCAGGGATCTCCACGGTGTCGGGGAGGATGAGGAGGCGGTACTTGGAAAAATCGGCCTCGGGATCGAGGATATCGTAGAGGTAATGCCCCTCCAGCATGATACGGTTGGCGCCCAGATCCTGCTTGATCCCGTCGGGGAGAGCATCGGGACAGACATTACGGAAATTCTCGGCGGAAAGCAGACCGATATCGGCGGTGAGACGAGAGCCCATCAGCCAAGGCTCACGAGTCTCTACCTCGGCGTATGCCGCACCGATGAGACGGTAAGTGGCAAGATCAAACTCGCCGTCGGGGTGGAGCTGATCGCCCACCGAGCAACGCGCACCGCAGGCGTTGGCCAGAGCCGCCTCGTAGCGCAGGGCGTTCGGGTGCTTGAAGCCGCCGAACTCTCCCCAGGTGGTGTGGAACTTGCCCGTCATACCCAAGAAATCACGGCCGAGGGTGCGTGCATAAGCTGCAGCGCGTGGGAAATGATCGTAGCCCCAGCCGCCCGTGGGGAGGGACTCCAGCTCGAAGTGACCCTGATTGCGGAACGCGATATCCCGCCCTTGAAAAATGGCACCGCCGTCGTTATGGATGATGGGCAGTCCCGGAATGATGCGCTCCACGGTTTCAGCCACGCGGCTCGTGTATTTGTCATAGACCACGCGGGCGTACTTCCACGCATCGGCGTCGCTGTCGGGGTTAAGTCCCATCTCGGACATACCCTTGACACAATCGGGACACCAGCAGGGAACCATGCCGATGATGTCGAGGAACAGACCGTCAAACCGCCCCTTGTAGCGGGTCAGCATCTCTTCGATCTCTCGGGTGAGCTGGTCGAGGTAGGCGGTGTTGAAGCAGAGACGGTGGTAGCCCGCCTCGGTATCAAAATTGCCGCCGTAGCCGTTCTTGTCGCGTCGCAGATGCTCGGGGTGACGGATCGCATACTGCTCCGCAAGCCCTGCGGAAATGTAGATCTCGGTACGCACTCCCAGCTCCTCGCAGACAGCCAACTGCTCATCCAAAAGGTCACAGCACAAGTGGGGATGCGGAAGATTGACCTTGGTGGGATGGTAGGACCAACCGTGGTGGCACTTGGAAAACAGAGTGATCGAATTGACGTGCCCCGCTTGCAGAGCCGCCTTGAAATTCTCGCGGGAGAAGCGAGAGCCGATGCCCTCGATGCACTCCGAGGTGTGAAAATCGAGGTGAACTTGACGGTAGGGAAGGGACATAACGGGAAGCTCCTTTCAGTTTTTGGAAAGATATGAGATATAAGATACGAGATACAAGATACACGATACAAGATACAAGATACGAGATACAAGATATGGGGGGATGTATGAGGTTGAGTATATCTTGTATCTTGTATCTTGTATCCGCCGGGCTTGCACGGCGTGTATCTTGTATCTTTACCTGTACCACGCGGGTACGGGATTTTTCATGTTGTTATACCAAGCCAGCACGTCCCCTGCCTGCTTCAGCATGGTCTGCACCTCCCCCTCTCCGAAGGGAATCGCCCACGGGATTGAGGAGAGCATATTACTGCTGATGTACAGCGCAAGGAGCCGCCAAAACGCCATGGGTGCGGCGGTAGTCTCATCCACCCCGAAGTAGCCGTCCACCAGCCCCGTGGCGAAGATGGGAGCGGCCTGGGCGCACCAAACGATGCGGTTGAACTCCTCCCATGGGTCGCCGAAGTCGTAGCGGTCGAAGTCGATGATGACGACCTTGGGCTCCGATTCCGCGTCGGTCAGCATCATGTTGCCGATGTGGTAGTCCCCGTGCTGAAAGGTCTGGGGGCGGTCGCGGAGCAGATGTCGGTTGTCCTCAATGTAGCGCAGGAGGTAACGGTCGCCCTCAAAATGAATGGGACAGCCGGTGTACATTCTGATCTTGCGGTTAATCTTGGCGTTGAAGCGGGCCTCCCAATCGGGCTGATCGGGCGGCGCGGGAATGGAATGGATGCGGGTGAGATACGCTCCCGCGTCACGGCCCAAGCGATACTGCACCTCGGTGGGTAGGGTGGGGACGTTCGGCTCGGCGTCCACGCCGTCGATCCATGTGTGGATCGCATAGATCCCTTCGTCGCATTCCCCGATGGCCACGGGACGGCACATGGGAATCCCCGTGGCGGCCACGGTCTTCTGGAGGTCGAAGAGATTTGCGAAACGGTCACCCCGCTCGCGGGCGGTGATGCGGAGAAAATAGGGGGTGCCGTCGGCGGTGACGGCGCGGTATTTGCGATCCCCCGACCAGCCGTAATCGATGGGGGTGAGAGATACAAAATCGGTGAGTTTCATGATGTGTTTGTCGCGTAGTGCGTGTTGGAAATGTTTGACAATATGGGTGAATTGTGATATAATGTCAAACGGATACTGAAAGGTGTCCCGTAGGAGTTGCCTTAAATGGTGTGCGGTCGCTGCCTCCCTTCAGAGGAAGTCGAAATCTTTTTCCTTCCTCAATGTCAGCATGGAGGGAGGTGATCGAATGGACTTTGTTACATGGAGCGAGCTCATCTATCTTTTGATCGAACTCGTAACGTTAGCATTTGTTATTCTGTCTTACTTAAACAGTAAAAAAAGATAACCGCCCCTCTTCCAAAAGCGCGGTTATCTTTTAATCGTCCGAGGAAGTGACCGTTGCCGGTAGCTCCTACGCCTTTATGATACCACACTTTGCTTGGTTTGTCAATACTTTTTCGGAATTTTTCACGGCGGCGGGGATGCCGCTTTTTTGTTTGTCTTATTCGCCCCTGCGCTCTGTCCAATACTTCTTCATCGCCAGCGCGTCCTCGGCCATGGTGCCGTCCGACTCGCAGATGATGCGGGGGCAGAGGTTGTCCATAATGATGGCCTCCATCAGCGGCTCGAACTCGGGGCCGTAAACCGTATCCTCAAAGGTGACGTGGCGCTTTTCCCCTGCGTCGGTAAACTCGATCTTGGAAAAATGGCAATGGAGATGGGTGGCGTACTCGTCGCCCAGCCTCTCCGCGATGGTGTGGAAGACCCGACGGTAGCTGTCACGGTCGGGGAACTGACCGCCCACCCCTCTCGCGTTGAGGTGGCCGAAATCCACCACGGGATGGAAGTGGGGATCCACCTTGCACTGCTCGATGACCTCGTCCAGAGTGCCCAGCTGGTTGCGCTTGCCCATGGTCTCGATGCCGAGACGGATGGGGGTGTCCCCCACGGTCTCCATGAGGCGGGCGAGGGTGCCGCAGGACAGGAGCATGGCCTCCTCACGGGAGATCTTGCCCGCGCTGCCGCTGTGGATGACGATGGTATCCGCGCCCAAAAGTTCGGCCGCCCACAGGGATTTTTGAATATAACCAATGCTGTTATTGCGTTTTTCTTCCTCTACCGAGGACAGGGAGATGAAGTAGGGCGCGTGGAGGGACATGAGGATGCCGTGCTCTCGGGCCTTCTGCCCGATGGCAAAAAGCGCACCCTCGCCTGCCATGATGCCCTTGCCTGCTTCGTATTCGTAGGCGTCGAGGCCTTTGGACTTCAGCCAGCCGGGGGCTTGGACGGTGGCCTTCCCGCCCTCTTGCTTGAACCATTCCCCGTTGCCACCGGGGCCGAAGGTAGGGGTGGTGATTTGATTCCAATCCATCATAATGAGCTCCTTTCGGGAGAATTTTACCAAGTGATGTTGTTTTTCTTCTTGAATTTTCTGATCGTTCCCTTTTCAAGCCAACGCTTGAACCTGAAAAACAGATTCAGCTTGTCCTTGATGGGGGGCACGATGATGACCTTGAGTCCTGCGGCGTTGCCTGCCCATGCATCGGTGAGGAGCTGATCGCCCAGCATCACCGTGTTGGTTCTGTCGGTGCCGAGATCCTTCATGGCGCGAAGGAGAGATTTTTTGAAGGGCTTGCCGCTCTTCCAGTAAGCGGGAACACCCAAATTGCGGTTGAAAAGCTCGATGCGCTCTTGCTCGTTGTTGGATATGAAAGCGATGGTGATGCCCGCATCGGACAGAGATTTGATCCATGCCGAAAGCTTGTCGTCGGGCTCTGGCTGCTCGTACGGGGCAAGCGTGTTGTCCACGTCGGAGAGCACAGCCTTGACACCGAGGGAGACAAGGAAATCCGGGGTGATCTCGTCGTAGGTTTTGAACATATAGTGGGGCATCATCATGTTTTTCATGGTCCGGGACTCCTTTGCATCTATCTTCTTATATTTTATCATATGACAGAAAATTACGCAAGAGCTTTTGATAATTTTGGGCGGGAAAGTTTGGGCGTAAAAAAGCACCTCCCGTGAGGGGAGGTGCTGATGGTAAAATTACTTGTTGACCTTTCTCAGAATGTTGGTGATGGCTCTGTCAAAGCGTCTGGCGTTGGAAGCGTATTTGGAAGAGAAGTTGTCATTGTTTCCGTTAACGCACTCAGAGAAGAGGTTGGTAAAACCAAGCTCACTGAAGTAAATTGCCATATCGTAAATACGGTTCTGGAAGATGATATCCAGCATCTCGGCAGAGTCAGGGTCGCGGACGTTACGGCTGGTCAGCATGGTGTCGTAGTACGCAGGCTTAACGAGCTTGGCAGAGAGCACGACGAAGGTTTCGAGAACCTCTGCGAACTGCTGCTTTTCAATCTCATCCGCAATGGAGGTGGGGATGCTCAGAGTAGAGCCGATGTCATGGGTCCAGGTGTTGTAATTTTCCTGTTCCTTGCTGTACTTGGGGATCGGAACAACGCCGTAGTCACCCTCCATGGTTTGGTTCAACGCACGGAGATAGCTGGCTGCCTCGCAGTAGAAGAGGGCGCGGCCTTCCACAAATACGTCTTTGGAAAGAGCTTCATTGCCTGCGGCGGCAACGTAAGACGCGTTATTATCGTGAACGATGGTCTGTGCCAGTTCCAGAACCTGTGTGGCCTTTTCCATGCTGTTGCCAAGGGCAAGCTCGGGGAAGTCCTTGTCCCTGCTGTTAACAATGTACTGCAAGCCCGCACCGTAGAAGAAGGTGTTACCGATGGAGCCGGGGGAGGAGAAGCCGTAGGTATCGTTGTGATCCCATGTGCCGTCACCGTTTTCTGCGGAGGCGTTCTGGATGATGGAGTTGAAGTGCTCCAGAGTCCATTCCTTGTTTCTGACGGTGGTATAAGGATCGGGGATCTGTGCCTCCTGCTGCAGGGTCTTGTTGAACATCATAACGAAGGTTACGTCGTCGTCAACGATGTTGTGGGCGCCGTTCATGAAGAATACGTTGCCTTCCAACGCGAAATCCAGTGTACCGGGATCCCACCAGGGCTGCTCGTAATCAATGTCCATGCTCAGGTAGTTGTAAAGATAACCCGAAGTGGCCATGCTCGTGGTCGTGGATGCAGGTGCGGAGATCAGCGCAAAGTCGCCCGTATTGGTTTGCGTTTCGGCAATGACCTTGCCGTTGATGCTGGGGTTGGGGGTGGGGATCGGAACGATTGTGAGATGGCAACGCTCTTCAAGAAGCGTATTTCTCTCGTAAACTGCGTCGTTGATGACAGCGGCGCTGGTCTGGTCGGTGGCTTCCTTTTCGGCTTCAATTTCCTCGGAATAGCCGGCAATGTCGCTGACGTACAGGAAACCGAAGTCTCCGCCGCCCCAGTTGATGTCAGTCAGGGCTTCCAGCGCTTCGTCGATGGGACTTTGGGTAGCGCCCTCGGCAAGCGTTTCGCCGGTGCTCTTGCCTGTATCGTTGTCTTCGTCTTCATTTTCGGTGTTGACACCGCAGGCCGTAAAGACACCGAGAAGCATCAGGGAAGCAAGAAGCAGGCTCAGAATTTTACTGAATTTCATGTTTTCCTCCTGTTAAATTATGTAAGATATGGGGAAATGCTATATTATATTATACAACACGGGGGTATTTCTGTCAATAGACAGAGGTGGCCTTTGCCGAAAATTCAGCAAAGGCCACAAGTGAAGATGAAAAAAATTATGCAAAGAGACAAGGGAACGGGGTTCGGGAAAGAGGTTTCGGTGCAAACGATTAGCGAATGATGTGAAGCACCACGCCGAGCATCCAGAGAAGCAGAGCACCGACGGCGGGAGGATAGGTAAACGCGTGCAGAAGGGCAGAGGGCCATCCGCGCAGGGGGATGCGGTTGAGACCCGGTGTGGAGAGCGCCGCAGGATCATCTAAAAGATCTCTTGCGCCTCTGCGTTTGAGAATGCGGGAGACTTCGCCGCAGAAGAAGGCAGAGGACAAAAGAAGCAGGGAAATGAGCAGAATGACCAGAAGGCCGATGCTGCCCGTGCTGCGACAATAGCCCGACAAGCCTGCCTGCAGGAAAATACCGAACAGGTTATAGCCCAGATGCACGATCATGGATGCGATGCCAGAGCGCGAGACGTATCTTACGGCCGCCAGCAAAACCCCTGCAAACAGATATACGGGCAGTGCGGTCAGGTCAAAGTGCAACAGCGCAAAAAACAGCGAGGACAGGAGGGAAGCATATAAGATCCCATGCTTTTCATACTCCGCACATAAAATGCTGCGGAAGATGAGCTCCTCGCAAAAAGCGGGAAGGATGCCGTAAGCGAGGATCAAACGAACGGTAGCACTCGCCGTGCCGTCGTGGATCGAGGAAAAGGTGTCGTAAAGGGTAAAGGAGGGCTGTGCATTCATCATGCCGCAGATCAAGCCCAGAAGCGTGCATCCGCTGATGAGCATCAAGATGGCGGATAACAGTAAAAACAGATGCGAGAGGGAGGGAGGCTTGAGCGCGAGCTTTCCCTTGAGCGCATCTCCGCGCAGGCGGATGTAGAGATAAGCGGGAATGGGAAAGATCAGAAGCTGGAGCAAAACGGTGCTCAGATATTGGTTTTCCCGTGTCAAAAAGAACGTGTCGATCAAGCGGGACAAAAGCAACAGCGCGTAGATCGCGAAGATCAGCCACGCGGTGGGTTTGCTGACGGTATGCTCACCGTGCCAAAAGCTATGAAAACGCGCCTTGGCACTTGGGCGGTTGGCTTTATGCTCCATGTGTGGCGATCACCTTCCTTTCATCAATGACGTAATCCACGGGGACGTCGTGGGGGTCTGCGGGGAGCAAAGAGGGGCGGCAGGCCGAAAAGGCAAGACCTACCGTAATGGGACGCAAGCCCATGGCGAAAAGCGCGGCCAGATAGCGGTCATAGTAACCGCCGCCGTAGCCCAATCGGTAGCCTCTGTCATCGAAGGCAAGCCCCGGGACGATCATGAGCACGCGTTCACTTTCAAAATGCTTTGGCATCAGCTCGGGACAGCTTGCGGGCGGCTCGGATATGCCAAAGCGTGCGGGACGCAACACATCGGGGGTGTAGCTATGCAAGCGGCGAAAGATCATGCGGCCTTCCTTTGCATCCGTTACCGTGACGGGAAGCGCGTAATCCTTGCCCCCGAAAGCAGCTTTTTCCCAGACGGGAGAAAGATCAAGCTCGCTTTTGGTGGCGATATAGCCGCAGACGAGGGTGGCCGATGCCCAGGCAGGGAGGGAGAACAGAAAATCCCGTATGGCGGCCTCGGCGTTTGCCCGCTCGGCCGGGGACAGCCCGTCTCGCAGCGCAGCATAATGGCGGCGCAGTTCTTGCTTGTCTGTCATGTGTCACGCGAGGATCGCTTCGCGGATCTTTCCTGCCGTTTCGGGGTCTTTCAGAACGCTGATGAGCTCAAAGCCGAACTCTGCGGCGGCGCCCATGCCCACGGCGGTGATGATCTTTCCGTCGCGGATGACCCGTCCGCCGATCTCCAAAGCGCCGACAAGCTCGTCCTCGAAGCCGGGATAACAAGTAGCGCGGCGACCCTTGAGGAGTCCTCTGCGCCCCAGAATCAAGGGAGCGGCACAGATGGCGGCAAGATAGGCGTTGCTTTCGGTTGCCGTGCGGATGGCGTATGCCACAGCGTCGGAGGCATCGAGGTTGAGCGTGCCGGGCATACCGCCGGGCAGGATGATCATGTCGGGCTTGTCATCCCGCAATGCAATATAAGCAGTATCGGTCATGTCGGCCTCGACGGTAATACCGTGCGCACCCGTGACGGATTTTCCTCCGATACCCACGGTAGAGACCTCGAGCCCTGCGCGGCGCAGAAGATCCAGCGGGCAAAGTGCTTCGGTTTCCTCAAAGCCGGCGGCTAAAAACATATAGATCATGATTATCTCCTGAAGGGTGATTTTTTGCTCTTCACGCAAGCGGATGATCCGCGCGGAGAAGCTGTTATCATTATACCATTCTTTCGGGTGCATTGCAAGGGCTTTTTGTAATTCTTTCACAGAAAAATACACTTTCCCCTTGCAATTTCGGGGTGAATGTGCTATAATGAATTATTATGATGCATGACTATGTCTTGCCGGGCGGATGAATTGTTTCCCGTTGGGCGATACGAGAAAGGATAACTTATGGCGAGTGAACAAAAAAAGAAAAGGACGACCGCGACAGCTTCTAAAAAAAGCACCGCGAAGAAGGGGAATACGAGATCTGTCACGGTTGCTTCTACCAAAGGAGCGGGTGGAGGAAAATCCGGCGGGACGACCAAAAAGCCTGTAAAGACATCTGCCGATCTCGAAAAGCGACGGAATTTTTCCGAGCAGTATATGCCCTACATTCTGGGCGCAGTAGGATTTTTGACATTGGTGTTCTTCCTGGTCTCCGTGATTTGCGCTGTGGCCGGAGTGGATCACTGGATGGGCCCTGTCGGCTACGGTATCAGCTATTTCTTCTTCGGAATGTTTGGCTGGCCTGCCTTCAGCATTCCCGTTCTGCTTTTGTATCTTGCGGTTTCCTGGCGCAGAAACTGTCGGGAAAACACCGTGGTTCTGCGGTGCGTTCTGTCGGCGGTTCTGATGGTCATGGTCTCTGCGGTGGTGCACGTGTTTGTGTGCGCGGCAGACGATTCCTTTGCCAGCATTGATATTGCCGAATTTTTCGTCAAGGGTGCGGAATACGCCTGCGGCGGTGTGATCGGCGGTGTTCTCGGTGTGCTTCTGTATACGGGACTCAAGCTGTGGGGTACCATTCTTGTCTCGATTCTGGCGTTCCCCCTGATCATCATGTTCCTTGTAGGTGTTACACCGGCATACGTTGGCCAATGGATCAAAAAGAAGGTTGCCGAGGCCAAAGAGGCTCGTGCGCTGGAGGAAGAAGACGAGGATGATGAGGATGATGAAGACGAGATCGTCGTCCCCGAAAAGCCCAAAAGAAAGATCAAGGAAGCCCATCTGGACGAAGACGAGGAGGATGCTCCCGCGCGTCCCCGTAAGGCAGCCAAGCCTGTGGCTTCTGCATCCAAGCGTACCCGCGTGGCGCAGGAGGATGAAGAAATTCCCGAGACCCTCCGTGTGGACACGAGAACCGGTGAGGTAATGGCAGACGGGGAGGATTCCGCGGAGGCGTTGTATGTCCCCGAGTCCACCAAGCGCTCCTCCCGTTTTGCTACGGCTAAGGACACAGCGCCGACTGATTCCAAAAAAGACACCGCGGCCACGGCCGATAAAGAGGTATCCTCCAAGGCTGCCCTTGATATAGAGGAAACGGAGGAGGAGGCCGATGCTCTGTACGTCCCTGCCGTACCCAAGCGAGGCGAGCGTGCCGCGCGCAAATCGACGGCGACACACGCTCCTCAGCAATCCGCACCCGACAGAGCAGTCAACGATCATTTTGCCGCAGACGATCTTCCCGAGGATCTTGAAACCATGGAGATCAACTGGGATGACGAGGAGGAGGCGGTGGAAACCTATACGGTACAAAGTACTGTGGCAGAGAATGCGCCTCAGAATGTCCCTGCATCCGAGCCTGAAAAGATCGTTGTGGTGGTCAACCGTCAGGAAACTGCGGCGGTGACCAGCACAACGGATTACCATATGGATGGCCTCTCGGACGAAGAGGTCGTGCTGTCCTCCGCCACGGGTGAGGTCGTGGCTGAAGAAGAAGCGAGAGAATATGCTTTCCCTCCCATTGATCTTCTGATCCCCGGTCCCAAGCGCTATGAGGCTGACGAGGAGGAGATCGTTCGCAATACCCAGACCCTCCGCAGCGTGCTGGAGTCCTTCCATATCCGTGTCAAGGAGATCGCCTGCTCCTGCGGCCCCACCATCACCCGCTATGAGGTCAAGCCCGATACGGGTGTGCGTGTGCGCTCCATCGCCAATCTGGTGGACGACATCGCGCTGGGTCTTGCCAAATCCGGTGTGCGTATCGAAGCCCCCATTCCCGGTAAGGCTGCCGTGGGTATCGAGGTACCGAACGACCATGCTTCCACCGTGGCGCTCCGCAATCTCATTGAGACCCCCGAGTTTATGAATCATAAGAGCAAGCTCGCCGCGTGTCTCGGTGCGGATGTAGCCGGCCGCCCCGTCATGATGGACATCAACAAGATGCCCCACCTTCTGGTGGCGGGTACCACAGGTTCGGGTAAATCCGTCTGTATCAACTCCATCATCATGAGCATCCTTTACAAGGCCAAGCCCGACGAGGTCAAGCTCATTCTGATCGACCCCAAGAAGGTGGAATTTGCGGTCTACCGCGATCTGCCTCATCTGTACTGCCCGCTGATCAGCGATCCCAAGAAGGCCGCAGGTGCGCTCAACTCCGCCGTGGTGGAGATGGAGCGCCGCTTCGAGCTCATTGAGGAAGTGGGCGTGCGTAACCTCGCGGGCTACAACGAAGCCACCGCAGGCGACCCCGAGCGTCCTCCTCTGCCGCAGATGGTGATCATCATCGACGAGCTGGCTGACCTCATGATGACCGCCTCCAACGAGGTGGAGACCGCTATCTGCCGTCTGGCGCAGAAGGCGAGAGCCGCAGGTATTCACCTGATCCTGGGTACACAGCGTCCTTCGGTTGACGTTATCACGGGTCTCATCAAGGCCAACGTGCCTTCCCGTATCGCCTTTACCGTGTCGGCCGCTGTTGACTCCCGTACCATCATTGATACCGTGGGCGCAGAAAAGCTTATTGGTCGCGGTGATATGCTGTATTCTCCCGTTGGTTCCACCAAGCCCATGCGTGTGCAGGGTACCTTCGTCAGCGATGGCGAGGTCGAGAAGGTGGTCACCTTCCTCAAGGAGCACAACGCGCAGATCGAATACGACGAGTCCTTCATGCATATGATCGAAGTCGAGGCTGCCAAGTGCGGTCAGAGCAAGAAAAAGGGCGGAGACGTCGGCAACATCGAGGACTTCAGTGCCCTCGGCGGCGACGACGAGGACGGTAAGTTCTGGGCGGCTGTGGAAGTCGCCGTGGATGCCGAGAAGATCTCCACGTCCCTGCTCCAGCGCCGTTTGAATCTTGGCTACGGCCGTGCCGCCAAGATCATCGACCGTATGGAAGAGATGGGCTTTGTGGGTCCTGCCGACGGCAACAAGCCCAGAAAGCTGCTCATCACCAAGCAGGATCTGGCCGAGATCCGCATCAGCGGACGGGCGGATGATGTCGGTGACGAATAAAAATCCAAGCGCGGAGGGAATTTTCCCTCCGCGCTATGTGTTTTTGCCTAAAAAATCCGGAAATTATATGGTTATAGTGCCGAAATCGAAAACGGACAAGAGATTTTTCTTGACAATCCAATGACCGTGTGATATAATGAAGAAAAACAATACATTTCTGTCCATAAGGAGGAAACCCATATGAGCACGCAACATATTACCCAGACCCTCACCCAAAAGCTCACCGACAACATCAGCCTTGTCCTCTTCGGCAAGGAGGCCGTTATCAAGACCTTCCTCTGCGCCTTTTTCAGCGGCGGTCACGTCCTCTTGGAGGACGTCCCCGGTACGGGTAAGACCAGCCTGGTGCGCGCGCTGGCCGATTCCTTCGGCGGCGACTACAAGCGCGTGCAGTTCACTCCCGACCTGCTTCCCTCGGATATCACGGGTATCAACTATTACCGCCAGCATACGGGAGAATTCTCTCTCCGCAAGGGCCCCGTGTTTACCAACCTGTTTTTGGCCGACGAGATCAACCGCGCCACCCCCCGTACCCAATCCGCTCTTTTGGAGTGTATGGAGGAACGCCAGGTGACCATCGACGGCGAGACACTGCCCCTTTCCGACATTTTCATGGTCATGGCCACCATGAACCCCCTGGAGTTCCAGGGTACCTTCCCTCTGCCCGAGGCGCAGGTGGACAGATTCATGATGAAGCTGCATCTCGGCTATCCCGATCTGGCAGGGGAGACCCGCATCGTGGATAAGATCTGCACGGGGGTCAAGGGAGAAGCGGTCAGTACCGTGGCGACCCTGGAGGATGTCCGCGCCGCCCGCGAAGAGATCAATGCCGTACATATCAGCCCCGACGTGGCGGATTATATGGTGCGCCTCGTCCGTTCGACCCGCGATCACGAGAAGATCAAGATGGGTGTCAGCCCCCGTGGCGTGGTTGCCCTGACCCGCGCGACCCGTGCGTGGGCGGCCATGCACGGCCGTGACCACGTCCTGCCCGATGACGTCAAGGATCTGGCCATCCCCCTGCTGGCCCACCGTATCATTACCCGCACGGGCAGCAGCCTCCAGCTTTCCCAGTCGAGCGAGGCATTGATCGAATATCTTCTGACCAAGGTGCCCGTCGTCCTCGACAAGTAAAATCCAAGGAGGACTCTATGAGTTGGTTCGTCATTGCCTTTCTTCTGGCCTTCACAGCGGTGTATTTCCTGCAAAAGAAGCGCTGGCGCAAGGTCGTGGAAACCGATCTGTCTTACCGTTTTGAATTCAGCACCGACGAGGTCTTTGCCGGAGGCTATCTGTACCTCGACCAGGTGGTGATCAACAACGGCGAGCAAACGATTTCCTTTCTGAAAATGGAGACCCTGCTCCCACAGGGACTCAAGGTGATCTTGGCCGGCGAGGATGAAAAGGGAAGGGATGAGATCGTGCAATCCGTGCAGTCGGTATTCCTTCTGCCGCCCCACGGGCAGGTCACGCGGCGTTGGCGCGTCGTGGCCGAGACCCGCGGGCATTATACGGCGCAGAGCGTGCAGGTGCACGTCATTTCCCATGATGCCGTGGGCATGAGCACATTTTCTACCCGAATGCAGCCCGAGGTATCCGCCAAGGATCACCTGACGGTGCTTCCTGTCGCCTCCGAGTGGCTCACCCAGATGGCGCTGGCTCCCTCCTTTGCGGGAGAGCGCACCACGTCCAAGGGACTTGTACAGGATCCCATGTCCATCTGCGGTGTCCGTGAGTATGAGCCCTTCGATCCTCTCAACACCGTGGATTGGAAGCAGACCGCCCGTCTTGGCCGCATGATGGTCAAGAAAATGGAGGTGCAGCAGAATGACAGCTATCATATCGTTTTGAATATGCAGTCTGTCATCATTGAAAAGGATTTCCCGGAGATCAGCGCGCCCGCCTACATCGAGGACTGCATTTCCCTGTGCGCCTCTCTTCTGGACAGCGCCATTCGCCGCAATATCCCCGTCCGCCTCATGGCCAATACCGAGCCGAGCGAGCTCTTGGGCGGCGGCCGCGTCCACGACGGTGCGCTGGGCTGTCATATCTTTGCCAGCGAGCAGTTCACCGACAAAAGCTCGGTCATCGAGGCCTACCGCATTCTGGCCAAGCTCCCCATGAAGCTGTCTCTTCCCACAGAGCGGCTGTTGGAGGACATCATGGAAAACCCCCATCTCTATGCGCAGGGGGGAAACATCGTGTTCGTTACCGCCTTTCTGGATCAGCGCATGGTCAATTTCCACCGTGCTATGGCCGATCAGGGCGTCAACGTGATCTTCTACGTCATGACGTCGTATCAGAATGCGCTGACGTTGCCTCCCGAGGTAGAGGCATACTTCCGTCACAGTCAATGGAAGGGAGGCTTGGGTTATGCATCATAAAACAGTTCGTCCCGCCAAGCTCCGGAATAAGCGCACCGTGAAACGCTCGGTTTCCAAGCTGACGGGAGAGATCAGATCCAACGCGGTACAGCACAAAAAGCTCCCCTCTACCGACAAATGGCGCTTGCGTTGGCTGAAATTTTATAAGCTGCTCGCTTGCATTGCCATTTGCTCCATCGTCATGCCTTATTTTGAGGTGCTGGTGTCGGTGGGCGCGGGTACCTACGCGACTGTGTTTACATGGATCGCGTCGGCGCTTCTCTTTGCCGCGGGGTACGGGATCCACGCAGGTGTCCGACGCTTGTTCATCAAGCCCGGCTCGGAAGAGGAATTCAGCTTTTCCTTTGAGACCAAATGGGAGTTTTCTTCCCCGACAACCCTCATTCCCTCGCTTGTGCTTTGCGCACTGGTCTCTGTCGCGTTCAGCTTTGGTGCGGGGCAGATATTGCAGGTATTGCTTTACCCTTATTACAATGCCGAGGTGGGCTTCCCTCTCATGATGATGGCCTGTATCGTTGCCTCGGTGCTGGGCGCGTTGCTCGTGCCCTTCCAGTTCCACCAGCTCTGCTCCCTGCGCACCCTGATCGAATGCCTCTTTGCCTTCGGTGTGCCCTTTGGAATTTTTACCTTTTGGGCCAACGGTGTCAATGTATTGTTCGCGACGTGCGTGTTGGTCTATGCGCTGTGCCTGTGTATCCTGATGAATCAGGAATACGTCATCAAGCCGTCCTACTCCTCCAAAACCTGCTATGCAACGCGCGAGCTTCGTATGCAGGGAATGTCGCAGGCGGTCACGCTGTGGCTGATGGCATTTTTGACAACGATCATGATCCTTGGCCTGTTGGCCGTACTGGTGATCCCCATTCGCTTCTTTATGTACATCGACATGAATCAGGTGCTGGATTTCCCCTTGAAGGGAATGCCTGCGCTCAACGGCGGTATTTTCTTTCTTGGCGTGGTGACGATTGCCGTTCTTTCGGTGCTTGCCATCATTCGCTTTGTCCGCCCACGCAATCTTAAGTATTGGGAGAAGATTTTGCGTGAGGTCTGGGGCAGGATCATGGGCTTTTTCTTCCGCTTGCAGTACAGACACGGCAAGAAGAAGTACGATGATATGGATTTCAAGGAGATCGTCGGAGAACGCCCCAAGAAAACCCACTACGTAGATACCGTTACGCAGACCCAAACGGTCACTCGCGAGCTTCCGCTGGGTTACCGTGCGTTTCTCAAAGAGCTCCACGCGCAGGGGGATCTCAATGGGCAGTACCGTTATGCGTACGAGGTGCTGATGACGGATCTGTATCACGCCCACATCGGTATTGCCAAATGCCAGACCCCGCTTGAAATGGCCGACGTTATTCGCCGCAAGACCAACATCCGCGAGATGGATCGTCTGACCGAAACCTTTACGGCGGTCGTTTACGGCAAGGACGGTAAGGCTTCCCAAAGCGACGTGGATGCTGTGTGCGGAATTTTGAGAGACAGATTAAAAGCGTGATTTTGTTAACGGAAAGTTCATGAATTGACGGTTAATTTTAAACATGTGAGTGTTATAATAAAGATGCTACACCTTGTTGACATTATTAACAAGGCGAATCTTAGCAATAAGGAGAGAAAAAATGAAAAAAATTCTTGCTGTAGCATTGATTTTGTCTCTGCTCATGTCTTTGGCCGTTGTGGGCGCTTCCGCTCTGTCTCCCAACGTGGATGCATCTACGTGGGAAAGCCTCGAGTTGAAGGCTCTGTACGTTCAGTCCGATGCAGATATTTACTCTGATCTGGACGAGGATTATTGGGAGTATTGGTGGGAGGACGAGGTCCCCGAGTCCGACGATGCATGGCTCATGGCCAGCACCATCAATATGCGCGGCTTTGCCATGTCCCCCGACGGTCGCTATCTCTACATGGGTCAGCTGAACGGCGGCACCGGTGTTCGCGGCGTTGTGGTCTACGACACCCAAAAGTGTGTCGTGACCGACCTGTATTACCATTATGACGGCGAGGCCGGCTTGGAAGGGTCCCCTTATTCCTACGCCAAGGGCATTGCCGCTGATGATCGCGGTTACGTATATGTCGGCTATGCCTTCTCCCTGAACTATAATCTTGTCAATCTGGGTATTGCACAGCAGAAGGAAGACGGTGCGCTGGAAGAGGTTTCCCTGACGGCGGCTTACGCATTCGGCGAGCCCGGTGATGCCGGCGGTATCCACGTTGGTGTTAACGGCGTTGACGTTGTCAAGGTTGGCGACAGCTACTATTGCTACGTCATGATCAATTATGACTACGATGCACTGTACTGCTTCGACGTGACCGATCCCGCTAACCCCAAGCTGAACAAGGATTTTGGTGACAACGGTTTGATCAACTTCAGCGATGATGCCAACCCCGTGGTCGCTCCCGGCTATACTCTTAAGGAAGGTCAGTATATGGACGTGGATGACGACGGTGTCATCTGGTTGGTCGTCAATACCAACGAGGGTATGGACGGTGTGATGAAGATCTCTCCCAACGGTAGCTCCTGTGTGTCCTTTGCGGAGCTTCAGGGTGTCTACTCCGTCGAGCATGAGGGTGGATTCCTGCTTTGCGGTATGAAGGACGGTTCTGCTGTGGTCGTTTTGGATGACGCTTCCTTCGAGCAGGTCGCCTCTGTTCCCGTGGTTGCCGATTACGGAGACAGAATTGTGCGTGTGCTGGTCGTAAATGACGTGCTCTTCGTGGCTGATGCCGGCAACGATACCCACGGCAACAATGCAGTTCACGCGGCGCCTCTGACCGCTGACGGACAGGTATTCTTTGACAGCCTGGTTGCCAACTTCGCAAAGAGCGGGGAAGAGCCCGAGGAGGATTCTTCTGAGGCCGAGTCTACCCCTGCTGTATCTGATCCCGGCGAATCTCAGCCTACAGAATCCGACCCTGTAGAGTCCGGTTCTGTGGAATCCGAGCCTGTGTCCGAGTCTGAGTCTGTCTCTACTCCCGCAGAATCCGAGTCTGCTTCAGCTCCCGTAGCGTCCGACTCTGCCGAGGATTCCTCTGCCGCGGAGTCTGCTTCCAAGGCAGAAGAGAAGTCCGGTTGCGGTGCAACCGTTCTCGGTTCCGCCTCCGTTCT
Organism: Clostridia bacterium; assembly: GCA_017621695.1. Classification (GTDB taxonomy): domain Bacteria; phylum Bacillota; class Clostridia; order Oscillospirales; family CAG-272; genus CAMEON01. The sequence goes on from JAGASP010000068.1 coordinate 59,506, forward strand.
CATGCTCGCTATGGCTGCTGCCGTCGTTCTGAAAAAGAAGGATTGATTGCATAAAAATACCCCAAAAGCGAGGGAGCTTTCAAAGCTCCCTCGCTTTTTTAATATATGACATAAAAATATTCAATTTCTATTCATATTTTTGCGCTATAATGATACACAAGTTTTTTTGACTGATCTCCACATGAAAGGAATGCCTATGTATCCATATAAAATATTGGGAGACATTGACCTTTACAGCATTTTCATGCTGATCGGTGTGCTTGTCTGCCTCGTGTTCATCCGCCTTTTGTCGGATCTTCGGAAAATGCGCGCAACGTGGACAAATCTCGCTTTGTTCAATGCCGTTTTGGCCGTGGTTCTCGGTTACGGCGGCGCAGTTTTATTCCAAGCCTTTTATAACTTCATGGCAGACGGCGTGTTTGAAATTGCCAAAAATACGGGCGCTACCTTCTACGGCGGCCTCATCGGCGGAACCGCAATGTTTATCGTGATCTACTTTATTGCAGGTCACTTTCTCTTCAAGGACGGTTACCACATTCCCCATCTGCGGACAGCTTCGGATATGGCTGCCCCCTGCATCACGGTTGCCCATGCCTTCGGTCGCTTGGGATGCCTCATGGCAGGCTGTTGCCACGGCGCAAAAACCGATGCTTGGTACGGTATCGAGATGAAGTATCTCGGGTATAAGGTCGTGCCCGTGCAGCTTTTTGAGGCGCTTTTCCTGTTTGCTCTCTGCGCTGTGACCTTTATTCTGTTTGTGAAAAAGAAAAAATACATTCTGCCGCTGTATATGGCTGCATATGCCATCTGGAGGTTTGTGGCAGAGTATCTGCGCGCGGATGACAGAGGCGCGACGCTTGTGGACTTCTGGTCTCCTTCTCAGCTCATCTCTGTCCTGCTGCTCTCCGGCGGTATCCTGCTTTTTGCCATCGAGCTGTGGATAGACCGCAGAAAAAAAGGAGACGGGATAACTGCACCCGAGGCAGCTCCTTCGACTCCCGAAGAGGACGCATGATATGAAAAATGAATTTGATTTCAGTCGTGCCCCCGAGCCGCCTCCCACGCGGGATGTGCGACGCATCGTAGCCATCGTGCTGACCCTAATCGGCATGGCCGCCCTCTTGTTTTTTGAGATCGGCAAGCCTGTTCTTTCCGAGGACGCGACCTTGCAGTCCCTCTATACCATGACCGCCACGCGCGGTATCGGCGGTATTGTGTTTTTGGCGATCCTTGTATATCTCGGATATCGCGTGATGAACCCGTTGCAAAAGCCCTTTGGAAAAGCGTTGCTGTTTTGTCTGCCTGCCGCGCTTGTGGTGGTCAACAATATGCCCATTCTCTCTATGATTTGGGGAGATGCTTACTTTGTCCACGGCGAGCCTTGGTACATCCTGTGGTTCGCGCTGGAGTGCTTTGCCATCGGCTTGTTTGAAGAGACCGCCTTTCGCGGTGTGGCACTGCTTTTGATCGCGGAGAAGAGAAGAACAACAAAAAAAGGACTGTTTATCAGCATTCTTTTGTCGTCGGCTGTGTTTGGCGTGATCCATTTAGCCAACATTCTGGCAGGCGCGTCCCCGGGCGCTGTGTTCCTGCAGATCGGGTATTCTTTCCTCATCGGTGCTATGTGCTCGGTGGTTCTTTTGAAAACAGGAAACCTGTGGCTGTGCGTGATCCTTCATGCGGTCTATGATTTTTCGGGCAATCTGATGCCCACCCTCGGTGCGGGAACCTGGTGGGATATCCCTACCGTGATCTTTACTGCGGTACTTGCCGTATGTACCACCGTGTTTTACGTGGTGGCGTTTATTCGGCTGGATCCGCAGGAGACCGAGCGTCTCTATCCCCCCAAAAATTCGCAAGACAATGTTAATGCAACATAAGGAAAGGAAAACAATATGGAAAACCGATACTATCAGCCTGAGATTGAGACCATGTCCCATGAGGATATGCAGAAGCTTCAATCCGAAAAGCTTGTGAAGCAGGTACGCCACATCTACGATCACGTGCCTTACTACCGCGCCAAGATGGAGAAGAAGGGCGTGACCCCCGACGACATCCACGGTATTGAGGATCTCCACAAGCTCCCCTTCATCACCAAGGACGATCTCCGTGACCAGTATCCCAAGGGATTCCTCGCCGTCGACCAGTCCAAGTGTGTCCGTATCCAGTCTACCTCGGGTACCACCGGCCGCCGCGTGGTTGCCTTCTACACCCAGCACGACGTGGATCTGTGGGAGGACTGCTGTGCCCGCGCCATCATGGCGGTGGGCGGCACCAATGAGGATGTTTGTCAGGTTGCGTATGGCTACGGTCTGTTCACAGGCGGCCCCGGCCTCAACGGCGGCTCCCATAAGGTGGGCTGTCTGACTCTCCCCATGTCCTCGGGTAACACCGAGCGTCAGATCCAGTTCATGATGGATCTGGGGGCTACCATCCTCTGCTGCACTCCCTCCTATGCTGCATATCTCGGTGAGTCCTTGAAGGAGCGCGGCTATAAGCCTGAGGATAACAAGCTGAAGGCAGGCATCTTCGGCGCTGAGCCCTGGACCGAGGAGATGCGTCGCGACATCGAGAAGTCTTTGGGCATCAAGGCCTACGACATCTACGGTCTGACCGAGATTTCCGGCCCCGGCGTGTCCTTTGAGTGCACCGCCCAGGCGGGTATGCACATCAACGAGGACCACTTCCTCGCTGAGATCATCGACCCCGACACCGAAGAGGTCCTTCCCGAGGGTGAGAAGGGTGAGCTGGTCTTCACTTGTCTCGACAAGGAAGCCTTCCCCATGTTGCGCTACCGCACCCGCGACATCTGCGTGCTGACCCGCGAGAAGTGCTCCTGCGGCCGTACCCTCGTCCGTATGAAGAAGCCCATGGGTCGTTCTGATGATATGCTCATCATCCGCGGTGTCAACGTATTCCCCTCCCAGATCGAGACGGTTCTTTTGCAGGAGGGCTATGCTCCCAACTATTTCATCGAGGTGGATCGTGTGAACAACACCGACACCCTGGACATCTACGTGGAGCTGACCGAGGATCAGTTCTCGGATACCGTCAAGGCCGTCACCGCTGCAGAGAAGGCTTTGGCAAACGCTATCAAGACCATGCTGGGCATCAACCCCGCCGTCCATCTGGTGGCTCCCAAGACCATCGCTCGTTCCGAGGGCAAGGCCGTCCGCGTCAAGGACAAGAGAAAGCTGCATGACTAAGGGAGGACGCAAGGGCTCTGCCCTTGACCCGCTTGAAACCTTTTTGAAAAAAGGCTTCGGGACTCCCCAAACCCTTTAACAAAACAGTTTGTTTTTCTCTATTGCGGGAGGCCTGTTCCTCCCGTGCAACACATATTTCTTCAACCGAAAGGAGACTATATCATGGCAATCCGACAGATTTCCGTATTTGTACCCAACCAGAACGGCTCCCTGGAGAAGCTCGTTAATATTCTGGCCGAGGCGCAGGTAGATATGCGCGCCATGGCCATTGCCGATACCATGGAATTTGGTATCCTCCGTATGATCGTCAAGGGACACGACAAGGCTTGCGAGGCTCTGCGTGAGGCAGGCTATCTGGTTTCCCAGAACGAAGTCACCGCTGTTGAGATCCCTGACCAGCCCGGCGGTCTTGCAAACGTCGTCAGCATTCTGGCGGGCCGCGGTGTCAACATTGAGTATACCTACGCTTTTATGACGCGTTCTCACGGTCATGCTTGCGTTGTATTCCGCGTGGAGGACAACGAGCTTGTGGAGAACATCCTTGCCCAGAACGGCATTTCTTGCCTCAAGCACGGCGGCAACGACGAAGCTCCCTGGTGATCCGCTTTATATGAAAATCGCCCTTGACCGCGGTCAAGGGCGATTTTTTATTGGATCTTACCGATATCGTAAGGCGTGGTCTGATAGACATAGTAGTTGAGCCAGTTGGAGTAGAACAGGTTGGCACAGGAACGCCACGTGACGACGGGATCTCGGGTGTCGTCATTGTCGGGGAAATAGTTGACGGGGATATCAATGGGAAGGCCTGCGTTTTTGTCGCGCATATATTCGTTTTTGAGGGTGTCGGCATCGTACTCCGAGTGCCCCATGACGTAGATCTGCTTGCCGCGTGCGGTCATGGCGCAGAATACCCCCGCCTCGGCGGAGCTTGTGATGATGCGCAGCTCGGGAACGGCCTCGATGTCCTCCCGCTTGGTGGTGGTGTGACGGGAATGGGGGACGTTGAAAACGTCATCGTAGCCGCGGAAGAGCATGGAGCGGTTGTAGTCCAGCTTATGCTCGTACACGCCGAAGAGCTTTTTCTCCAAGGGGTATTTCGGGATGCCGTAGTGGTAGTAAAGACCTGCCTGTGCACCCCAACAGATGTGCAGGGTGGAGGTGACGTTGGTCTTGCTCCACTCCATGATCTCGCAAAGCTCGGGCCAGTAGTCCACGCTTTCGAAGGGCATTTGCTCTACGGGCGCGCCCGTGATGATCATGCCGTCGTATTTCTTATGCTTGATCTCATCAAAGGTTTTGTAGAAGGCCAGCATATGCTCTTCGGATGTGTGGCTTGCCTTGTGCGTGGCGGTCTGGAGCAGCTCCAGCTCCACCTGCAGGGGGGTATTGCCGATGAGACGCGCGATCTGGGTCTCGGTCTCGATCTTCTTGGGCATGAGGTTGAGCATAAGAATATGCAGAGGACGGATGTCCTGGGTGATGGCGCGTGTCTCGGTCATCACGAAGATGTTTTCTTTGAGAAGCTGCTCGGTGGCGGGGAGCAGGTTGGGAATTTTGATGGGCATGGTGACAGTCCTTTTCGTTTCGTATTCTGGGGAAAGGGCTAATGTATATTGCCTTTATTAAAAGTTTTTGGAGATGCTTAAGAACCTTTTTGTAAAAAGGTTCTTAAGCGGGTCAAGGGCAGAGCCCTTGCGGGGGTCAGGGGCAGAGCCCCTCGTAGCTCACGCGCGGAGAGCCTGATCCAGATCGGCGATGATGTCCTCTACATCCTCGATACCGATGGAGAGGCGAACCTGCTCGGGCTTGACACCGCAGGCGGTGAGCTGTTCATCGGTGAGCTGGCGGTGGGTAGTGGAGGCGGGATGCAACGCGCAGGAGCGGGCATCGGCCACGTGCACGACGATGTTCATGAGCTTCAGGCTGTCAAGGAACTTGCAAGCTGCCTCACGACCGCCCTTGATGCCTACGGAAATGACACCGCAAGCGCCCTTGGGCAGGTATTTTTGTGCCAGATCGTACTGGGAGTTACCGGGGAGCAGGGGATAGTCCACCCAATCCACGCATTCGTGATTCTGCAGGAACTTGGCGACGGCCAATGCGTTGGCGCAATGCTTTTCCATGCGGAGCGCCAGCGTCTCCAGGCCGAGATTCAAAAGGAAGGCGGCCATGGGGGACATGGTATTACCCATGTCGCGGAGCATCTGTACGCGCGCCTTGGTCACAAAAGCGGCCTTGCCGAAGGACTCGGTGTAGACCACGCCGTGATAAGACTCGTCGGGGGTGGTCAGCTCGGGATAACGACCGCCCACGTTCCAGTCAAAGTTGCCGCTGTCCACGATACAGCCGCCCACCACGGTGGCATGGCCGTCCATATACTTGGTGGTGGAGTGGGTGACGATGTCACAGCCGTACTCGAAGGGACGGCAGAGGACAGGGGTGGCAAAGGTGTTGTCCACCACCAGAGGCATCTGGTGCTTGTGGGCGAGGTTGGCGTAACGCTCGATATCGAAGACCACCAGCGCGGGATTGGCTACCGTCTCACCGAAGATCATACGGGTATTCTCGTCCATCATGGCCTCGATTTCCTCGTCGGTCATGTCAGGGGTGGCAAAGCGGACCTCAATGCCCATCTTCTTCAGGGTCACGGCAAAGAGGTTGACGGTACCGCCGTAGATGGAGGCCAGGGAAATGATGTTCTGGCCGGCAGAGGTGATGTTCAAAACAGCGGTGAGGTTGGCGGCCTGACCCGAGGAGACCAGCATGGCACCCACGCCGCCCTCCATGTCGGAGATCTTATCCTCCACGCAAGCCAGCGTGGGGTTGGAAATGCGGGAATACATATGGCCGTCGGCCTTCAGATCAAACAGATCGCCCAGATGAGCGGCGGAATCGTACTTGTAGGTAGTGCTCTGGTAAATGGGCAGAACGCGGGGCTCGCCGTTTTCGGGCTTGTAGCCGGACTGTACGCATTTGGTGTGAATCTTGTAATTGGACATGATTTTTTCCTCCTATATACAGGGAGTACGCAAGGAGGCTTTTTGAAAAAAGCCCCTTTGACCCCCAAAAACTTTTAATCAATTAAGGGGTAGCCAAGTGATCAAATGCCCGATAGAGACCGGACATTTTGGGGCAAGTCGAAGATCATTCTTCGACTTGGGTCTCCACAGGCATAAAGGGCGCATTCGTCAGCTTGTCACAATGACGGTAGGCTTGCAGTCCAACTCCGTCGGCGGATGTCACGCCGGGGGCGGTGACGGTTTCCAGCGAGATGCATCCCGCGAAGCAGGAATTGGGAATGCGGGTCACATTTTCGGGGAGGGATGCGGATTTGAGATACAGACAATCCATAAAGGCCTGTACGCCGATTTCGGAAAGTCCGCTTCCGAATTCTACCGTCTGTAAGCGGATGCAGCTGTGGAAGGCATCGTCTCCGATGCTTGTCAGACTGTCGGGCAGCTTGACGGACAAAAGCTTCTTGCAACCGTAGAAGGCGCGAAGGCCGATGGATGTGACGGTTTCGGGAATGGTGATGCGAGAGAGGCAGGACACCTCAAAAAAGGCGTTGGAGGGAATGGCGGTGCAACCATCCAAAAGAATGATCTCCTGCAGGGATGCGGGAACAAAGCCTGCTGTAAAGGTATAGGACGCAGCACCGAAGAGATAGCCGAGATAGGTGTTTTCGGTAGCACTACCGCCCACAAAGGGAAGGGTCATGGCGGTGAGAGAACCGCAGCCCTCCAGAACACCTTCGCCGATCGACGTGACGGTGGCGGGAAGGTCAAAGCGAAGCAGAGCCATGCAGTCGGTCAGCGCACGGGATCCGATGCTTTGCAATGCGGTGTCTGCGAGGTTCAGATATTCCAGCGAGGAGCAACCCCAAAAAGCGAAGCTTCCCATGTTGGTCAGGGCTTGAGGGAGCCGTACGCAGGTGATGCTGTTACAGTCAAAGAATGCGTAGTCGGGGATACTCCGGAGCTTGTCTCCCAAAATGACGGCGGTCAGGGAATCGGGCACCTCGGAGGCGTTGATCTCATAGGATGCAGCGCCGAACAGCGCACCGAAATAGGGGTGCTCCTGCACCTCAATGACAGGGGTGCGCAGGGTTTCCAAGGCAGTGCATTTTTTGAAAGCACCCAAACCAATGGTGGTCACGCTGTCAGGAATATAGAGGGCAGAGATGCCGGTTTGCTCGGCAAATGCGTTTTCGTCGATGACCGTGACGGGAAGACCGTCAATGCTGTCGGGCAGGACGACGATGCTTTCATCTCCCGTATAGCCTGTCAGCGTGATCTCCTGCGTGTCTTGGTTGACGCTGTAGGTCAGCACTTCGGGAGAGACGGGAGAGGCCTCTGCGAATATGGCATCCAGACGCTCTTCGTACAACTGCAGAACGCTATCCTGCATGGTACGGTCGTCAGAAAGATCGGGCAGGGTGACAGCCGACGGATCGGCGGGGGTATATGTCGGTGCTTTGGCACAGCCGGCAAGAAGCAACGTGCAAAAAAGGGCAAGAGCGGTCAAAGATCGCAATTTCATTTTCATGTTTTCCATCCTTCAACGGTTGTCGAAAATCTCCGAACGGAGTTTGGGCATATATAAGATTAGTATACCACAAAACCGCAGGGAATGCAAGGGGTTTTATAATAAAACTTGTCTGTGCCGATACGAAAAAAGGACTTTCCCGAAAGAGAAAGTCCTTGAAGCTTTGGGGATTATTCGCCCACGCGATAAAAATATCCGTTGGCGTCCTGCATGAGGGCTCCATGCACAGATTCATGGCAGAGGTGCAGGCCATCTGCCGAAATATGTCCCAGCGTTTCCCCGAAAATGCTGCAGATACTCCAAGAGGTCTGCAACACACCGCCGGCTGTCGGAGCATTCGTACGCAGAATATAGAAGCTGTGGCGCATGATAAGCCGGGTCGTATGGCTGCCGGTGTCGGTGCCTTCGGTGTACAGTACGGTTTCGTCGCCATCAAAAAAGATATAGGAGGGCTGCTTGCCGTCACGGTACAGAAGCACGTAGGTATCTCCCACGTCGGAGATATGGGTATTGGCGTCGCATTGATACAGGATCTCCAGCGCGTAGTTATAGACGGTTCCCGTCGTCATATTGATCAAAAAGCTGTGTGTGGCGCGAAGGTCCTGATTATAGGTCGCAATGGCGGTGCCGGCTGTATCAAAAATGTGGTGCTGTCCGTTTTCGGAGACGATAAAATAGCCGTTGCCGGGAGAGGTGATTTCCTGCACCGAAACGTGAGATTCCACAATTTTGAGACTTTTGCTGATCGTGGCCTCGTTTGTCAGAGAGACGGTCATGAGGGAATTCATGTCCACACGCTGGTCGTGGATATAGGTCACGGTGGCAATATTGGAAACAGAGGATTGATACAGAGCAAGGTCATCGGGGTTTGCTTTGCGGGATTTGACGCTGTGAACGATGAAGTCCAATTCCAGCTCCTGCTTGCTGTCAACAAAGGGCTTGAGCAGGGTAGAGGAAAAACGGTATTTGTTTTTCCCCGAGAGCAGATTGTATTCGACCGCGTCTTCGGGCAAAAGCTCCGTGGTCTGCACCAAAATGTTTCCGTTGTCGAGGATGTTCAGATATACGGTTTTTTCGGGATTGGTTTCCTCCCACCCGTAGATGTGTGCCATGGAGGAATTGTAAATATTGACACGATTTTGCCCGATGCTGTAAAAATAGGTGCCGTCATAATAATCGAAGGGGACGATCCGATTATATGCCGGAATGTCTGCGATTTTGGAAAATTGATCATTGGACAGGCGGTACAGCGTATGGTCGAATTCAAAATAGTTTTTGCCGTAATCGTAAACCGTAACTGCTCCGGAGGCGGTGGCGATTTCGTTTCCCTCTGCATCAAAAAATACCGAAGTTTCGGTGGTCGTTCCCGTAGAACGGTCGGTTTCGGAGGTGTAGACCGTAAAGAGGGAAGAAACGCGTTGCAGCTCTCCTGTCTGCGGATCGGCGGTGTCAAAGCTGACGTTGACCACCGTATCCGTGAGTGCGCGGGGGGTGGTATTGGCGGAGGTAATGTCAAGAGCTGTTGACTCGGGGACGTGCGCCAGGTATTCTTTGGCGTAAATGATCTCGTTTTTCTGTACGTGATACACCAACGCGACAGACGCGTGGCGCTCGTCGGGGGTGAGAGCCAAGGGATCGTTTTCGCGGGAGCCCGTGAAGAACACAAGGTTCCCGTCAAGGCTTTGCCCGGACACGGAGATCGCGTAAGTGTCAACGTACTGATTGAGTGCGGTCACGATACCGAAGTCATCCCAGTATGATGCGACGTCCTCGGTGTAGGACAGATCTGCCACCTCGGACAGCGGAGAGATCGCCTTTTCGGGATCTGTATAGAGAATATCATCACAGGAAGTGAGTGCCAAAGAAGAAAGAAGAAGCGCGGCGGTCAAGAGAGATAAGCGGAATTTTTTCATGACATACCTCCGAATCTATATGGTGTCACAACTGATTTTATTATATCACCAAGAGAAGACCTTGTCAATACTTTGCCGCTCAAAAGATATCCTGAGCTGCTCAAAACCCCTTGCATAAATCGAAGAAATATGATACAATAAAACAAGATTCAAATAAGGATGGTGTTTGCCATGGCCAAAGCTGAAAAGAAAATGATCCTGCCGCCCGCATCGGCGTTTTTGCCCGTTGACCGCGCAGGTATGGAAGAAAGAGGATGGGATCGCCCTGATTTCGTCTACGTGACGGGGGATGCATATGTGGATCACCCTTCCTTTGGCGTGTCCATCATTTCTCGCGTTCTGGAGGACGCGGGCTTTCGTGTTGCCATCCTGGCCCAGCCCGATTATAAAAGCGCCGATGCTTTCCGCGAGTTCGGAAAGCCGCGTCTCGGCTTTCTTGTGACGGCAGGCAACATCGACTCCATGGTGGCGCATTATACCGCATCCAAGAAGCGCCGCTCCTACGATTACTATTCGGCAGGCGGGCAGATGGGCAAGCGCCCCGACCGCGCGGTTATTGTTTACTGCAACCGCATCCGCGAGGCCTACGGCGACGTGCCCATCATTCTCGGTGGTCTGGAAGCCTCTCTGCGCCGTTTCGCCCACTATGACTATTGGGACGATAAGGTCCGTCGCTCGGTGCTGGTGGACAGCCGTGCGGATATTTTGACTTACGGCATGGGGGAGAATATCCTGCTCCGTCTTGCGTCCCTCCTTGACAGAGGCATTCCCATCCGTAAGATCCGCGACGTGCGGGGTACGGTCTATCTTTGTAAGCCCGAAGAGCCTGTTCACTATCCCGTGGCGGCCACCTTTGACTACAACGTATTGAAGGAAAACAAAAAGGCCTACGCCGAGGCCTTCGGCGTGCAGTATAAGAACCAGGACGCCATCAGCGGCAAGGCCATCTGCGAGCTGTACGACAACAAAATGCTGGTGCAGAACCCTCCCATGCCGCCTTTGGAACGAGAGGAGCTGGATCACGTCTACAGCCTGCCGTATGCCCGCACTTATCACCCCATGTACGAGGCCGAGGGCGGTGTTCCCGCTATCGAAGAAGTCAGATTCTCCCTGACCCACAACCGCGGCTGCTTTGGCGCCTGTAATTTCTGTGCGCTCGCCTTCCATCAGGGACGGACGGTGCGCTCCCGCAGCATCGAATCCGTGGTGGCCGAGGCCAAGCTCATCACCGAAATGCCCGATTTTAAGGGTTACATTCACGATGTGGGCGGTCCCACCGCCAATTTCCGTCATCCCGCCTGTGAAAAACAGTTGAAGGACGGCGTTTGCACGGGCAGAAAATGTCTCGCCCCCAAGCCCTGCCCCAACCTGATCGCGGATCACAGCGAATATATCGAGCTGCTCCAAGCGATCGAAGCCCTGCCCAAGGTGAAGAAGGTGTTCATCCGCTCAGGCATCCGTTTTGACTATCTTTTGGCCGATCCCGATGACGCTTTCTTCAAAAAGCTGGTCAAGGATCACGTGTCGGGGCAGCTCAAGGTCGCCCCCGAGCATTGCTCGGCTCCCGTGCTTCGTTGCATGGGCAAGCCGGATTTCTCGGTGTACCGTGACTTCCGCAAGAAGTATTTTGAGCTGTCCGAGGCCTGTGGCAAGGAGCAGTATCTCGTGCCTTACCTCATGTCCAGCCACCCCGGCTCTACCATGAACGATGCCATCAATTTGGCACTTTGCCTCAAGCGAGATCACTACGCCCCCGAGCAGGTGCAGGACTATTATCCCACACCGGGTACCGCCTCCACGGTCATGTTCTACACGGGGATCAATCCCTTGGACATGAAGCCCGTGTATGTGGCTACCGACTACCACGAAAAACAGCTCCAGCGTGCGCTTTTGCAATATAACCGCCCGCAGAATCACGACATGGTGCGGGAAGCACTGCGCAAGGCGGGCAGGGAAGATCTGATCGGCTACGGTGCGGATTGTCTTGTGCCGCCCGTACGGGAAGGCGTCGCGCCTAAGATGCCGTCCAAAGCAAAATCATCCCCACGCGGCAATACGGGGAAGACACAGACCCGTCCCCAAAAGGGAAAAGGAACGGCACACGCGACACCCAAGGGGAAATCCCCTGTCAGTGACAAGGGTCGATCCGTCGCAAAAGGCAAAGCTCCTATGCCGAAAAATAACAAAAAACGTTAAAGCTGTAAATTGTTGTTTGCCGCAGTGCGGCGGCCAATATCGCGTGACACTCTCCGAGGCGAGGGTGAATCACCCGATGGAAAATACAACGATAAATTGTTGTTTACGGGCGTATGACCAACGTGGCCGTAGGGGAGGCCCTGTGTGGCCTCCCGCCAAAAAGATTGTTGACCCACAAGGGTTTTGTCGATGTCGGGACGACGGGCGACCACATAGGGTCGCCCCTACGGGTTTTCGTTAATTCTCCGCTAAACAACAGGGAACCTCTAAAAACTCTATTGGCGAGAAAGCCATGAGGGATTTTTTCGTCAAATGATACAATTTTTCGCGCGCGTAGTGGAGCTACGCGAAGAAAAATCTGTGAAATGTGACGGAAAAATCACCATGGATTTTCCGTCAAGAGAGTTTTTAGAGGTGACCAACAATTTATTACGTAATTCATTCATAAAAAATGCCGCCCATAGGGCGGCATTTTCAGGGCAGGGGGAGAATTACTTGCTCTCCTTCTCCTTGCTCTCGCACTGCTGGTTAGCGATACCGCAGCTGGTCTTGCAAGCGGACTGGCAAGAGGTCTGGCACTCGCCGCAACCGCCGTTCTTAGCGCTCTCGCAGAGGTTGCGAGTTTCAATGGTCTTGATGTGTTCCATGGTGAAACCTCCATAAAAATATACTACACTGTATTATAGCACAACTGCGCTTGCTTGTCAAGTGGATTTCAGATATTTTTCATCTCAACTGCCGCTTCAACGCAAATTTTGCCGTCACTTCGCAGGGCGCGGAACAGGTGCGCTTTCTCCGCCTGTGTACGCTGTAGCGTCAGCGTGTCACCGAAGGCTGCCTCGTTCATATAAGCCAGGGAGAGGGAGGAGACGAATTGTCCGCGGAGATCAGGCAAAAAATCGCAGATCATATCGGGGTATTTCGTGTTGTTCATGTGGAAATTGAAATCCAGATCGCTGTATACGACCTGCCGATTTCCCACAGTCTCCATCTCCATAACGGCGGGGATGCGGATCTTCTTGGGGAGCGTCGCCTCGTCAAGCGCATCTCCCATGGGAAATTCCCGTTGGAAATCGCTGACCTTAACCAACGTTTTTTGCTTGATATCCATCAATGCCCATGTGGTCAAGGCTTCGGCTATAACCTTTCCTTCCCTGAGAATAGAGAAGCAACGCAAAAAGCTCAAAGCGCGGGAAGGGAGGCACCACGTGCGCACCTCAATGTCCTCGTAGGCATGGAGCGGTGCGTCAATGCGAAGCTGGAGACGGCTCAGAAGGAAGCCCAAGCCTTCTTGATAAAAGAGATCGTTGAGATCCATGCCATATGCGCGGCATTGCAGGTTCGCCGTCTCCTGCATATATTCAAGGACGCGGGAAGGACGCATGACCCCCGATGGGTCGGTGTCGTGCCATTTGGTCGTATAGGATTGCTGATAGTACATGGGAGGCCTCCTGCCGTTGGTTTTACGACAAGATTATACTCGTTTTATTCCCTGATTTCAAGGGAAGGGCGCAATAATTTGAAATGTTTTTACAATTTGAAGGAAATGTTAAATCAAAAGGGAACCTCTAAAAACTCTGTTGGCGAGAGAGCCGTGAGGAAGTTTTTCGTCAGATGATACAATTTTTCGCGCGCGTAGTGGAGCTACGCGAAGGGAAAATCGCTTTCGCAAGCGAAAGCGTGAAACATGACGGAAAAGTTACCACGGATTCTCCGTCAAGAGAGTTTTTAGAGGTGACCAAAAGTTGCCCCGAAGGATTGCATGAAAAGACAAGCCTCATCCCTCTGCTTGCCCATCGGTATGAGCCGCGACAGCAGGAGCGCTTGGAGGGGTGCCTCTTGCGGGAGACGGCGCGTCCACAGGCGGGTGCAACACGCGGGAGCCTGATGGGCTTTTGGCGGTGTCGGGGGAATGCTCGCGCGAAGCCGCTTGCATGGGTTCGCGGATACCCTCATGCAAGCCAAAGCTCACCGCGATGGCGTTGTTGACCTCCTCCATGATGTCATCGTCGAGATGTCCCATTTTCTCCCGCAAGCGCTTTTTATCCAATGTACGGATCTGCTCCAACAGAATGACGGAATCCTTGGAGAGACCTACGCGGTCTGCGTAAATGTCGATATGCGTGGGAAGCTTGGTTTTCCCCATGCGGGATGTGATGGCAGCGGCGATGACGGTAGGGCTGTAGCGGTTGCCAACGTCGTTCTGAATGATGAGCACGGGGCGCAGCCCTCCTTGCTCCGAGCCCACGACGGGGCTGAGATCTGCGTAAAAAATATCTCCTCTGCGGACAGACGCAGAAGATGTATGATTTTGATAAGATGCGGGCATCATGACAGTGACCGTTCCTTTCGTGAGTTTCCGGATGTCTCCACAGGGGAGATGATGATAGTTTTGCCGCGATCACGGGCACTCTAAACAGGGAAGGATGGATTTCCCTACGGAAATTTTTGGTCTTGCGGTGTGTGGGCTCGCGGCAAGTCGTTTGTTGTCAGTATATGGGAAAGAAGGGGGAATTGTGCGTGATGGAGACAGCTTACCGGATGGCTTTCCGTTTTTTCTCAATCGGAAAAAGAGAAATGCAGGGCAAGGGCGAGATGCAGATGATTCTATACTGTCATTCATCATCCGTTCAAGAATTGTTAACACAAAAAAATGATAAAACTTCAAAAAAGGGCTTGACAAATCGTCGAGAAAGTGGTACATTTATAGCGTGCTTAGCACTTGAATCGAAAGAGTGCTAAAAACCGATCAGGAGACGAAAAAGAACCCGGAAAGGACGGAATTCCATGAGTCAGGATGCGGTTTATGAATTAAGTGAACGAAAAAAGCTTATACTTAAAGCCATCGTAGATGCTCATATTGCCGACGGCGAGCCGGTCGGTTCTAAGTATCTCATGGAAAATAAGCAGATTCCTTGCTCCTCTGCTACCATCCGAAACGAAATGGCAGAGCTGGAGGCTATGGGATATCTCGAGCAACCGCACACCTCCGCAGGTCGCATCCCAAGTGAACGCGGATACCGCTTTTACGTGGATACTTTGGTAGAGCATTACGCGATGACCGCGCGGGAGATCTATCAGATCAACGAGCTGTTGAAGGCAAAAATGGCAGAGCTGGATCAGATACTGCTAACCGCCTCCAAGGTGGCATCCAATCTCACCAACTATACCGCCTTTGCCATCAAGCCCAAGTCCAATAAAGCTGCCATCCGTCGTTTTGACGCGATGTATTTGGATGAAAAAAGCTTTATTCTGGTGTTGGTTGCCTCGGGAAATCGGGTCAAAACCAAAAACGTGCACCTCAACGGTGACGTAAAGATCTCCCTGACGCCCTCGACGACGGATCTGTTGGCCGCCGTGCTCAATGAGCATTTGCAGAACCTGTCTGCCAACGAGATCACACTCCCCATCATGATGGCGATGGAAAACGCCATGGGGGATGCTTCGGCCTTGATCGCCCCTGTGGTGAAGGTCATTTACGAGGTGATGAGTGAGCTGGACGGCGGTGAACTGCGTGTCAGCGGTGTGGACCGTCTGTTGCAATATCCCGAATTCAGCCAGCCTGAGCGTATGCGCGAGCTGCTGGGTGCTTTTGAAAAACAGGAGGAGATCCTCAACATGGTTTCCGCTTCAGGTGACGGAGACATCAACGTGGTCATCGGTTCGGAAAGCTCGGTCAAGGTCATGGACAATTCTGCCTTGGTCTACAAGCCCATCGTCAAGGATGGAAAGACCCTGGGTGCGATCGCCGTTCTGGGCCCCGCCCGTATGGATTACGCCAAGGTGCTCGCTACTCTGGAAGGACTGTCCGGAAATATCACAAGTCTTTTGAATGAAGACAGGAAACAATTACCCAACGGAAGGAACGATGAATCATGATGCATGAACAAGACATAGAAACGACCCCCGAAGCCGAGACGCCCGCACCCGAAGAAGAGGTCGAGGTATCCGAGGCAGAGGGCAAAAAGGGAAGCGACAAAAAGCGTCTCAAAAAGCTGGAGGCAGAGCTTGCCGATACACAAAAGAAGCTGGAGGCGACCGAGGCGGCACTTGCCGAGGAAAAGGACAAATACCTCCGTATGCTGGCCGAATATGACAACTTCCGCCGCCGCACCGCCAAGGAGAAGGAGACCATCTACGGTGATGCCACCGCTGATACCGTCAAGGGCCTGCTTCCCGTGGTTGACACGCTGGAGCGTGCCGCCGCAGGACTGACCCCCGAGGATGCCGAATCCCCCCTCGGTAAAGGCATTCTGATGATCCTCAAGTCAGCCACCGACGCTCTTTCCAAGCTGGGCGTGGAGGAAGTTCCTGCCGACACCTTTAACCCCGATTACCACAACGCCGTCATGCACGTGGAGGACGAATCCCTCCCCGAGGGTGCCATCGTCGCGGTCTTCCAGAAGGGCTACCGCAAGGGCGACCACATCATCCGCTACGCCATGGTGCAGGTGGCGAACTGACCAAGGGCGCTGCCCTTGGAACCCGCTTAAGAACCTTTTCGTGAAAAGGTTCTTAAAAATCTCTCAAAGCTTTCCAAAAGAAAGGCTTGAGGGAGAGATAGGATACCCGTCTGTCATCCTGAGCGAGGCCCACGGCCGAGTCGAAGGATCTCAAATAAGTAAATATTATCAGATATAAAGGAGAAAATTATCATGGCAAAAATCATTGGTATTGACTTAGGTACGACCAACTCTTGCGTAGCCGTTTTTGAGGGCTCCGAGCCCATCGTGATCCCCAATCCCGAAGGCGCGAGAACCACCCCCTCCGTGGTGGCCTTCTCCAAGACCGGTGAGCGTATGGTCGGTCAGGTGGCAAAGCGTCAGGCCATCACCAACCCCGACAGAACCATCAGCTCCATCAAGCGCCACATGGGTAGCAATTATAAGGTAGCCATCGACGGCAAGAACTTCACCCCTCAGGAGATCTCCGCAATGATCCTCCAGAAGATGAAGTCTGATGCTGAGGCTTACCTCGGCACCACCGTCACCCAGGCCGTCATCACCGTTCCCGCTTACTTCACCGACGCGCAGCGTCAGGCAACCCAGGACGCAGGTAAGATCGCAGGTCTTGAGGTGCTTCGTATCATCAACGAGCCCACCGCAGCAGCGCTGGCTTACGGACTTGATAAGGACAACAACCAGAAAGTTCTGGTCTTCGACCTGGGCGGCGGTACCTTCGACGTATCTCTGCTTGAGATCGCTGACGGCGTGTTCGAGGTGCTGGCCACCGCAGGTAACAACCGACTCGGCGGCGACGATTTCGACCAGCGCATCATCAACTGGATGGCTGAAAAATTCCAGAGAGAGAACGGCGTGGATCTCCGCAACGACAAGATGGTCATGCAGAGACTCAAGGACGCCGCAGAAAAGGCCAAGATCGAGCTGTCCGGCATGACCCAGACCGAGATCAATCTGCCCTTCATCACCGCCACCGCTGCAGGTCCTCTCCACTTTGAGGCAACCTTGACCCGTGCCGAGTTCGACCGCATCACCGCTGATCTGGTGGAAGCCACCATGGGCCCCACCCGTCAGGTCATCCGCGACGCAGGCATCGGCGTTGAGAAGATCGACAAGATCCTTCTCGTGGGCGGTTCTTCCAGAATCCCCGCCGTGCAGGAGGCTGTGAAAAAGTTCCTCGGCAAGGAGCCCTTCAAGGGTATCAACCCCGACGAGTGCGTAGCCATCGGTGCCGCTATCCAGGGCGGTGTCTTGGGCGGCGAGGTCAAGGATCTCTTGCTGCTTGATGTTACCCCTCTGTCCCTCGGTATCGAGACCATGGGTGGCGTGTTCACCCGCATCATCAACCGTAACACCACCATTCCCGTAAAGAAGAGCCAGATCTTCTCCACCGCCGCTGACGGTCAGACCTCGGTTGAGGTCCACGTTCTGCAGGGTGAGCGTGAGATGGCTGCTTACAATACGACCCTCGGTCGCTTTGCCCTTGACGGCATCATGCCCGCTCCTCGTGGCGTGCCTCAGATCGAAGTCACCTTCGACATCGATGCCAACGGTATCGTTAACGTTACCGCTTGCGACAAGGGCACCGGTAAGGAGCAGCACATCACCATCACCGCATCCTCCAACATGAGCCAGGAGGATATCGACAAGGCTGTGAAGGATGCCGAGAAGTTCGCTGAGCAGGACAAGAAGGCCAAGGAGGCTGTGGAGACCAAGAACAACGCCGATGCGCTGATCTTCCAGTCTGAGAAGACCCTGAACGAGCTGGGCGATAAGGTCAGCGAGTCCGAGAAGGCAGAGATCAACGATGCCATTGCCAAGCTCCGCGAGACCATGAACAGCGGCGACACCGAGGCTATCAAGGCTGATACCGAGACCTTGAAGCAGGCATTCTACAAGCTGTCCGAGAAGATGTACGCCCAGGCGAACCCCCAGGGTGACCCCAACATGGGCGGTCAGGCAGGATATGATCCCAATATGGGCGGTCAGGGCGGCAACGACGGCACCTACTATGACGCTTCTTATGAGGATAACAACAACTGATTGAGCAGCTATATGCGCGGGGAAGGGCAGAGTGCCCTTTCCCGCAAGGCTGTTTTATCTACTATGGTGGAAATGTGGAGTGGAGAGCGTAAAAGGCCGATAAATTGTTGCTTAGAGGAGAATTAACGAAAACCCGTAGGGGCGACCCTATGTGGTCGCCCGTTGTCCCGACATCGACAAAACCCTTGTGGGTCAACAATCTTTTTGGCGGGAGGCCACACAGGGCCTCCCCTACGGCTAAGTTGGTCATAAGCCCATAAACAACAATTTACAAGGCCAACATTCTGTCGGGTGATACACCGCCGTTGCGGAGGGTGTCACGCGATATTGGCCGCGGGCACTGCCCGCTAAACAACAATTTACACTCTTAACGCCCTTTTGCTCCCTCCATTTTGCATTTCACCCCTTTGAAAGGAAGACACATATGGCAGAAAAAGACTTATATGAAATTCTCGGCGTAGACAAAAATGCCGATGCAGATACGGTCAAGCGTGCTTACCGCAAGCTGGCCATGAAATATCACCCCGACCACAATCCCGGGGATACCGAGGCCGAACAGAAATTCAAAGAGGTCAACGAGGCGTATTCCGTCCTCTCCGACCCGCAAAAGAAGGAAAACTACGACCGCTTTGGTAATCCCGATGGCCCCATGGGTGGCGGATTCAGTGGCGGCGACGGAGGCTTTGGCGGTGGATTCGGAGATTTCGGAGACCTTGGCGACATTTTCTCCAGCATCTTCGGCGGTGGCTTCGGCGGCGGTACGCAGGCGCACCGAAACGGCCCTCAGAAGGGGCAGGACGTGCAGACCCGCGTAACGGTTTCCTTTGAGGAGGCTGTGTTCGGTTGCAAAAAGGAAGTTTCCTATACCCGTCTCCATGCTTGCCCTCACTGTAAGGGCACCTGCGCTGAGCCCGGTACGAGCGCGGAGACCTGCCCCGATTGTAAAGGCTCGGGTCAGCGCGTGACCGTCCGCCGTATGGGCGGCATGGCGTTCCAATCCAAATCTCCCTGTGACAAGTGTAACGGTACGGGTAAGTATATCAAGACCCCCTGTACCAAGTGTCGCGGTGTGGGACAGGAGCGCGAGACACGCAAGCTGACCGTCAACATCCCCGCGGGTATTGACAACGGTGAGCGTGTGGCTTTGCGCGGCCAGGGCTGTGAAGGCAAGAACGGCGGTCCTGCGGGTGATCTCATCATCCAGATCACGGTGCGGGAGCATAGCTTTTTCAAGCGCGAGGACTATGATATTTACTGCGAAGTACCCATCACCGTGGCAGATGCCACGCTGGGCGCAGAGATCGAGGTTCCTACTTTGGAAGGAATCGTGAAGCATACCATCGCGGAAGGAACGCAGCCGGGAACCGTGTTTACCATGAAGGGCAAGGGCGTGCCTTATGTGAATAGCTCCAACGGTCGCCGCGGTGACCTCATTTTCACGGTCAACGTGGAGATTCCCAAGGGGCTCGACAAAAAGCAGAAGGACGCTATGCGGGATTTTGCCAATGCTTGCGGTGATAAGCATTACGCGAAAAAGTCCAGATTTTTCAAACTGTTCAATAAATAAGAGGTAAAATATGACAGATAAAGACTATGTATGCGAGGATTACGGCACCGTGAAGGAGTGGACACAGCTCCGTGTGACTGTGCCGCTTTCCCAGCTCGATGATCTGGTAGCGCTCATGAGCATGATCAATAACAACCTGATGATCGAGGATTTTTCGGATATTGACGTGAATCTCAAGACTTGCTACGGCGATCTCATCGACGAGAAGATCCTGCAGGCCGACAAGACGGTGGCTTCTGTGTCGGTATTTGTCCCTTCCGACCGTTCCTATATGGACGACCTGGCCTACATCCGCAGCCACCTTGCCGAAAATCATCTGGACGGTAAGATCGAGATCGTGGGTGTCAATGAAGAAGACTGGGCCAATTCCTGGAAGCAGTATTATAAGCCCATCAAGATCGGTGAAAAGATCGTGATCTGTCCTGCATGGGAATCTTACAAGCCTGCTGACGGAGAAATTGTTATCCGCATGGATCCCGGTATGGCGTTTGGCACGGGTACTCATGAGACCACCCGTCTCGTCATACGCCTGCTTGAAAAGTATACCAAAAAAGGCTGTCATATGCTGGATGTGGGTACGGGTACGGGTATTTTGGCCATCTGTGCCTCCCGTTTGGGGGCTGAGACCTGCCGCGCCTATGACATCGACCCCACCGCCGTTCGCGTGGCGAGAGAAAACATCAAGGATAGTGGCCTTCAAAACGTCACCTGTGACCAATCCGATCTCCTCAAGCAGGTGAGTCTTGAGGAAGGGAAGTACGACTTGGTCTGCGCCAATATCGTGGCGGATATCATCATCCGCATGACTCCCGACGTGGGCGCATACATGAAGGACGATGCAGTCCTTTTGGCATCGGGTATCATTGAGGAGCGGTGCGATGATGTTCTTGCTGCTTTTGCGGCTCACGGCTTTGAGGTCGTGGAGTGCCTGACCGATAACGGTTGGTGCGGGCTTGCTGTCAGAAAAGCCTGACGCGCCGTAGTTTTTGAAATATGAGAAAAGTGCTTGCGACATTCTTGTCGCAAGCACTTTTTTGAAGGTGACCTGTGGAAAAAGAAGAGCCATTTTGAAAGGCAGTGAAGCAAATTACCACTGAAGCGAATATCCGAGGGATCTGATGTTGTGTCTCACGCACCGCCGTCCGCGGTGCCAGCGCAGTCGATGACGGCACTTTGACTTTGTTCATAATACGCTCCTGTCGGATACAGAGTCTCTATAGGGCATCGCTATTATACAATGCGGAGCAGTGCTTGTCAGTAGGACATCCCATAAACTCTGTCGCTGATTTGGCGGTGAGCGCTTTTGAGATGTTCCTAAAGGAATCGAATGGATGCCCGGATCTCCCGATCCTCGATGATATCCTCCGCGTGGTAGGGAGAGACCTCATATTTTGTGAAAAGATGAAAAACCTCTTTGGCGGTTTCTTCGTCAAATAAGCGGATATCCATCAAGCCACAGGGGGCAGAGTACATCATTACAGAGAATGTCGCGGGAAGGGAATCCGTTCTGACCAGCCAACAAAAGGTTTGAACGCCGCCGATGATGTACTGAGATTCTTGGATGTAGAACGAGCGCTCCGAGGTGCTGTCTTGCGCATATGTAGCATGGGACGTGGCAGTTGTGTGCAATCTTTCCGAATATTTCATGATGTCTTCCTTTCTGGAGCGAGGATGTGTTGTCTGTCTATTATAACACGGATTTTTTGCAAATATGGGCGCAAAAAATCGAAAGAAGCGCTAAAGATCAGCATTTATCGTGAAAAAGATGAAAAATATGTTCAAAGAAACAAAAAATATACGGATGTTTTTGAAATGCGGTTGCGCAAAACGGAGAATGGATATATTTTTGTGCACAACGATCAAAACGGATGTGCTGTTTGACGGTTCATATCTTGGATGATATCGGCATTCCTTCCATTCATTTATGATTGACGAAAGTAAAAAAGTATGATATTATATGAATGATGTGTGAATATGCAGGCTTTAAAATAAATGCAACGATCTCAATAGAAATAAATGCGTTTTGACACCCTTCAACAAAGGAGGTGCTGAATTATTTGATATGTTAAAAATGAACAAAAGAAAAGAGAAATATGCACAAAGCAAGCGGGTCAAACAAGACCGATGCCTGTTTCTCACCCACCGTGCGGGAAATCTGTGGCTGATTGGCCTGTCTGTTCTTCTTGTGAGTATTCTGGGTGTCATGCTGAGATGGCAGGCATTGCTTCAGGCCGGAAGCGTCGGATCGATGCTTATCGTCGGGGAAGAACTTGAATACTTGTTGGCGGGGCTGACTGTTTTGACGGGCTGCACTCTGCTTTTGGATTACATGGAGCGTATGGAAAACAAAAAATAAGCCCACCCGTAAACGAGTGGACTTATGATACAGCAGGTTTTTTTGTTGACACGGGGTGTGTTTGGATAACACCCCGTGTCGCATTTTTGCCGGGTGGCGAAAATTACTTGATTTCGACGGAAGCGCCAGCCTCTTCGAGCTGAGCCTTGATCTTGTCTGCTTCGTCCTTGGAAACGCCTTCCTTGACAGCCTTGGGGCAACCCTCGACCATGTCCTTAGCTTCCTTCAGACCCAGACCGGTGATCTCACGGATAACCTTGATAACGTTCAGTTTCTTGTCGCCGAAGCCAGTCATGATTACGTCGAACTCGGTCTTCTCCTCAGCAGCGGGAGCGGCAGCACCGGCAACAGCACCGGCAACAGCAACGGGAGCAGCAGCGGATACGCCGAACTCCTCCTCAACGGCCTTAACCAGCTCGTTGAGCTCAAGAATAGAAAGAGACTTAACAGCCTCAACAATAGCAACAATCTTTTCGCTTGCCATTTTAGTATTCCTCCTAAATGAATGTTTTTGTGTAGGTGGGCTGCATCAGCCTCACCGTGTGAATGTTTTACTTTTCAGTAAAGTGGGCAGAGCGGCTTACTCAGGAAGCCGTCGGCAACTCAAGCGGACTTAAAATCAAGCCTCTGCAGGAGCCTCTGCGGGAGCCTCGGTAGCTTCTGCGGGAGCAGCTTCCTCTGCGGGAGCGCCCTCCTCCAGCTTCTCGGCAACAGCCTTGATCGCATAAGCGAACTTGTAAACAGGGGACTGGATGCTGCCCAGGAACTTGGCGATGAGGACTTCCTTGGAAGGAATGTCGGCCAGCTCCATAACACCGGCGTTGTCCAGAACCTCACCGTCTACGTAGCCGGCCAGGATCTTAAAGGATTCGATCTTCTGATCGTACTCCTTCAGAATCTTTGCAGGAGCGATGGGGTCGTTTTCGCTGATTGCGATAGCGGTCATACCCTCGAGCACGTTCTTGAGCTCGCCGTAGCCGCACATCTCGCAAGCACGGCCGGTCATGGTGTTCTTAACGACCATGTACTTAACGCCTGCCTCACGAAGAGCCTTACGCATAGCGGTGTCCTTATCAACGGTGATACCCTGATAGTTGACAATCACGCCGGATGCGGAACCCTTGATCAGCTCAGCCAGCTCAGCGACCTGCTTCTGCTTTTGTTCCAGAATTGCATTACTAGGCATTTTGTTTTTCACCTCCCAGTGTGAAGTATGGTGCGTAAAACGCAAAAAAAGAAATCCTTCTCCCGAAAAGCTTGCGCCCCGAAGAAAGACCTCACAAAAACCGTCGCATAGTGCGACTTTCTCTATATGATCTCCTCGGCAGGGAAGCATAACTTTTACGGGAACCTGCTGTCTTTGGATAATGATTTGTTACCTTTCAAGGCAAACTGCCTCTTGTAACCACTCGTGTATTATACCATACCGCGAGGGATTTGTCAAGAGGCAGTTTTGAAAAATATTCGTCAAAAATATCGGGATTCAATGGATTTGTTTGTGCGAATTGAACAAACCCGCAAAGTCAGGACAAGCGCTCAGGGGAAATGACCTTTCTTAGTTCATCGAGATCATACCCCGGCACCAGCATCTCGAATACCTCGCCCGTGGCCTCGGACACCACCTCCACGCCGTGATAGGTGTGGGTCTTGTACTCTAAAATGCCGCATTTTTTGATCTTATAGGCTGCATATTTTTCGTCGGTGGGTTCGTCATCCTTCAACCAGAATTCGATGCGGTAGTCCTCGTCGTAGGTGCGATAGCCCTTGATGTCGGACAGGGGGATCTCATAGAGCCCCACGCCGTCGAACACGCACAGGCGGTCATTTTTGACAAACATGGACATAGGAGAATTATCAAATTGGCCCGCCTTCTTTTCGGGGACTTGCTTGTCACCCTTTTTCTTGTAGCCGTAGGGAAGGATCTCTACAGACACGTCGTCGTCGGGGATGCCCATCTCGGCGCGGGCGGCCTTGCCGGCCTCGTCGATACGCTCCGCCATGGCTTGAAAGTCTATGTCATTTAGGCCGTTTGTGTTGGCACCGTTCTTTTTCCATTGCAACCGTCTGAACTGATAGAGAAAGACGAGCATTACAATTGCGCCGACGATGGGAAGTAGCATCATTGGCGTATCGGTCAAGGCTTCCGTGCGGTTTATGACGAGGAAGGAAAACAATGTAAGAGCAAAGCTGATCAGAATGGCGAGCAGATACTTTTTTTCTTTGGATTTAAGGGCATCCTTTTCCTCGTCAGTGAGCTTGGGCTTGTCATCCTCGTCATCATCGTATTGCATCATGGCCTCCACCTCGGGGGAAACGCGGGACACAAGGTAAGGATTCTCGTAGGGGACGTAGCTTTCATCCTCATCGGGGAGAATCTGATGGGTAAACAGGTTTTTCATGTGGTTCTCCTTATTTATAAGTCATGGGAGCCAAGGGAGCTCCCATGAGTTAAGACGATATTTTCGGGGGGATCTTACGGAAGGGGATGTAAATTGTTGTTTATGGGCTTTTAACCAACGTGGCCGTAGGGGAGGCCCTGTGTGGTCTCCCGCCAAAAAGATTGTTGACCCACAAGGGTTTTGTCGATGTCGGGACGACGGGCGACCACATAGGGTCGCCCCTACGGGTTTTCGTTAATTCTCCGCTAAACAACAATTTAGCTGCCTATCTCAAATATCCGCATCCTTCGCGTATTCCTGCCCGTGCGCGGCAATAAAAGCCTTTCTTGCAGGCAGATCGTCGCCGAGCAGGGTATCAAACATGACAGCCGTAGCCGCGGCATCGGTGGGGGTCACGCGGATGAGATGGCGGGTCGCGGGATCCATGGTGGTATAGGACATCATCTTGGGGGAGTTCTCGCCCAGACCCTTGGAGCGCTTGATGCTGTATTTGGTGTTTCCGAGCTGCTTGAGGATTGCGATCTTTTCATATTCATCGTAGGCGTACAGGATGTCATTTTTTGTTTTGATCTCAAAGAGGGGAGTCTCGGCGATAAATACCTTGCCTTCCTGCAAAAGGGTCGGCAGGAGACGGTAGAACAGAGTAAGCAGCAGCGTGCGGATCTGGAAACCGTCCTCGTCGGCATCGGTGCAGAGGATGATCTTGGACCAACGGAGCTGGCTCATGTCAAACATAGCAAGGTCGCTCTTGTTTTTGGTCTTGCCCTCCAGCTCGACACCGCAACCGATGACGCGGAGCAGGTCGGTGATGATCTCGCTCTTGAAAATGCGGTCGTAGTCGGCCTTGAGACAGTTCAAAGTCTTGCCGCGCACGGGGATGACTGCTTGGAATTCTGCGTTTCTGGCCAGCTTGACCGAGGTCAGCGCCGAGTCACCCTCCACGATGTAGAGCTCCCGCAGGGTGGGATCCTTGGAACGGCAGCTCACAAATTTTTCCACGCGGTTGGAAATATCCACGTTGCCGATGAGCTTCTTTTTGATGATGTTCGTGCGGGTAGCGTCTGCGGTCTCTCTTGCCTTTTTGTTGAGCAGAACCTGCCCGATGAACGCCTCGGTCTCCACGGGGTGCTCGATGAAGTAGACCTCCAGCTGGCTTTTCAAAAACTCATACATCGCACTTTGGATGAAGGAGTTGTTGATGGCCTTTTTGGTCTGGTTTTCATAGGAGGTCTGGGTAGAGATGGAGTTGACCACCATGACAAGACAGTCCGAAATGTCCTGGAAGGAGACCTTGGAATCGTTCTTGGCATATTTTCCGTTGTTTTTCAAGTACTTGTCAACGGCATATACGAAGGCTGCCTGTACCGCCTTGGCAGGGGAACCGCCGTATTCCAAATAGCTGGCACAGTGATAGTATTCCAGCGTATGCACCTTGGAGGAAGCGCAGAAAACAAAATCTGCCTTGAGCTTATAGTCCTCCTTGTCGGCGCGGTCGCGACCCTGCGCCTCCAGATGCCAGGATACGGGCTGGATCAGGGTGGATTCACCGACGATCTCCTTGACGTAGTCGGTGATGCCCTCGGAATAGATGAAGGATTCGGTTTCAAAGGTGCCGTCGGCTTTTTCATAGGCCAGATCAAAGCGGATGCCCGCTGTGACCACTGCCTGACGGTGCAGGGTATCCTTGAAAAATTCAAAGGGGATATCGATATCGGTAAAGACCTCCATGTCAGGCTTCCAATGAATGACGGTACCTGTTCTGGCAGTCTTTTTATCAAGAGGCGTTTCTTCCAGCTCGCTGACAGCCTCGCCCTTCTTGAAGCGGATCTGTCGGGCGAACTTGCCGTCGTAGGACGTGACGGTCATGTACTCCGAGCTGTACTGGGTCGCGCAGGCACCCAGACCGTTGAGACCCAAAGAAAACTCATAGGCCGAGCCGCCGCTGTTGTTGTTATATTTGCCGCCGGCGTAAAGCTCGCAATATATGAGATCCCAGTTCCAACGCTGTTCTCTCTCGTTCCAACCGAGGGGCACGCCGCGACCGTGGTCATCTACTTCTATGGATCTGTCCTTGTATCTCGTCACCTTGATGACAGAGCCATGTCCTTCTCTGGCCTCGTCCACCGAGTTCGAGAGGATCTCGAAGAAGGAATGCTCGCAACCATCCAGACCGTCGGAGCCGAAAATGACGGCGGGGCGCTTGCGCACACGGTCTGCGCCGCGCAGAGAGGTAATGCTGTTGTTATCATATTCAACGGGTTTCTGTATCTTCTTTTTGGTAGTCGGCGTTGCCATGAATTGCTCCTTTTGCATGATTTTCAACACGATTATAACTCTCAATATATTATATCACAAAATTTGTCGGAATGCAAGTAGGCAGAGGAAAAGTTTTTTAAAATCAGATTCGGTATAGGGCGGTTTTTGATTCCGCAGTTGACAAATGTGTCGAAGCATGGTATAATGACAGCATAGGTGAGTAAACGGTATCACTGCCGGAAAAGGGGAGGATGCGGATGGAATTTTATGAGCTTATGAATACGGAAAACCTTTTGAAAAGCGCTTTTTTGGCGGAGAACCGCGAGGCGCTGGGGTTGATCTCCGAGGCAACACCGCTGGCAGCAAACGGATTGCTCTTGGCTGCACGGGGCTACGTTGCCAATGACGGTATGCGTCCGCCGACGTTTACGGTGGGGAGAGGCGGCGTGGAAGGCCTCTACGACGGCCTCTATCATTCGGTCTTGGATCGTACCGATACCAACCGTGATATATTGCGCAGAACCTTCGGAGATACAGCAGAGCGGCAAACCCATCCCATCTCCCGCTATGTTGCGGCGATGACCGAGGCGTTGGCATATGAAATTCTGACGGAGGGCAATTGCCTGCCGCAAGGCTTTTGTATCAAGCGCCTGTCCTCCAGAATTCCCGCGGCCATTGACAGCTTGCACGAAATAATGCGTTCTATCTCGGGACCTCGCCCGGGAAGTGAACGCTTTTTTGCGGCCTCTTTATTTGCCTGTCGATGCCGTGCGGTGAGTCGGCATACATACGATTTGGAAATATACGCCGCCGGTGACTACGTTCTGTATTTGCTGGACGAACAGGGCATGGCTCCTCTTTGGACAACGGCGACGGATATGTTGACGGGACACGAGGGCGGATCGGTGGAAGGGGACTGCATTCGCGTGGTGCATGAAGCTCCGTTTGCTCTGCTGTTGCTGTCGCGGAATGCCTGCGAGCCGTCTGCGACCGAGGTGCGGCTGGGATCGCTGTGGTTGCATCGGATGCGTACGGAGGAGCAGATCGTGCGGTTGATTTCCTCAGCACCCGATTCGGCTGAATTTGCCGAAAGAGCGCAGCGTTTCTATGAGGGTCATCCTGTCGGAAACGAAAGCATTCAAGGCGCTATGACCGTCATTGGCGGCACGTTTGATGAAATCAGAAACGTTTGTCATGAACGCTTGGCGAAGGTCGAACGGATGCTGACACTGTTTCCCGTTGGCTGTGAGCCGGGCGAACAGCGTCGGCCGATCTCTTTGGAGGAGTCTGAGAAAAGCTTCATTCTCGATGCATTCAACACGAGACAGAGACTTTTGGAGCAAACCAAGGAAATGCTGGTTTCTCACGCAAAGCAATGCCTGTACGCCGGGGCGGAAGCATCTCCCGCGTCATCCGGCGAGGATGGCTCCCGTCGCCTGACTTATGCGGACGTGGCGGAAGTGTTTGATGCTTATGATTGCGAAAACTATGAGGATCGCGAAGAAATCTTCCGAAATAACCATATGCTCCGTGAGCTTCTCTCAGAGCATTGGCTGACCTTGCGTCCCATCCTGTGTGACGCGCCCGTAACCTCCGATGCTGTACCGGCATATGATGCCTGTGTCCGCCTTGGACGAAAAATTTCCCGTTTGATCGCACATCGCAGAAAGTGTCTGGTGCAAATGGAGCAGATGCTTTCGGACAGCCTGCGTGTTTTGGAATTCAGGGAAAATGATTGGGTCAATGCCAGAGGCGGTGACGGCGGGGCTGAAACGTGGTTTGCGCATTTGGAGGAGGATATTCCTTTGATGACACAGGAGATTTCTTCCGAATGGGCACGTGCTTCGGATCTTTTGCGGAGCTTGCAGAGCGCGTACACGCAAGAAAGGGAAAAGCTGTTCCAAGCCGATGCCGTGGCGGAAACCGGTGCTTGGCATGATACCTATCTGCTTTTGCTCAACGGAACGCTGGAGCATGATAAATGGCAGACCTATGGGGAAGCGGTTTTGGCAGAGGCACCTGCGTTCTCTGACCTTTGGGAAGCGCTTCGGAATCTGTCCATCCGCAACCGACAGCTCAACCGTCGCATTGACAGCCGTGCCGCTGAGCGCCGCGCGATGCGTGCCATCAGCGAAAACGAGGATTGGCAGATGGCCTGCATGATCGGCTCGTTGCGCGGAGATGAGGGCTGGGGGGACTGTTCTCAAATGATCGACCGCGCTTTTGTCAATGAGTACCGTGCTTTTATGCGCCGTATGCAAGAGGAAAAGGAGCTTTTTGACCGTCGGAGAGTTGCGTTTGAGACTTACAAAGAGATGTACGAAGCCTTCGAGGTCTGAGGAGAATTTTTCGATTCTCCTTGTGTTTGACGTTAAAACCGCCGCAGACAGCGGCGGTTTTTTGTGAAAAAACAATTTTTTTCGAAAAAGCTATTGACAAACCGAAAAATGTATGGTATAATGCCCCAGTAAAGAAGCGAAACCACCCGGTTTCCACCCTGCCGCCGATGAGCGAGCTCGGTCAATAACAACCGTTCCCACCATAGGTGGAAGTGTGTGCCGGGGTAGTTTTGCGCTTCGGTGCAATTTTTATTTTGGAGGTGTGTACCTATCGCAAACAATGCTAAGGAAGCTCAAACCCCTATCAACGAGGCAATTGACCTCCCCGAGGTTCGAGTGATCAGCACAGACGGTGAGCCCTTGGGCATTATGAGTTCCAGAGAGGCTCAGAAACTGGCTTATGAGAAAGACATGGATCTGGTTCTGATCGCTGCACAGGCAAATCCCCCTGTGTGCAAGATCATGGACTACGGTAAGTATCTGTTTGAAAAGCAGAAGCGTGAAAAGGAAGCCAAGAAGAAGCAGCAGGTCATTGAGGTCAAGGAGATTCAGCTCTCCTGCCGCATTGATACCCACGACTATGAGACCAAGCTCAATCAGGCAAAGAAGTTTTTGACGAGCGGTAACAAGGTTCGCGTGGTGCTGAAATTCAAGGGCCGTGAAATGAGTCACCAGGCCATTGGACGCGATCTTTTGGAGCGCTTCCAGAACGACACTGCCGAGGTCGGTCACTGCGAAAAGAAGCCCGTGCTTGACGGCCGCTTCATGAGCATGATCATCAATCCTATCTCGAACAAAAGCAAGTAAGGTTCGATAGGTTTAAACCATAACAAAAAAATTATTTATACGAAAGAAGGAACAAGAAAATGGGAAAGGTTAAGACACATCGCGCTTCTGCCAAGAGATTTTCCGTCACCGGAACCGGCAAAGTGAAGATCAACCACTGCCACCACCGCCACAACCTGGGTAAGAAGACCGCAAAGAGAAAGAGACATCTCCGCGGCTCTGCAATTCTGAGCGACGCAATGACTGCGAACATCAGAGCTATGATCCAGAAGTGATTCGGTAAACGACGAAAAGGAGGAAATGAACAATGGCAAGAGTTAAGGGCGCAATGATGACCCGTAAGAGAAGAAATAAGATCCTCAAGGCCGCTAAGGGTTACTGGGGTAGCAAGTCCAAGCACTTCAAGATGGCTAAGCAGGCCGTCATGAAGAGCGGCAACTACGCATTCGCAGGTCGCCGCATGAAGAAGAGAGACTTCCGCCGTCTCTGGATCACTCGTATTTCTGCCGCTTGCAAAGCTAACGGCATGAACTACTCCAGCTTCATGAACGGTCTGAAGAAGGCAGGTATCACCCTGAACCGCAAGATGCTCTCTGAGATCGCTATCGCTGACGCCGCCGCTTTCACCGCTCTCTGCGAGCAGGCAAAGGCTGCACTGTAAGCTTGGGTCACCTCTAAAAACTCTTTTGGCGGCGATCCGCGGTGAATTTTCCGTCATGTCGCGCCTGCTCTTCTTCGCGTAGCTCTGCTACGCGTGCGAAAAGCCGACTTGCTTGACGAAAATTTCCCACACGGCTTGCTCGTCAATATCGTTTTTAAAGGTTCCCTGAGATAAAAACCCGGACAGCTTGTGCCGGGTTTTTGTCATAGAATGGGGGTTTTTATACATCCCTGAAAGGAGGCCTATATGGGCTTTTTATACCAAGGAGAGGTCATTGCTTCGCGGCAGAATCGCCGTGTCGTGGACCTCTGTAAGCTGGAGGATCGCAAGGCAAGACAGGCGCAAAAACGCTTCCGTTTTGATGGGATCAAGCTGTTCTGCGAGGCGGTGCAAAGAGACGTGCCGATAGATCGTATTTTCCTGAAAAAGGGAAGTGCCGCGCGTGTGGAAGCCCGCTTTTCAGAGCTGACGGGCAGGGATCCTGCGTCTGTTTTATGCCCCGCTTTTCTCCTGGAGGATGAGCTTTTCGATAAAATTTCTCAAGAAAATGCGCCCGAAGGCATAATTTGTGTAGCTGAATATATTGACAGATTTCATAAAATGTATATAATAGAGAAGGAAGATGCGCTTGACCTCCCCGAAGGCCCCGTTCTTCTCATGGAATCTGTCCGCGATCCTCTCAATGTGGGCGCGATCATCCGCTCTGCCGCAGCCTTGGGCATTCGTCATCTCGTGCTCAGCGAGGACTGCGCCGATCTCTACCATCCTAAGACACTCCGCGCAGCGATGGGACCGCTGTTTTCTATGCCGATCACCCGTGTGGATCATCTTGCCGGTGCGGTGGAAAGCATTCGGAAAAGCGGTCGCCGCGTGTTTGCCGCTGCTCTGGATGACACGGCCGTTCGGCTGGGAGAGTTTCCTTTTCAACCGGGGGATTGCGTGGTCATCGGTAACGAGGGGCACGGCCTTTCTTGGGAGCTGATCCGCGCGTGTGACCAAAGCATCTATATCCCCATGCAGGCGGGTACCGAATCCCTCAATGCGGGAGTCGCCGCCGCGCTTCTGATGTGGGAGCTTTGCAAATGACGCTGTTTTTACTATGACGAAAGGAGTTCGTTATGAAGGATCGTTTGTTTGAAATCTGGCTGTCTCTCCGTATGGGTGTAGCCAATCCTGCGTTTATTCCGTTGCTTGCGCAATATACCCCCTATGATCTCTTTTCCATGGACACGGATGCCATTGCGGAGCTGTCCTGCGACGATAAGATCAAACGGGCGCTGGCAGACAAGAACTTAGAGGAAAGCCACCGCATCCAGCGTTATTGCCGTACCAATGGTATCGGACTCCTCTTCTGGCAGGACGAGGCCTATCCCCGTCCCTTGAAGCATCTCATCGACCCGCCCATGCTGCTTTACTATATGGGCAAGCTCCCCGATTTCAACAGTCGCCTTTGTATCTCGGTCGTCGGTACCCGCACCATGAGCGAATACGGCAAGAAAATGGCGTATAAAATAGGCTATGAGCTGGCCGCTGTCGGCACGGTCGTCGTGTCGGGTATGGCTTTGGGTGTGGATTCCGTGGCTGCGGCAGGTGCGCTGGCAGCCAAGGGCTGTACCGTGGCGATCCTCGGTTGCGGTATCGACGTTGTTTATCCCGTAGCCCACAGAGATCTTCGGGATGCCATTTTGCAAAACGGTGCTGTGATGACCGAATATCCTCCCGCTACCAGACCGCTCGGACATCATTTCCCACAGAGAAACCGTATCATCAGCGGCTTGTCGCAGGGAACTGTTGTCGTGGAGGCAGGGGAGAGCTCGGGGGCGCTGATTACCGCCCGAACCGCTATTTCGCAGGGACGCGACGTTTTCGCCGTTCCCGGTAACGTGGGCGACCCGCAGACCTCGGGAACCAACCGCCTCATTTTTGACGGCGCGGGCGTTGTTCTCAAGCCCCGTGATATTCTGGATACCTACAGCTTTCTGTACCGTGACGCCCTCCGCTTGGATCGTCTTCTGACGGCAGAGCAACGCTCGGAGCTGGATGAATCGGTTCTGGAGCGGCTTTCGGTCTACGTTCGCAATCCCTCGGTCAGAGCCACGGAGAAGCCTCGCGAACCGCAGAAGCCGCTTCCAAAAGCGAATGCTCCGACTTCCACCGAAGCGTCCGAGCGGCGTTTGCCTCGGAAATCCTCCGAACAGCCCAAAGCGGAAAAGCCGACCCCACCCTCCGAGCCCCGTGTCGGAGATGCTTCCGAGAAAATATTGGAAACCCTTCCCGAAGTGCAGAGAAAGCTCTTTGAAGCCCTGCCTCTGGATCATGCCGTCGCGGTGGATTATCTTGTCAAAGCAGGATTTTCCATGTCGGACATCATGTCTGCCATGACCATGCTGGAGATCAAGGGACTTGTCGTGGCGCTTCCCGGCGGACTTTATTCCCGCAAATGAAACGTGAGCTTTTGACATATATGCCGACGGCATATGTGTTTCAGATAGATTTTTGAAAGGAAACAAAACCGAATTATGGCAAATCTCGTCATTGTGGAGTCGCCTTCTAAGGCAAGTACCATCAAAGGGTATCTTGGCTCCAACTATAAAGTGATGGCTTCGGTAGGTCACGTCAGAGACCTGCCCAAAAGCACGCTGGGTGTCGATATCGACGACCATTTCAAGGCGCACTATATCAACATCCGCGGCAAGGGCGATCTCATCAAGGAACTGAAAAAAGAAGCCAAGAACGCAAACAAAGTTTATCTCGCAACCGACCCTGACCGCGAAGGTGAAGCCATTTCCTGGCATCTGGCCGCCGCGCTCGGCATTCCTGTGGAAAACGTCTTGCGCGTGACCTTCAACGAGGTCACAAAATCCGTGGTCAAGGCCGCGATCAAGCAGCCTCGCAAGCTGGACATGAACCTGGTGGATGCTCAGCAGGCGCGCCGCATTCTGGATCGCATCGTGGGCTATAAGCTCTCCCCCTTCCTTTGGAAGACCGTCAGAAGCGGCCTGTCTGCGGGACGTGTGCAGTCTGTGGCAACCAAGCTCATCGTGGACAGAGAAAACGAGATCCGTGCGTTCAATCCCGAGGAGTACTGGACCATTGACGTCACCCTGCTTCCCGAGAACGCAAAGCCCTTCCTCGCCCGTTTTTACGGTGATCGAAACGGCAAGATCCGTCTTTCCAACGAAGCCGAAGCCATGCGCGTGGTTCATGCCGTGGAGGGCAAGCCCTTCAACGTGGATTCCGTTAAGCGTGCGACCAAAAAGAAGCACCCCGCGCCCCCCTTCACCACATCTACCATGCAGCAGGAGGCATCGAGAAAGCTGGGCTTCCAGTCGCAGCGCATCATGAAGGTCGCGCAGGAGCTTTACGAAGGTGTCAACCTTGGCTCTGAGCTTGGCGGCGTACAGGGTCTGATTACCTATATGCGTACCGACTCGCTCCGTGTCTCCGCCGATGCGCAGGCCGCCGCCGAGGTGCTGATCCGCGAAAAATACGGCGATAAGTATTATCCCGCAGCTCCCCGTGTATATAAGACCAAGGCAGGAGCACAGGATGCCCACGAAGCGATCCGCCCCGCACGCGTGGAGCTGGAGCCCGCACGCGTCAGAAAAATGCTGACGACGGATCAGTATAAGCTCTATAAGCTGATTTGGGAAAGATTCGTGGCAAGCCAGATGGAATCTGCCGAGCTTGAAACTTTGACGGTGGATTTTGAATGCAAGAGCTATATTTTCCGTACGAGCGGCTACACCGTTACCTTCCCGGGCTACATGGCGGTTTACGAGGAATCTGCGGATGACAGCAAAAAGAAAAATGCCGACGAGCCCGAAGAGCAGAAGGATCTTCGCATTCCCACCCTTACCGAGGGCGACGTTTTGAAATCCGGTGAGCTGGATGCCGACAGACACTTTACCGAGCCCCCGCCTCGCTACACCGAGGGCTCCATGATCAAGCTCCTGGAGGAAAAGGGCATCGGTCGTCCTTCCACGTTTGCGTCCATCATTTCCACCATCATCTCCCGCGGATATGTGAAGCGCGAGGGCAAGTCTCTCGTGCCGACCGAATTGGGTGAGGTGACCAACGATATCATGATCGCTAACTTCTCCACCGTGGTAGATGAACACTTTACCGCGCGCATGGAGGATTCTCTTGATGAGATCGAAAACGGAAAAGATACGTTGGAAGAGGTCTTGAACAGCTATTGGCGCGTGTTTGAAAAGCAATTGACGGCTGCAGAATCCGACATCGGCTCTATTGCTGTCAACGTGCCTGTGGAAAAAACGGATTTTATATGCGACAAGTGCGGCGCGCAGATGGTGGTCAAGAACGGCCGCTTCGGTAAATTCGCCGCTTGCCCCAATTATCCTACCTGTAAGAGCACCCGTCCGCTGACCGAGCCCGAAAAGCCCAAGGCCGAAGCTGAAAGCAAGCCCGAAGCGGTGGCAACGGATATGGTCTGTGAGGAATGCGGTGCGCCGATGGTTCTGCGTACCGGCCGCTACGGCAGCTTCTACGCTTGCTCCAAGTATCCCGAGTGTAAGTTTACCAAGCAGAAGGTCAAGGACATCGGCGTACCCTGTCCCAAGTGCGGCTCCCGTCTCATCATGAAAACAGGACGCAATAAGACGGTGTTCTACAGCTGTGAAAAATATCCCACCTGCGATTTCTCCTCTTGGGATCTTCCCACGAACGAGAAGTGCCCCACCTGCGGCAAGATGCTCTTCCGAAAGAAGGGTAAGCCCGTACTTGTCTGCCACGACAAGGCTTGCGGCTACAGCCGAGAGGAAGAGGTCGCTGTGGAGCGTGACGGACAGGAGTAAGCCATGTCACACATCAACGTATTCGGCGCAGGACTTGCAGGCTGTGAAGCCGCTTGGCAAGCCGCCAAGCTGGGTGTGAAGGTCACGCTCTATGAAATGAAACCGAAAAAAATGACTCCTGCGCATCACCACGAGGGCTTTGCCGAGCTGGTCTGCTCCAATTCCTTGCGTTCAGACCGAGTGACAAACGCTGTGGGACTGCTCAAAGAAGAGCTTTCACGCATGGGCTCGCTCATTATGGAAGCTGCCAGAGCTACCCAGGTTCCCGCGGGCTCGGCCTTGGCGGTGGATCGGGACAAGTTTTCAGCTTATATAACCGAAAAGATCCGCAATCATCCCCTCATTACCGTTGTGGAGGAGGAAGTCACCGCAGTACCCGAAGAAGGAATCACGGTGGTTGCTACCGGCCCTCTGACCTCTGACCCCATGGCGGATTGGATCCGCAACAACGTGGCAGGGGAGGGACTCCATTTCTTTGATGCCGTCGCCCCCATCGTGGACGCAGAAAGCATCAACATGGACGTGGCATTCTTTGCTTCGCGCTACAATAAGGGGGATGCGGACTATATCAATTGCCCCATGACAAGAGAGCAATACGATGCTTTCTACAACGCGCTTGTCACCGCCGAGGAGGCGCAACTCAAGGATTTTGATAAGGATCTCAAGGTTTTTGAGGGCTGTATGCCTGTAGAGGTCATGGCCAAGCGCGGTTACGATACCCTTCGCTACGGCCCCCTCAAGCCTGTGGGCTTGGTGGATGACCGCACAGGAGCGCGCTCCTTCGCCGTGGTGCAGCTCAGGCGTGAGGACGAGGAGGGAAGTATGTATAACCTGGTGGGCTTCCAGACCCACCTGACCTTCCCTGCGCAAAAGCGCGTGTTTTCCATGATACCCGGTCTCGAGAACGCAGAATTTTTGCGCTACGGTGTTATGCACCGTAATACCTATCTTCCTTCCCCTGATCTTTTGGGTGCGGATTACGCCATGCGCAATCGTCCCGAGCTGTTCTTCGCAGGTCAGATGACGGGCGTGGAGGGCTATATTGAGTCTACCGGCTCGGGCTTTGTCGCAGGTCTCAATGCTGCCCGCAGAGCGCTGGGGCTTGCACCCGTGATTTTCCCCGAAATCACCATGATCGGTGCCATGGCGCATTATATCAGCCACGGCGGTCTCGGTGAATTCGTTCCCATGAATGCCAATTTCGGCATTGTTCCTTCGTTGGATCACCGTGTCAAGGGCGGCAAGCTGGCGAGATACGAGCTGTATGCAGAGCGGTCGCTCAAGTGGATGGACGGATATTTGGGAACAGAATGAAAAACGGTAAATTGTTGTTTAGTGTTCTACTAACTTTTCTCTCCGCAGCGAGAGAAAAGTTACAAAAGAGCGCTGCCAAAGACAGAACCTACGGTTCTCCTCTGGACTCCAACTCCCTCGTGACGCTCGCAGTCCCCCGATACGGGAGGGGGACTGCAACAGCGTGTCATGTGTCAGCCAACGCCGGAACACCACCCCTGCGGCGGAGCGCCTTGGGGCTCATACCGCACTGGTTGACAGGTGGGAAGTTGGTCGAATAATTCCAATTATTTCTTCAAATATTGAAGCTATAGCTCTGACCTTTCGAGGTGAATTTTTGTACGGCAGAAAAC